>NZ_JAFFQC010000279.1 GCF_016918545.1 Desulfobulbus alkaliphilus | reverse complement strand
CACTTGCCTCCTACCATCGAAAGACATCGCGATCGTAGGAACGCCAACCGTGAGTATATTCAAGGCTTCAGCCTTCGAACTCGCATGCACGCCGGGACGCCCCGGATTCATAACGTGAACACTACCCTCAGGGGCTAGCGCAACGGTCGAGGGAGAATGCGTAGTTGCTATTACTTTTATTCCAAATCCATCGACCAACGTATTCGTTATCGTATGGATAACATTTCTTGACATTGACGGGTGTAGAGGCGCGTCGATTTCGTCAAACAGCATCATTTTTGGGATGGTAGATATCTGCCTTCGGTCGTTCGATTAGTAAACGCAGAAAGCAAATGACATCAGCACTTTTTCCCCAGAGGACAGAGAGCCAAATGGTATTGTTACGCCCGTGCTCCGCTTCACAAGCGTGGGCTGGAACTGGGTATAGTCATCCAG
>NZ_JAFFQC010000278.1 GCF_016918545.1 Desulfobulbus alkaliphilus | reverse complement strand
ACGCCGGACGGTGTGCTGAAAGTGGCCGCCCCGGACTATGGCCGGCCCGTGGACGCTGAGCTGATCCTGGACACGACGGGCACCAAAAACAACGTGCAGGACCTGTCCCTGGAGGATAACTGCCAGCGCCGCTGGTCGGAGGTGACAGTGCTGGGCCAGGGCACGGGCGACGAACACGAGGGCGCACAGCCCGCCATCAAGGCCGCGGCCCGTGACGCTGAGGCGGGCTTTGCCCGGCCCCTGATCCGCGATGCCGCCCACCTGGAGACCACTGCCCAGGCGCAGGCCAGGGCCAACAAACTGCTTTCCGATTCCATCTTCGAGAGCTGGCAGGCCGTGGCCCGCGTGCGGGGCCATCGCACGGACAGCGGGGCGGTATGGGAGCCGGGCATGCATATCCGGCTCCTCTCCACGCCCCTGGGCCTGGACGTGGAC
>NZ_JAFFQC010000277.1 GCF_016918545.1 Desulfobulbus alkaliphilus | reverse complement strand
CCCCCCATCATTTCAAGAGCAGCCTGACCTGCGACTTTTCCACGAAGCCCCTCCGCGGGATGATCGCCATCCCGGGCAAGGAACGCATCGCCCTCAAGTGGCAGGACGACACCCTGGAAAAGCCGGATGCTGCCGGTCAAAGCTGCCTGCGCCAGACGGGCCGCCTGAGCCTGGAAGGCCTGGTCGATCTGGACTATGCCTACAACTTCTTCAGTGAAGACCCGAGCATGATGGATGCCGCCATCTCCGACCTGTCGCTGGATCTGCACGACCACGGCCTGACGGCCGTCCTGGCCTACAATATCGATCCCCGTCCCGAGGCCATGGAAGCCATGATGCCCATGCTGGGCGCCTCGTTGAGCAGCGATCTCAATGACCCCCGGGATGCGGAAGCCATCCAGACCTTCCTGGCCCGCCCCGGCACTCTGTCCATCC
>NZ_JAFFQC010000276.1 GCF_016918545.1 Desulfobulbus alkaliphilus | reverse complement strand
CTGTTGCACCGCGCCCAGCTCGGCCAGGGTGGTCGGGCAGAACTCGGGGCAGTAGGTGAAGCCGAAGAAGACCAGGCTCCATTTGCCGTTCAGCATCGTCTGATCGACGGGTTGTCCATCCTGATTGACCAGTTTGAAGTCGCCGCCGACCAGGGGCTGGCCGGTCGACGTCACCTCGGCGCCGTCCGACGTGGGCGCACGACCGCTGACCACCACGACGGTGATGATGGCCAGCGCCACGGCGATGGCGATGCAGGCGCCCGCGAACAGCAGGATGGAACGACGCGGCATGACGGCCTCTCACGAAACGGATGTGATCGGTCTATAGAAGGCGTGTGACCTCGACAGAAGCCCGCATGGCGCCGCACGGCGCATCCTCTTCGGAGCCGTTGAACGGCTGGAGCGATGCGCCGCGTCGCGGCCGCGGGTTTTCGC
>NZ_JAFFQC010000275.1 GCF_016918545.1 Desulfobulbus alkaliphilus | reverse complement strand
CGTGGTGACCCCCATCGAGGATACGCCCGCCTATCGTGCCGGCCTGCAGTCCGGGGACATCATCCTGACCATCAACGGCCAGCCCACGCAGGAACTGAGTCTGCAGGACGTGGTCTCGCGCATCCGTGGTCCCAAGGGCACGGAAGTGGAGCTGGGCATCCTGCACAGCACCTCCAAGTCGCCCAAGACCATCCGGGTCAAGCGTGAGGCCATCCCGCTGGTCAGCGTGAAGTCCAAGCCGCTGGAAGACGGCTACTACTGGATCCGCCTCACCCGTTTCTCCGGCCGTACCGACGAGGACCTGCGCGACGCCCTCAAGAAGGCCACGCGCGAATGCGCCAAGACCGGCGGCCTCAAGGGCATCGTGCTCGACCTGCGCAACAATCCCGGTGGTCTGCTGGACCAGGCCGTGAGCGTTTCCGATATGTTCCTGAGC
>NZ_JAFFQC010000274.1 GCF_016918545.1 Desulfobulbus alkaliphilus | reverse complement strand
CGGCCACGGCGGCGCGGGTGGCGTCGTCCAGATGCTTTGCAGCACCGGTCAGGCTGCGAATGAGGCCCTTCTTGCACGTGATGGTGAATTCCACGCCGCGCTCGATGCGGTGGATTTGCGGCAGTGCGCAGTGGCGCGCGATTTCCGTCGCTTTGCTGGCCCCCGGCGAGATCGTGCCAAAGCGAGGGATGACCACAAAGCGGTCGCCCTCGCCATCGGCCGGAGCGGGCGAACCGTACGTCAGCAGCGCTTGCACACGGGCGGATTCATCGGCCGACAGCGGCGTGTCGGCGGCCACGAAATGCAGGTATTGGGCACTGACGCCATCGATGTCCGGATCGATGCGCTTGAGGGTGGAAAGCAGGCGTTGCTGGCGGAAGGCGGACAGCGCGAGAGCGCCGGGAAAGCACGAGAAATGCGCCATGGTGGGCAAGGC
>NZ_JAFFQC010000273.1 GCF_016918545.1 Desulfobulbus alkaliphilus | reverse complement strand
GTGCACGACCTGCCGCCGCTGCCCGAAGGCTTCGGCGACGCCCGCTGTGCCGGGCCGGGCATCCTGGTGCTGCGCGGTCCCCGTCATGAGCTGGGCCGCAACGAGACCGACCCGCGCATGGAGGAGCTGGCCGCCTGTCTGGCCCACTGGCCGCAGCGCGATGCCTTCCCGCTGGTGGTCGTGGCGGACGATGCCGCCTTCTGCGCCGCGGACTTCGACAATTTCCTCTGGGTGGCCTTCAGCCGCTCCGATCCCGCTGCCGACGTCTATGGCACCGGAGCCGTGGTCCGCGCGCGGCACTGGTCCTGCGAAGGGCCGCTGCTGCTGGATGCCCGCATCAAGCCCTTCCACGCGCCCGCGCTGGAGGAAGACCCCGCCGTTCAACGCCGTGTGGATGCCCTGGCCGCGCCGGGCGGCCCGCTGCACGGCCTTATCG
>NZ_JAFFQC010000272.1 GCF_016918545.1 Desulfobulbus alkaliphilus | reverse complement strand
CGCAGGCCGCGCGCGAAGGCGCCTCGGACATCCATATCGAGCCGTTCGAGAATGCATCCGTCGTGCGCTTTCGTGTCGACGGCACGCTGCGCGACGTCGTGCGCCCGAAGAAAGCGCTGCACGGCGCGCTGATTTCGCGCATCAAGATCATGGCGCAGCTCGACATTGCCGAGAAACGCCTGCCGCAGGACGGGCGCATCACGCTGCGCGTGGGCGGTCGCCCGGTTGACGTGCGCGTGAGCACCCTGCCCACCGGCCACGGCGAACGCGCGGTGCTGCGTCTGCTCGACAAGGAAGCCGGCCGGCTCGACCTGGGCAAGCTCGGCATGGGCGCCGGCACGCTGGCGCGCTTCGACCACCTGATCAACCAGCCGCACGGCATCGTGCTCGTCACCGGCCCCACGGGTTCGGGCAAGACGACCACGCTGTATGCGGC
>NZ_JAFFQC010000271.1 GCF_016918545.1 Desulfobulbus alkaliphilus | reverse complement strand
GATGGTCGCCGCCCATCCCGAAATCTTCGGCTGGCTGGATATCGACAAGAAATCCATGTCCATTCTGATTCCGGTTTACGGCTTCATCGCCTCCGTTCTCCCCGTCTGGCTGCTGCTGCTGCCGCGAGACTATCTCTCCACCTTCCTGAAAGTGGGCACCATTCTGGCGCTGGCCATCGGCATCATCTTTGTCATGCCGCACTTCAACATGCCTCCTTTCACTAAGTTTGTTGAAGGCGGCGGCCCCATTGTCGGCGGCCCTGTCATTCCCTTCATCTTTATTACCATCGCCTGCGGCGCGCTCTCCGGCTTCCATGCCACCATCGGCACCGGAACCACGCCCAAGATGATTGGCCGGGAACACGATGTGCTCTTTGTAGGCTACGGTGCCATGCTGCTCGAAGGTTTCGTGGCCATTATGGCGCTGATTGCCGCC
>NZ_JAFFQC010000270.1 GCF_016918545.1 Desulfobulbus alkaliphilus | reverse complement strand
GGCCAGCAGCAGGGCGGGCAGCAGACGGGTGAAGAGAGTGAATGTCTTCATGAAGGGTTCTCCTTGATGATCTGCCGCACCATGCCGGTGCGACAGGCGCACGGTAGCATGTGCCGGGGGGAGCGGCAAGGGAAGGGCTGCCCCGACGGCCCGGGACTTGCTTTTACGCGCCATATCCCTATATGTTAAGCAAGGAATGAAAGTACGGCCGTGCATGCCGCGCGGCCAAATCCTGGAGGAAAAACATGACTGCTCGTACCATTGCACAAAGCGCTGTGAGCGCCGTTTCCATCTATATGCGCCAGGTCTACATGTGGATGACCGCCGGCCTGGCCATCACGGCCGTGACGGCCTTTGCCGTGGCTTCCAGCCCCGACCTGCAGATGGCCATCCTGGGCAACATGGTGATCATGATCGCCCTCATCGTGGCCCAGTTC
>NZ_JAFFQC010000026.1 GCF_016918545.1 Desulfobulbus alkaliphilus | reverse complement strand
CATAGTAATCAATATGTTACACTATTAACGGCTCTCGTCGTTATTCATGCTCTCATTTTCTTCATGTCTGGAGCATGGTGACAACAACTTGATTTATTGTTGTTTTTGAGTTTTAGTTCAGGCACTAATTACCTGCTGTTTGGTGGATACCCGTTCTCTTTTCAGCTCGCATATCCTGGTATTGAAATTCGCTGTCACCTGAGCAGACGTTGACGAATCCAGGATTTCACCAAGAAGTGGTATCCGTCCACCATCACACTATCTCAACCCTGAGCGGCAGCCGTTTGGCTGAGCCGCGCAGATTTTTTCATCCGGGGAACGTAAGGGCAGGGCTGTGCCCTTCTGACCGAACAATGCATGGTGTGATTGCGTATCTCACCTGAATAATTGTGGAAAAATGGATTTATGCCCGATGGTCGGTCTTGAAGAGCAGGGAGGGGGTCCCGGTATCGTTGCGAAGAATCAATGTCGGCATGCTCGGTTTGGATGAAAAAATCTTTTCCTGCCGGGATTGTTACGGTAGATTTAGAGTTAAAAGTATTTCCCGTGCCTCAAGCAGAGGGGTTTGATGCAAACTGCTGGTCCCTTGAAGCGGGAATCTTTTCGTGAGTGAATGAAAAAGAAGATTTGTTTCTTTTTTCCTATTCCACAATAGCCTCCAGAGTTGACGGCATGTTTCGAATTATTTGTGTACTGGTTATGCTTGTCCATTGCCCGGGGAGTCTTCTTGCCCGTGATTCCGGTTATGATCTGGTCTATTTGTGGGATCGGAATCTGGAAACAATCCTTGATTATCAGCAGGAACTTGAGGAGATTTTAGGACCAGAAGTGGGAAACCGTTTGCGTATTGTCGGTCGGGAGGGAAGGGAATACGGGGTCGTCTACCACCTGGATGGTAGTGCACTGGAGTCGGCTCAGTTGGCAGTGCAGCATAATGAGGCGCTTCGTAAAGCCGGGCTTGCCGAGTGTTATGTCACGGCAACGCGGGGGTATTTCCGGTTATACAACGTCAGCTACGGCCAGGGCCCCAATCTTGATGCCTTGAAAAAGGTCTATGGCGAAGTGTACCAGTTTCTCGGCCAGGAAGTGGGCAAGGATCTGTTTATCGAAGAAACAGGATCTGAGCGGTACACGCTGATCTATCGGCGACGGGGCGACAGGGAATCGACTCTTTCCGTGGCTCGGAAACATGGTTCTCTACTGCAAAGGAAAAAAATCCAAACGTCCATCGCTCGGGAAAACAACAATCCCGTGGTGTTTGGTGAAGCCTCGTTTCTTGATGATGGTTCCGATTCTGAGCTCCCATCCGTCGAGGTTGCCTCAAACCCGCCACCGGAGGCAAAAGTGGCCAAGATCTCACCGCAGGCTCAACCGAGACAGGCCGTAGTCCGATTGTCCCCGGATGTGGTGAAAAGAGCGCCGGATAACGTCAGGAGAACAGCTGTATCCACCCGTTCCACCAATCGAAGACTCGAGCAGCAGATCGATGCGTTTATCAAGGACCTGCGGCGGAAAGGAGTGATTTCGAGCGACGAAGCCACCGGTTGGATGGTTTATGATCTGACCCGGGATGAAAGCGTGGTGCAGATCAACGGCGACCGATTTTTTCAGGCGGCGAGCATGATCAAGCCTTTTGTCGCCCTGGCTTTTTTTCATCAGGTCCAGGAAGGCAGTTTGCGGTATGGTCCTCAGAGTCGGGCCAATATGGAGGCCATGATTCAACGCAGCAACAATCCTGCCACTAACTGGGTTATGAAAGCCGCCGGCGGACCGGCCCGGGTTGATGGGATTTTGCGCAATCAGTACGGTCATATTTTCAAAAACACCAGTATTGTCGAGTATATTCCTCCCGGAGGCAGAACCTATAAAAACAAAGCTCTGCCCTCTGATTACATCCGCTTTCTGCGGGCTATCTGGAATGACGAAGTACCGTACAGCAAGGAAATTCGCCGTTTGATGTCCTTGCCGGCTCGGAGCAGACTCTACACCAATACGCCCATTCCCCAGGGAACCCTGGTCTACAATAAAACCGGGACAACGGCGCATCTCTGCGGTGATATGGGTATTCTTGTTCTCCGTGACAGCAATGGCCGCCGCTATCCCTATGCCGTGGTAGGCATTATTGAGCGCAGTTCCCGTCCAGCCGATTATGGAAGCTGGATGCTCAGCCGCGGTAATGTAATCAGACAGGTCTCAACCCTGGTTTATGAGGAAATGAAAGGGGAGTACCGTCTGCAATGAACACCACAACACCAGAAGCGCTGCTTCCGTGATTGGTTGTCCGCGTCGCCTGGAGATCTATGATGGCTGGTTTCTCCCTGAATTCAAAATAGGGGTACGTGCCAATATCGTGCACGAATGGATCATCATCTGTTGCTTTTTGGTCGAAAAATAAAGGAAAAAGCGCCCAGGGCGGCGAGCAGGTAGGCGAGGGTGGCGGCGATGGCAAGACTTGAATAGCCGGCATGCAAGGCAAGCAGCGCTGCAGCCGGAGCTGCGAGTACAGCCAAGGCACTGTCGATACCGCAGGCCCAGGGAATCTGTCCCGGGGTATCCCGGTTCAGCAGGCGGATGCCCAGAGGAAAAGGTAGGCCCAGGGGAAGAGCGGCGAGGACCAGAACAGCCATGCCCCCGCCGATGCGGATGACCGTTTCGGTAGCAAGCAGGAAGGTGATGATCGGGGTCAGGATCATCGGCATCAGTACTTGCAGGGTAGCAATGCCGAGGGCAAGTCCCATGAGCACGACCGGTCTGGCTGGTAACCTGCGACTATACCAGCTGCCGACACTCATGCCGCAGAGCAATGCTGTGATCACCAGGGCCGCACTGGTGACCGGACTACCCCACAGAAGGGTGAAGCGCTGAATAAGCGCTACTTCAAAAATCATGAACCCGGCCCCGAGACCGGCGAAATAGAGCAGGGTGAATGGGGCACGGGACAACGAGGCGCGCAGGGGCCACAAAGGAGCAAAAACCACCAGGACAACCGCTATGAACAGGAGCAGCAGCAGGGCCAGGAGAAAAATCGGCCCCCTTTCACTGATACTGAGAAAATCAAGATCAGCATCATAGGTGCCCAGGCGAAGAAACTGATGAAAAAACGGGCGGTCATCCGTAGGGGCGCGAATGTCGAAGGGATAGGTGCGGAGCAGGTTTTCAGGGTGGCCACTGAGGAGTTGTGCCAGCATTGACTCGAGAGAATCGCCAGCCCTGCCGTGCCGGCGCTCCCCAGACCCAGGCGGCCAGAGCACGTCAAAGCCCTTGGCCTCGGCAAAATGGATGACAGCCTCGAGAGTTTCTAAAGATAATGGTTGCCGGTCGGCAAGGATGGACAGTGAGCCCCATCCGCGAATAATCGTCACATGGTCTTCCGGCTGTTCGATCCCTGTTGCACGCAGAGATTGGACAATGAGATGCACCATGCGGGGTGCATGGCGCAGGGGCTCATCCAGCCAGACGTTGAAAGCCAGGCGACCGGTCGGAGTCAGCATCCGCAGAGCACTGGAGATCGCTTCCACGGTAAAGAGCGTGTCTTCACCCAGGGTCTGCAGACCGGTAGGGCCTCCGAACATGCCGCGGTCCGGGAAGAGGATCAGGTCCAGGGGGGGCAGGTCGGCCTGGGCCAGAAACAGACGGGGGTCAGATTGTTTGAGACGGGTGCGATCAGCAACAATCAAGGGGGTGATGAGAGTCGTGATCCGGGGATGCGGTTCAACGGCAACGGTCTGTGCGCCTTGAGCGGTGGCGAGGTTGAGGAAAGGAGTACCTCCGGGAGCCAGACAGAGCAGGGTATGGACTGGTCCGGCTGCAAAAGCCAGGGCGCGGGGTGTTTCCGCCAGGATCAGTGCGGCGGGATCAGCTGGATTGAGCAGATGACCGGCGGCCTCGCCGTCGATGAAGAGGTGGGGTGGAGCTGGTACGGGACCGGTATAATACAGGCTGAGATCAGGCGCAAAACGCAGCACAGAGGATTGAGCAATGTCCACCCGCCCCAGTGGATGTGGCAGGGGACCTTGCCGTTCAACTCCGGGTAACTGGAGGGCATAGCTCAAGGCCTTGTATGGTGAGCGGGGGAGAGGAGGGGATAAGGCAAGGGCTACTCCCACTGCCAGCATGGTCAGGAAAAAGACTGCTTTTCCGGGACGAGCCGGCAATGCCGCCAGCAGAGCAATCCAGGCCAACCATGGCATGACCTGTTCCGGAAGGGCAAAATGCAGGAGACCAAGGGAGGCGACAGCGCCGACCGCAGAGCCTGCCAGGTTGGCGGCATACAAAGGTCCGATCGTGCCCGCCCCCAGTGAAAAAGCGATCGTGAGAGAGGCTGCACCAAGAAAAAATGGAAGAAACATGACCCCACCCAGTATCACCAGGCGTAGCCATTGGCTGTGGTCGACATGGAGCAGGTCCACTTCCAGGCCCATGAGCAGGGGGTGAGCCAATTGGGGAACTAGAGCGGTGGCCAGGGCGCAGAGCAGCAGGCAGGGGGCAAACAGCCTTTTGAGGCTGGCTGGTCTGGACCACAGAGTCAGAACCGAACCGCCGGCACCAAAGCCGAGCAGAGCGATGGAAAGCACCACATAGGCAAGATGATGTCCCTGGGCATAGCCAAGCGCCTGCATCCAGACAATCTGCAGTGCCAGGAGCAGGAAGGAAATGAACGCGACGGAAAGTGCCGACATGGCGGCAAGGTTAATGTTCGGTCTGTTCAACAGCCCGGGTGAACGGCACAAAACGAACCGGCAGCATATTACGGGTGGTAATATGGTCACCCTCTTTTTCCACCAGGACCAGTTGCTGGGTCCGGAAAGGGGAGCCGACCGGGATAATCATCCGGCCGCCATCCTTGAGTTGGGCAATGAGCGGCGGCGGAATGTGCGGTGCCGCCGCGGTTACTACGATGGCGTCAAATGGGGCGTGTTCCTCCCAGCCGTAATACCCGTCGCCATGTTGCACGGAGACATTGGTGTACCCAGCCAGTTCGAGGCGCTCCGCGGCCCACTTGGCAAGGGGGGGGATGATTTCGATGGTGTAGACCTGGGCGACGATTTCCGCCAGCACCGCTGCCTGATAACCGGAGCCTGAACCTATTTCCAACACCCTGGCATCAGCCCGGGGGCGAACCAACTCTGTCATCAAGGCCACGATATAGGGCTGAGAAATGGTCTGACCGTGACCAATGGCCAGGGGGCGATCCTCGTAGGCATGACGTTGCTGCGCTTCCGGTACGAACAGGTGTCGTTTGGTATTACGCATGGCCGCCAGCACCAAAGGGTCGTGGATATCGCGGCCGGCGATCTGGGTTCGGACCATTTCCTGCCGGGCAGTTTCGGTCGGATCGGCCTGAGCAAACGCTGCCGAACCCGCGAGAATGAGTGCGGCCATTATAGCGGCGCCAAGGAAAGGGATTAAGACGAGCTTTGGGTGAATCATGACTGCTCTCCTCCTTATGTTCAGAGTGTGCTGGTCCGAGCCTGCTTGCAGCGCCGGCAATCCCATTCAGCTGATGAGCAGGGAGGCACTTTGTATCAGCGTACCGGCAGAAAACGGAACCATGGCAAATGCTGATTACAGAAAAAATTGAACCCGAACAAGAGCCCAGCCGTCACGGATTCAAGGGTCAGGTGATATGGTCCAGCCCTCCGGTTAAACGGAAATGTCGCTGTCTGTTTACTGCAGAGCGTTTCCGAGGGCCAAGGCCGGTTGTCTCGGATGAACGAGTCCGGATCAGAGGGCAAATTTCTGGTGCAGTGTGGGCAAGTGGACCTCAGTGTTGGTGAGAAGGGCGGCAAAGGACTGACGGGCGATCTCCTCGCCGTGGACGAGAAAGGTCTGTTCGGGACCTCCGGTTCGGGCATGCCAGTTGAGCAATTCCCGTTGATCGGCGTGGGCGGAAAAACCACCGATGGTGTACACTTCAGCGTTGACCTCGACCTCCTCCTGGAATATACGAACCTCATCATGGCCGTTGATGATGCGTCGAGCCAAGGTGCCGTTCGCGGCAAAGCCGACGAAGATAACCGATGATTCCGGGCGCCACAGGTTGTGGCGCAGGTGGTGGCGAATCCTGCCGCCGGTGCACATGCCGCTGCCGGCAATGATAACCGCACCGCGGGCCTGCTTTAAGGCCATGGATTCGGCGGCATCGCGGACCATGTGTAAACCGGGGAGAGCAAAAGGGTCGCGACCCGATGAAATGACCTCCCAGGTCTCCTCATCAAAGCACTCTCGATGACGGAGGAAAATCTGGGTGGCGGAAATGGCCATGGGAGAGTCGAGATAGACCGGCAGGTTACGATCCAGCAGGCCTTTTTCGATGCCCTCGCGGAGATAATAAAGGATTTCCTGGGCTCGCTCCAGAGCAAAGCTGGGAATAAGCACATTTCCTCTTCGGGCTACGGTCGTGTTGATGGCCTGATACAGTTCATCGAGCGAAGGGTCCAGCCGCTTATGCTCCCGGTTGCCGTAGGTGGTCTCCATGATCACGGTATCAGCATGGGGCGGAGGGGCTGGGTCGGGAAGAAGCGCTCGATCGTCATAGCCGAGGTCACCGGAAAACAGTACCCGGCTTCGCCGACCGGTATCCTCGAGTTCCAGAAGAATGCCGGCTGAACCGAGAATATGGCCGGCATTGAAAAAGCTGGCACGAATGCCGGGACAGAGATCGTGGGCTGTCATGAAATCAACGGTGCCGCTGAAATTGTCCAGACAGTTGAGAGCATCAAGGGTATCATAGAGGGGCTCAACCGGTTCGCCTCGGTCTTTTTTTTTGCTTGCCTTGTAATTACGGTATCTGGCTTCCTCTTCCTGGATGCGAGCTGAATCCAGCATGACCAGTCTGGCCAGTTCACGAGTTGCCGCCGTGGTAATGATCTTGCCTGTGAACCCCCACTTGCTCAGCAAGGGGATACGGCCGCAATGGTCGAGATGGGCGTGGGTCAGGAGCAGATAATCGATGGCTGCCGGATCAAAACCAAAATCGTTGCGGTTGTCTTCCTCCAACTCCCGCTTGCCTTGGTACAGGCCGCAATCAATAAGGACCCGCTTGCCTCGACATTCGATCAGAAAACAGGAACCGGTGACATTACCGGCTGCTCCGTGAAAAGAAATATGCATACCCGCTCCTTTTGTCCTGAATCCGTGACGGCTGGACGCTTGTTTTGGATATATCTTGCTGTATTCATATTATAATTACAGCGGAATCCTTGACGATACCTTTCACCAGCCGCCCTTTGGGGCATCCGTCCGTACTTCATCTTCATTGCCCGTAAATGTCCGATAATGGTTGTTTTAATCGGGAAATCACAGGCAATACAGCTGACGCACGGACGAATGCTTTCGGATCCAGGTTTGTGTTTGCATGGGTTGATCCTCGCTTTCCGTCTCTCCTCTGCACATCCGGCTATCTCTCACCGCGAAGAACAATGGTCACGCGACGATTTTGCTGCCGGCCCTCTGCCGTGTCATTGGAGGCAACCGGGTTGGCATACCCGTACCAGTAGAGGAGCATGTTATCACGGCTGATGCCAAAGTTCCTTTCCAGATAGGCGCGAACACTTTCAGCCCGGCGTTGGGAGAGCCCGATATTATAGGCCTCGGTGCCGATGGAATCGGTGAATCCGGAAAGAACCACATACAGGTTGGGGTTTGTGCGAAGCAGGTGTCCCAGCCTGTCCAGTTGGGCATTGAATTCAGGTCTGATGTCGGATTTGTCAAAATCGAAAAGCACGTTGTCGAATCCGTTTGCCGCTGTGTACATATAGAGTTTTCCCAGCAGGTGTTCCGGTCTTTCAAAAACGGTATCGAAATCGATGACCTGTGAGCACGAGTTGACTGAGGCGATCTGTTCGAGCAAAGAACGGGCCTCTTCCTCAACGGCACTGGAGATAATATTCAGGCAGATATCATATCGGGCGGCCAGCATTCTGGCCTGATCCAGTGGATGTGGTTCCAGGCCGGCGAAGGTGGAATCCTTGCCATCAGAGAACAGGAAAATTTCAGTTCGCCCCGAGAGACCAAGGAGATGTTCCAGTTTCATCAAGCCGGTCTGGAGCATGGGGGGGCTTTGCGGCGTTACCGGCAATTGCTCGATAGCCCTGGCAAAGGCATCTTTTTCGTAATTTTGCAGCCGATAATAGGGTTTAAAGGCCATGGGAGAACCATGCAGCCACAGGCCGCCTTTCCAGTGCGGATACAGCCCGGCCTGCCATCTTAAGTCAGGCAGGGATGCGTTGCTCTTGCGCAGGATGATTTGAGAAGCCTCCAACCGAGTCAGGCCGGTGTCTTTGTATGGCGTTGCCATGGTGGTGGACGGATCATAGACAATGAAAAAATTATCAGCCATGCGGATGAATCGTCCCTGATCAGCAGGAATGGCTGGATCGTTCGCTGCCAGGGGTGGGGTACTGCTCCAGGATGGTCCGATGGTCAGGGTGAGCAGAAAAAAGATGCAGAGTGACAGGGCGGTTGGGCGGGAGGGCGTCATGTCGGCTCCTGAATTTATGAGCATTATGGAGGGGACCTCCAATATTCACATGTCCTTATATGTTCGAGTATACCCGTCGGAGTTGACCTGTCAAGCATTGGGAATGATTTTGACCAGATGGAGATGCGTGCTTTTGTTCTCTCACGGCCTGATGGATTCTTCGCATGCCAGGCCGGGAGATACTGGTGCTGAAAAAGCACCGAGTTCACCCGGGGGAAAGGGCAACCACTGGAACAGGTAACGTTCAAGGGTGAAACACCTGTCGAAATTTTCACGGATCCGAGTTTCCCGTGTCGCATTGCCACGACCGTAATGGTCCAGAATGTACTGCAGACGTTCGTTCAGGTCCACCACCAGATGATGGCGGACCCGCTTGTCAGCATAATAAACAATTTCTCGGGCATTAAAGGTCCCGTTTTGATAGCGTTGTGGTTCGAATTGACCGAGAATGACATGTTCCGCGACGATGACGGCAATTTCCGCAAAACCTTCTTGCCGGCAGATATCAGCGCCCACCTTGGCATGGTCCCGATTGTCGCGCAGACAAGGAGTTTTGGCAATATCATGCAAGAGCGCCCCGGTAACGACCAGGTTGCGGTCGCACTGGTGACGATCCGGGGCGGTTGCGCACAACCCGGCGTGAATACGGTCGACCAGGCGGGCGACAACCAGGGAGTGATGACGGATATTGACCAGCATGCCGTACTGATCCATCAGTTGCAGCGACTGGGCAAGCGAAGGGATTCGCATACTGGCACCTTTGTGGCGAACGGGACAGGACGGGACATCACTTTATCCTGAATCCGTGACGGCTGGACCCTTGTATTGGATATATCTTGCTGTACTCAAATTATAAATGAAGCGGGATCCTTGATAATACCCTTCCCCAGCCGCCCTTCAGGGCGTCCGTCCGCACGCCATCTTCATTGTCGGTAACCTTTCGATAAAGTGTCCTTTCATCGAACGGTCACAGACAATACATCTGACGCACGGACGAATACTCACGGATACAGGCTTATCGTAACCCATCACTGGTGGGTGCACCTGTGCAGTTGGCCATGTTCCTAACCTCATTGGCAGCGGTCACAGATCTCTTGGGTTTGTCGAGACATGGTGCTGTCCGTTTGAGCCTCCTTGATGGAGGCAGTGGCGACGGTGCAAAAATGATGTGCAGGTAAGCGGTTACGACTTATCTGCCGCTGTGGCGATGAACAGCGTCGACCACGATACGGACCTGATCTGGAGGGGTTTCCGGCTGAATACCATGGCCAAGGTTAAAAATATAGCCCCGGGCGGCTCTGGCTTCCGACAACATGCCTTTGACCCGCTGTTCCAGGCGGTCCGCTGGTAGAAAAAGAGCCAGAGGATCGAGGTTGCCCTGCACAGCATGGTCTCCCGCCCGCTGGATGGCCTCACCGATGGGGAGTCGCCAGTCAAACCCCAGCACGTCAGCGCCCGCGGTCACCGTCATTCCAGTCAGGGTGGCCCCATTGTTAGCAAAATAGATCAGGGGAATGTCTGTCATGGCACGCAGGTCGGCAATGATCGACTGGACATAGGGCAGGGCGAACTGCTCATAATCGCACGGAGCAAGAATGCCGGCCCAGGAATCGAAGAGTTGCAGGGCCTGCGCCCCTGCTCTTGCCTGTGCCTGCAGATAGCTGCTGGTGCAGGCGGTGATTTTTTCGAGCAGATCATGGTAGAGTTCCGGTTCCTGGAACATCATTTTTTTGGTGTGGAGGAAGACCCGGGAACTGCCGCCCTCGATCAGATAGGTGGCCAGGGTGAAGGGGGCACCGGCAAAACCGATCAGCGGCACTTGCAATGCCCGGCGCAGCAGACGGATGGTTTCCATGACAAAGGGAACTCTCTCCTTAGGATCGGGAACCACCAGGGCGTCCACCGCTTGTCGGTCACGGACAGGCTGGGGAAAGACCGGCCCTCGCCCTTCGTGAAATTCCAGGGCGAGACCCATGGCCTCCATGGGAATGAGGATGTCTGAGAAGAGAATGGCGGCGTCGAAGCCGAAAATATCAACGGGCTGCAGGGTAACTTCCGTGCACAGTTCAGGTCTTTTGCATAGCTCCAGAAAGCTGACTTTACTGCGTATTTTCTGGTATTCAGGCAGATATCTGCCAGCCTGCCGCATAAACCAGACAGGAGTGTAGGGGGTTTGTTCGCCTCGACAGGCCTTGAGAAAAGTATCGTTCATCGCTCTTTGCAGGTTGAATGTGGATGGAATCCGACTGGTCTGGCACGGGTGACAGTGCCTCCGGCCGGTGCTGTATTCTTCCGATACCGTGAGGTCAGCGGAATCATTCCTCAGCGTCCGGGCTGGTAAGTGCAGAAAGGCTCGGCCGCCATATAGTCACCGGTCACGGCATAGGCTCGGGCTCTACAGCCACCGCAGACATTGACATATTCACAGCGGCCGCAACTGCCTCCATAATCGGCAAAAGTACGAAGGTTCAGGAACAGGTCGGATTGTTCCCAGATGTCGCGAAATGACCGGGTGCGGATGTTACCGGCGGCCAAGGGGAAATAACTGCAGGGCAGGACATTGCCGTCAACATCAATCAAGCAGATCAACTGGCCTGCGAGGCAGCCCTTGGAGCCGCCGGTGGAGAATTTCAGACTGCGCCGCCGAAAACGTTCGCCCTCCTGTTTGGATCGCTGCAGAACGATCCGGTAATACTGAGGTGCGCAGGTGGGACGAACCAGAAGTTCGTGTTCCTCTTTTTCCATCTCGTAATGCCAGTTGAGTATGTTTTCGTACTCATCGGCGGGGATTAATTCTTCCATGATTTCCTCGCCGCGGCCGGTGGGGACGATCATAAACAGATACCAGGCCGTAGCCCCCAGGGATTTGACCAGCGGGTATATTCTGGCCGCTTCACCCTGATTGCGCTTGGTAAAGGAGGAGTTGATGAGGAAATCGATCTTGTTTTCGTTGAAAAGACGAATGGCGTTCATGACGCCGGCATAGGCTCCGGGCTGGCTGCGGAAGTTGTCATGGACAGCGGCAGTTGATCCGTCCAGACTGAGAGAAACCATTTTAATGCCCGATTCCTTGATGAGTTTGCAGGTTGTTTCCGTGACTAAAGAGCCATTGGTCGCCAGGCACATCCGCAATCCAAGGGAGGTGCCGTGGGCGGCGATATCAAAGACATCAGGCCGCAGCAAAGGCTCCCCGCCGGAAAGAACCATGACTGGATTGGCGTAGCTGCGGATTTCCTCCAGTATCCGTTTGGCCTCACCAAAGGAGAAATCGGGATGATCGGCAACCTCGAGGTCGGAAGAGGAGCGGCAATGGACACAATGGAGATTACAGCGGCGGGTTATCTCCCAGGCGATCCATTTTGGCGTATATTCCATGACGTTAATATAACCTGTAAAAAAAGACCTGAATCCGTGAGCGTTCGTCCGTGCGGACGAATGCCCCGAAGGGCGGCTGGTGAAGGGTATTGTCAAGAGTTCAACTGCAATTGCACTGTGATTACAGTAAGATATATTCAAAAAAGAGTCCAGCTGTCACGGATTCAGGGTACCGCGAGGTTGCGGGTGAGCCTGAGTCCGATACCAAGACAACAGTAATGAATATAGGTTCCTTGATCAATCGGGTCAACCGCTTTGTCGGTTACCGGTCCCGAGAGAAATGAAACATCCGTCCTGTCATAATCACTATTGGCAATATTTGGGAAAAGGTATATCTTTTAAATAAATTGTTGGAAATTATTTTCAGGTGCCCCATATCCTTGGATCCGTGAGCGTTCGTCCGTGCGTCAGCTGTATTGTCTGTGCCTTTTCGATTAATGGAGACTTTATCGGACGGGTACGGGCAATATAGATGGCGTGCGGACGGACGCCCCGAAGGTCGGCTGGTGAAGGTTTTATAGTCAGGGATTCTACTGCACTTATAATCTGAGTACAGCAAGATATATCCAAGATAAGCGTCCAGCCGTCACGGATTCAGGCCATCTTCAAGGAGGTCATTTATGCAGCCAGTCAGGAGTATTCTTACCCCTATTGATTTTTCCGACAATGCCGGTAAGATCGTCAAGGCAGCCGCCTATGTGGCCGGTTCTTTCAAGGCGGAACTACATCTGGTTTTTGTAGTGCAGAATTTTGAAGATTACAGCGGTTTTTTTGTGCCCCCCGTCAATCTGCCCAATCTCGAAGAGGAGTTGTTTGCCTCGGCGCAGCAGCAGATGGAAGCCTTTGTTGAAGAATACGGCGAGATGCTGAAAACAGCCGGTGTACCCGCTGTGACCAGCAAGGTGGTGTCCGGTGATATTGCCGAAGAAATTCTGAAGTATGCAGCCCGGAAGAAAATTCAGATGATCATCATGGGAACGCATGGATACAAGGGACTCGAGCGGATCATGTTTGGCAGCGTTGCCGAAAAAGTGGTCAAGACCGCCTGCTGTCCGGTGATGACCATTAATCCTTACCGTGAAGAGTGCGAGGAAAATGTCACCTGAGCTTGATGATGTAGGGGGTGTTTATGATTGCACAGGCCCGGTGGAGGGTAAGGTTTCGCTGTAGAGGTGTGTTTCGCTGCAAACCGGAAAAGGCAACCGGTGAACAACCGGCGGACGATGGATGTCAGCATGGAAAAACGAAAATATCCAAGAATTTTCATTCAAGGTATGCAGTACGACGTTTCTGATGGAATCGGTTGCTGCTCGGGGGCGGTCCGGGATGTTTCCCAGGCTGGCCTGTGTCTGACGCGGATTCCAAAACGATTGGGAACAAGGACAACGACGTATACAGTGGTCGCTTCTCAGGGTGAAAAGTATTTCAAGTTCAAGGTCAAGCCCCGATGGGAAAAAATTGGCCGTTTGAGTAAGAACATCGGGGTCGAAATTGATGAGGTACCGCGTCAATGGACGGAATACATCCTTTCGCTGGAGCATTTTCTCGGCCCTGAACGTAACCGCGGGGGAGGAAACCGCGGATTTGCCCAGCTTTCCTAGGCTCCGCGGGCACAGGTGTTCCGGATTTATCCAGACGTGGCAACTCGCTGGAACCTCGAACCCTCAAGCTTGGCTAATCGCGTCCGTATGAGGAAAGGGTGCTGGCAATCCTTGCTCGACCGTACCTATTCGGGACAAGTGAGATAAAGACATTTTTCCAACCGTTTGAGAGAAGGGGGCTGATGTTTTTTATATCCTGAGAAAACCAACGATGGTTTTCGGCCCTGCTCCTGGCGTTCCAGGTTTTTTTGAGGGCGCTTCTCCTGCAAAGCTTTCCATGAACAGGCATCGGGGAGAGATCCCGGGAAAAACAGAAAGTTCAAGCCGACATCGCCCGTAGTCCCTGGCGGGAAACTGCCTTTCACATTGTTGTTGCCATTGCTGCTCAAGATTCTGCTTGTCGTGCTTTGCCACTGCCTCGTTGTGTTTTTGCAGTTCATGGGTGCTTGCCAACAATGCACTCAGGAATGAGCGCAATTGCGGGCAGCCCTCGTAGAGTTGCCCTGGAATCGCTGGCTCCATGGGCCACGACCGGGGTGCAAGGGGCAGATCCAGGATAGCAAGCTGTTGAGAGGCACGGTCGTGATTTTTCTCGTACATGTCCTGCAGTCTGGTCATCGCCTCCTCATGCCTGGTCACCAGCAATTCGGGTGGCCTGGAGGATGGATGATGGAAAAACAGGCGACTCCAGGCCCTGAGACGATAACGCAGGGTTGCATCCAATTCCCGGACGATGGGTTGGGTACCCTCTGAGAAAAGAGTTTCTGTTTCTTCGCGTAGTTCGGCCAGAAGAGCCTTTTGCCGTCTGTCGATGGTCTGCAGTCCTTTTTCAACAGCCCTCTGCTCTTGATCCCATGTCTCCGCAAGGTTGAGGATCAAGCGGGCCTGCCAGAGGAGGGCTTGCTCCTTGTCTTCCTGGTGATCATCGTTGCCGTGCAGAAGAGCGGTAATGATTGAATGCCTGCTTTCCACGGATTTCTGCTGATGTATTTCTGCCAGGGTGAGCATGGTGAGTTGATTGATGTACGCATGACCTCGCGTGGCAATATCTTTTGCCAGGGTAAGGAAGTGCTCACGTTGGTCGCCAAGTGGGAGTGGCGTGTATGCCTGGAGCTTTTTGCTGTGGCGAAGTTCCTGGACGAAAGGCGTATCTTGCGCTGAATGAGGGCCGTTTTCAACTGGTTGCAGGTAGACGAGGACTTCGAAAACCTGTACAAGGGGAAACAGGAATTCTTCCTCGGGAAATGTTTCAGGAAAGATACAGGCGGTGGTTGTGTTCATATGAGTACGTTACGGGAAAAGATTTCATTGATGTTGACAGGCCTGGCCTACCTCCTTTTTCACCTGCGGGTGGGGGATGAGGTGGGGAGTACTGTTATGGGGACACTGTATCAGTTGATGCTCACTGTTCCCTATGCACTAGGCTTCACCTATATTATCGCTGTGATTTTTCGACGAGCATACGGCGGTGTCTGGTTGCCCTGGGACAGGCTGTTCCGCATTTTTTTCACCATAGGCATTTTGTTCGCCTTTTTTTTTGCTTTGTATGAGTATGCAGGTCAAGGTGAACTGCCGTTATAGCAAAGGGCTTGCTCACCAGCACTTCATAGACGGGCGATCAGATTGCCGTTGATAATGCCAGTCCGGGAAAGAAATTTTTTTCTGACCTGAATTTGTGACGGTTTGACTCTTCTTCTGGATATATCCTGCTGTACTCATCTAATAATTGCAGCGGAATCGTTGACAATACCTTTCTCCAGCCGCCCTTCGGGGCATTCGGCAGCACACCATTTTCATTGCCCGTAACCGTCCGATAAAGTCAGCTTTAATCGAACAGATATGCACAACGAACCTGACGTACGGACGAACGCTTACGGATCCAGGCGTTT
Source organism: Desulfobulbus alkaliphilus (assembly GCF_016918545.1). GTDB lineage: Bacteria > Desulfobacterota > Desulfobulbia > Desulfobulbales > Desulfobulbaceae > Desulfobulbus > Desulfobulbus alkaliphilus. The sequence continues at coordinate 39,429 of NZ_JAFFQC010000026.1, read as the reverse complement.
ATGTATCGCTGGAAAAGGGTTTGAGCCTCCAAGTCATGGAGTCTTTTGCACGTACCCTGTGAATGGTCAGAATCCAGGCTGCTGAGTAGATCGTCATCCTTGCACCAGCAAATGAAAAACACTGCTGGATCTCAACGGATCACGGTTTTCTGCATATAGAGTCCGGCGGCTGCGGTCGTGTTGGGCATGAGAATACAGTCAGGCTTCATGAGTGTTCCGGGACTGGTGACGGCATTGCAGCCGGTTTGGGTATTGTCGCCCATGATGGCTCCGAGTTTACGAAGACCGCTGTCCAGAGAGCCGACAGGTGTTTTTACCACAACGTTGCCCGGAAGAAAACGCAGGTTGGCACATTTTGTTCCAGCGCCCAGATTGACGTTGTTCCCAAGGATCGAATCGCCCAGATAGGCAAAGTGTCCGGCTTTGGCGTCATTGAAAAAGATGGAGTGCTTGCATTCCGTGGTGTGGCCGACGACGCATCGTCTACCGATCAGGCAATGACCGCGGAGATAGGCTCCCTGCCGGATTTCAGAATAATCGCCAATGATGGCCGGCGCCTTGATCAGGGCTCCTGATTCGATGAGCACCCCCTTGCCGATATTGATGTTCCTCCCCATCAGAACCGCTCCGGCCATGATCACCGAGGCGCCCTCCAGAATCTGACCATTTTCCCAGACAGTAAGTCCGCCCCTGGTGATGTCGCCATAACTGATGATGCATTCTCTGGCGTTGCGCAATTTGCCGTTGAGAAAAATGTACGGACTGGGCAGGGGAACACCGTCGGCCAGACAAAGGTGCTGAAAGGCCGGGGTCGTGTAAAGGGTCATATGATCTTTGAGTTTTTTTAACGGTTCCCACGGGTAGACGCAGCCGTTGAAAAGATCTGCAAACGGGCAGTCACTCAAGTCGAAAAAGGAATCCATGGTCAGCATGTGCGGCTCCTGGACTGTGGAGACAGGGAGAAGAATAACTGATCTTCTATATTGAGCCGCTGGCAATTATTCAAGGAAAATATTCTTTGTCGCCAAGGGGCTGCCATCGCCTTGACTTCGGATTGGGTTGTGTTTACTGTCGAGAAACCGCTCAGTGGAAATAGAGGCATTTATGGCCATTTCAAGGAGGAAAAACGTGGAGTTTGATGATTCTTTATCGACCAGCATGGGAGACTTCGGGGAACATGCGCAGGATCTGGAAATCCCCGATTCTCTGCCCATGATGGCGGTTCGAGATGTTGTCGTCTTTAATTATATGATTATTCCGCTGTTTGTCGGTCGGTCTGGTTCCATTGACGCTGTGAACGATGGCCTGAGCAACAACAAGCTGTTAATGCTGGTGACGCAGAAAGACCCGACCAAAGATGAGCCGGAAGAGAAAGACCTCTACAGAGTGGGTATGGTGTCCATGATCATGCGGACACTTAAACTGCCCGACGGTCGGCTGAAAGTCCTGGTTCAGGCGCTCGCCAAGGCTCGTATCCGCACCATTCTTCAAGATAAACCGTTTTATCGGGTCGAGGTCGATTTGATCGAAGAACCCGAACCCGGTGAGATTACGGTGGAAATCGAGGCACTGATGCGCACCGTGCGAGAGCAGACGGAAAAGATTATGTCGCTGCGCGGTATTCTTTCCTCAGATTTAATGATGATTATCAATAATATTGAGGAGCCGGGGAGATTGGCCGATCTGGTTGGATCCAATTTGCGCTTGAAAATATCGGAATCGCAAAAAATCCTTGAAACCATAGAACCTAATGAACGTTTACGTCTGGTCGCTGATCTGCTCCACAAGGAACTGGAGGTCTCCACGGTCCAAGCCAAGATTCAGTCAGATGCCAAGGAGGAAATGTCGCGTAGTCAGCGGGAGTATTTCATCAGGGAACAGATCCAGGCATTGAAGCGCGAACTGGGAGACGAAGATGGCTACTCACAGGAAATAGATGATCTTCGTAAACAGTTGCGCAAGAAAAAGATGCCCAAATATGCCAAGAAAGAGGCGCGTAAACAGTTGAAGCGACTGGAGATGATGCATCCGGACGCTTCCGAGGCCACCATTGTCCGCACCTATCTTGACTGGTTTCTCGATCTGCCCTGGCGCGAATCTTCCAAAGATATGCTTGACCTCAAGATCGCTGCCCAGGTGCTCGACGAAGATCACCACGGGCTGGAGACTATCAAGGAGCGTATCCTTGAATATCTGGCGGTACGTAAGCTCAATACCAAAACCAAGGGACCTATCATCTGTTTTGTCGGTCCTCCCGGTGTGGGGAAAACCTCTCTGGGCCAGGCTATTGCCAAAGCCATGGGGCGCAAGTTCTACCGACTCTCCCTGGGGGGCATGCGGGACGAGGCCGAAATACGGGGGCACCGCCGGACCTACATAGGTGCTCTGCCCGGGCGTATCCTCCAGGGGCTGAAGAATGTCGGTGCCAATAACCCGGTCTTCATGATGGATGAGATTGATAAGGTCGGTGAGGATTATCGTGGTGATCCCTCCTCTGCCTTGCTCGAGGTTTTGGATCCTGAGCAGAACAATGCCTTTTCCGATCATTATATGAATCTGCCCTTTGATCTTTCCAAGGTCATGTTCATCACCACCGCCAACAGAAGCGATACAATTCCCGGTCCCTTGCTTGACCGCATGGAGGTGATCCAACTCTCCGGGTATACCCTTGAAGAGAAAATGGTGATCGCCACAAAGTATCTCCTGCCCCGTCAGATCAGTGAAAACGGAATTAAAACCAATCAGATCAGGATCAATGACCTGACGCTGGAAGCCATCATCAGGAAATACACCCATGAAGCCGGGGTAAGAAATCTTGAGCGCGCTCTTGGTAAAGTGTGTCGAAAAATCGCACGCAAGGTCGCGGAGGGCGGCAAAGGACCCTATGTGATTTCAGAAAAAACCATGGAGAAATACCTTGGGCCACCCAAATATCTCCCTGAGGCTGAAATTGATACCAGCACCCAACCGGGATTGGCTGTTGGCCTGGCCTGGACCGAGGTTGGCGGTGAGTTGCTCCACATCGAAACTTCAGTATTGCCTGGTAAGGGGAAATTACTACTTACTGGGCAATTGGGAGAGGTGATGAAGGAATCAGCTCAGGCTGCTCTCAGTTACTGCCGCAGTCGTTATGCTGATTTGAAAGTAGAGCCTGAATATTTTGACAATGTGGATGTCCATGTTCATGTTCCCGCGGGAGCCATCCCAAAAGATGGGCCTTCGGCGGGCATAACGATGACCACCGCCCTTTTTTCCGCCATCAGCGGTAAAGGGGTTCGTCGGGGTATTGCCATGACCGGTGAAGTCACTCTGCGCGGCCGGGTTCTGCCCATCGGTGGATTGAAAGACAAGGCTCTGGCAGCCTTGCGAGCCGGTATTTCCAAGGTGCTCATTCCCGAGGAAAATCAAAAAGATCTTGTTGAAATTCCAGAAGAGCTGCGCAAGAAAATCACCTTTTTTCCGGTCAGCCACATGGATCAGGTTATTGAGCTGACCTTGGGGAAAATCACCGAGCAGAGTCGCAAAGCGAAAAAAAACACGGTACCGATTACGAAGTGAGACCTTGAAAAGCAACGGCCGAAGGGATTCCTTACCCTCCGGCTTTCTCTGTTGATCAGCATGTATTCACTCTTTCTTGAACAGTGGGACATCGAGTTGTAGTGGACGATATGCATCGATATCTTCACGGTGATAGCGACACCTGTTTGGTTGTCGCCTTAGTGACAAAGAATCTCGTGAGTTGGGCACTGTCGCGCGCTGGGTGCCCTTCGCCGGCCCAGAGTTTTGTTTGAGAAACGATATTCCACGCCAACACACCGGTTGCGCTGTGATGGTCAGCTGATTTTCTTCAATGATGACAGGTTATTTTCTGCTGTCTGGAATCTGTTACCGGTATATTGATGCGTACATTGATCCTGTCGTTGTTCGTTGTTTTGCTTTCGGCCGGTCTTGGAATTGGTTTCTGGTTCTGGTCCTACCTGATTTCAACCGCCTCTGGAGAGGGTGAGGTCGTCGTCTTTATTCCCAGAGGCGCCGGCGTGCGAGACATCGGTAGAATTCTCGAATTGAACGGTGTCCTCGATAATGATATCCGCTTTCTTGCTTATGTGCGCTTGACCGGGCTCGGGCCAGGTCTTCGGGCGGGGGAGTACCGTATCCCCCGAAACCTGACTCCTCCTGAAGTTCTGCGCATGCTCAGTCGAGGTGAAACGCTTCGCCACCAGATCACGATCCCCGAGGGCATGACGGTCGAACAGGTGGCCTCCATTTTTGCCAGGGACGGTTGGGTTGACAGAGATCGTTTTCTTGAACTCACCTGGGACTCCCGCTTCATTGAGACGTTGGGGTTGGATGTCCCCCATCTCGAGGGATATCTGTTTCCGGAGACCTATACCCTGAGTCGACTCGAAACGGACGAAGAAATCCTCATTCGTGCAATGGTGAACAATTTTCAGCGAGTCTGGAGCGAGATAGAGTCGGAGAATCCCAGGGGATTAAATCGGCACCAGGTGGTTACTCTCGCCTCGATTGTTGAGAAGGAGACCGGAACAGCGTCTGAGCGCCCGTTGATCGCCCGGGTTTTTTATAATCGTCTGGAGCGCGGCATGCGTCTGCAATCAGATCCAACCGTCAGTTATGGCCTGGTGGATTTCACCGGCCCCCTGACCCGGGCGGACCTCCGGCGGGAGACACCGTACAATACCTATGTCATTTCCGCTTTGCCACCGGGGCCGATCTGCAATCCTGGGCAGGCCGCTCTGGAGGCTGTTCTGAATCCCGTTGAATCCAATGCCCTGTATTTTGTTTCCAGAAATGACGGTACTCATGTTTTTTCCACTAACCTGAAGGATCATAACCGGGCAGTGTACAAGTATCAGCGCAGTCGTTGACAGGATCCTGAATCCGTGACGACTGGACGCTTGTTTTGGATATATCTTGCTGTAATCATATTATAATTTCAGCAGAATCCTTAAAGAGAACCTTCACCAGCCGCCCTTCGGAGCGTCCGTGCGTCAGCTTTATTGCCCGTAACAGTCCGATAAAGTTTACTTTAATCGAACGGTCACAGACAATAAAGCTGACGCACGGACGAACGCTCACGGATCCAGGAGGATACAATGGCCTGCCGACTTTCAGCAGGAATGTGCCGCGATGATCATCCATAACAAGTGCTGGTCAAATAAAATCAAAAGCCCTTGCTGACGATATCGTTAAAATCCTTGTTTTTAATTTTTTTAGTGTTATTCTCCGCCCAGGAGTAGATCATACGGATGTGTTCCTGTCGCGTTGCTGTTGTATCTCGTTGAGCGTGGCCGGCAATTCTGTATGGAGAGAATGATCAGCCCAATACAAGGAGAACAAGGGAGCGATGTTGAAAGGAACAGTAAAATGGTTTAATGAATCCAAGGGTTTTGGCTTTATCGAACAGGAAGATGGCAAGGATGTCTTTGTCCATTACTCGGCTATTAATGGATCGGGATTCAAAACCCTCAACGAAGGCGATAAAGTAGAGTTCGAAATCGTTGACGGCCCCAAGGGACCGGCCGCTGCCAACGTCCTGAAGTCATAAATATATATATGACGTATCCTGCCCGGCAGGGTGATCTCTGCCGGGTTCACTTTTGGTTTCGGAGGGCAGTGACAGACAATGCCTCCGCAAGCAAACGCCCCGCTCGCCCGGTTCAAGTATCTTCTTTCGCTCGAACCTCAAGCGGTCTGATAAAAAAATACTTCAGCCGCAATCGAACTCCAGATTTCATCAAACGTTGTTTCCATTTTGAAAATAGCCCTAGTCCAGACAAATCCGATTATCGGAGCCTTTGAGCAAAATTTGGGGCATATTTTTACATGGATCGAAAAAGCCCGTCAGGCACATTGCGATCTTGTTGTTTTTCCTGAATTGTCGTTGTGCGGCTATCCTCCCCGTGACTTATTGGAACGTCCCGATTTTCTTGATGCTCATGACCGCGTTCTGGAGCAGTTGATCACCGGACTGAACGGCATCACCTGTATTGTCGGGGTGCTGGAACGGCGACAGGAGCCCGGGAAGGGGCTGTATAATTCGGCATTTGTTGTTGAGAGGAACCATATTGCTTTCCGGGCCCGCAAACAGCTGCTACCAACCTATGATGTTTTCGATGAAACCCGGTATTTTGAAGCTGGAACCGTGTTGACGGTTTTTCCCTTCAAAGGGCTGCACTTCGGATTGACCGTCTGCGAAGACATCTGGTGGAACCATCAGGCCTACCCTCATGATCCCCTTCGTGATCTTGCTGTTGGTCCGGTTGTTCCGGACTGCCTCATTAATATTTCCGCTTCGCCCTATTATCACGGCAAAATCAATGAACGGCGCCGTGTTTTTGGGGAAATGTGTCAAAGGAATTCGCTGCCTCTGCTCTATGTCAATCAGATCGGTGGTCAGGATGGGCTGGTTTTTGACGGGCATTCCATGGTCATCAATAGGTCCGGCAATACCCAGCATGTTGCCGCCGGTTTTAGTGAAGAGATGTTGATTACGGACAGCGACAATTGGGACGATGACGGTTGCTGTTCAATTGAAGATTCCGTGGCCCACGTTGCAACGGCTCTGGTAACCGGGGTACGTGATTATCTGCACAAAACCGGTTTCGGCAAAGTGGTGGTAGGGTCTTCAGGCGGGATTGATTCAGCAGTGACAGCGGTGATTGCCTGTCAAGCCCTGGGGCCTGAAAATGTCCTTTGTGTTGCCATGCCCTCGCCTTATACATCGCAACAGTCTGTAGACGATGCCACCAGGCTGGCAAAAAACCTGCTCTGCGGTTTTGAGGTGCTGCCCATTGCTCATGCCATGGATTCTTATCGCGAGATACTGGCGCACCTGTTCGCCGGGTATCCTGAAGATATAACCGAGCAGAACATCCAGGCTCGAATCCGAGGCAACTTGCTCATGGCCTTGGCTAATAAATTCAATTGGTTGCTCTTGTCAACCGGCAACAAATCAGAAATGGCTGTAGGGTATTGCACCCTGTACGGTGACATGTGCGGCGGGCTGGCCGTCCTTGCCGATGTCCCCAAAGCCATGGTGTATGCTCTGGCTCGCCAGGTCAACCGGGAAGGTGAGGTGATCCCTGAGAGTATCATCATGCGACCACCGACAGCTGAATTGAGACCTGATCAACTTGATCAGGATGACCTGCCTCCCTATCCGGTTCTTGACGCTGTCCTGCATGCCTATCTGGAAGAGTTGAAAAGCGCCTCTGAAATAGCCGCCCAGGGGTACGATATCCGGGTGGTACGGGATATAATCCGGCGAATCCGGCTCAATGAGTACAAGCGAACGCAGGCGCCACTTGGCATTAAAGTAACCAGCAAAGCCTTCGGACCCGGCCGTCGTTATCCATTGGCGCAGGGATTTGTCGAGTGAAGGCAACCTTTGTTCCTCGGTACGTTCGGTGACAGAGTTTTCTTTTCTTTTCCAATTGGATATATCTTGCCTGAAACCAGCTTTTTTCCGGCCTGAAAAGGGGTGGAACGTCATATGAGTCGGTCTTTTCACGGTCGAATTTCTGCTGTTCTCTTTTTACCTGTCATTCTGGCGCTGATTGGCTACCTGGTTGTTCGCGAGCAGGCTACCGAACGGCCGGAGCAGTTATCCATCACCACTGCCGGTATGGTGGAGATGTGTATCGAGTGCCATACCACCGAGGTGCTGGATGGAGCCCATGACCGCTTGGTCATCGGCTGTTCTCCCTGCCATCTGGGTGATCCTTTGGCTATTGACAAGGACAAAGCCCATATCGGCATGGTTCTCAATCCTGGTGATTTGCGCGTTGTCCACCGAACCTGCGGCGTAACGGGCTGTCATCCCGAGGATACCGACAAGGTGAAGAAATCCCTGATGGCCACTAATAGAGGCATCCTGGCAACCTTGCTGTATTATTGGGGTGAGCGGGACACGCAGGATGCGGACATCTCGGTGGAACAATTGCTTGAAACCGGGGAAAACTCCCTGGCCATTGATTATTTCCGCAAGCTCTGCGCCACATGCCATCTCTGGAAACAGAAGAACGATCTTCCCGGTGCACCGGCTTTTTTCAATGAAAAAGGTGGTGGATGCTCTGCCTGTCATTATGTGCTGCCGGAAGGGACACCCCAGAACACGGTGACTACGGAGATACCCGATGACATCTGGGATGACGTTGATAGGCCACATCCCCTGATAATCAAAGAGGTCCCGGATGACAACTGTATCCGTTGTCATAACCGCTCTGGCCGTCTTGGCCTCTCCTACACCGGCCTGTATGAAGCCGAAGGGTATGGTACCCCTTATGAACAGGGTGAACATTCTTCGCAGCGTTTGGTTGGTGATCGTTATTATCTGCGATTGCCCGAGGACATACACCACAAAAGAGGTATGTCCTGTATTGATTGTCATACCCGGGATGAGGTCATGGGGGATGGTGAATACTATGCGCATTATGAAGAGGCTATCGAGATCACCTGCCAGAGCTGTCATGACGAACAACCTGGCTTGACGCGCAAGCAGAACCAATTGACCAATGTGTTTGCAAGAGACGACGGGGTGTTCATGCTCCGCGGGAAAAATGATGGCAAAGAGCGGCTGCTCCGGGCTCCCCACGAGCAAGCCTGCCGATATCCCGGCCACGAACGGGTGAGCTGCGATGCCTGCCATTCCACTTGGGTGCCCCAGTGTTACGGCTGTCACGTGAAACGGGATGATAGGGAAACACACCTGGACAAGCTGACCCTGGAAGAAACTCAGGGCTGGTGGGAAGAGGGGCGATCCTACATCCGTTATGAAAAACCCATGCTCGGAGTCTGGGGTGACAAAATAGTGGTTATGACCCCGGGTTGCCAGGACCTGGTGACCCTGGTTGATGAAGAGGGAAACATCACGGGTGGTTTTAACCGATTCACCATGGCGGCCATCAGCCCGCATACCACCCAGGCGCAGGGCCGGACATGTAAGGATTGTCATGCTTCACCAAAAACTGTTGGACTTGGCGAGGGAACGGTGGTCAAAAAAGATGGGGTCTGGGAATTTTTTCCGGTGGATCGCGGCTTGTCAACCGATGCAGGGCTCACGCCGGGATTTGATACCTATGTCACCATCGATGGAGAACCTCTCCAGTATGGTTCGCGGCAGGACGTGCGTCCTTTCAATGGCGAGGAATTGCGGAGAATACTGCGTGTCGGTCTTTGCCTTGATTGTCATACCACTCTGGACGATCCCGTGTATCAGGAGTATGACCGGGAGAAACCCTGTCCGGTCTTCAACCTGAATCCGTGACGGCTTGACGATTGTTTTGGATATATCGTGCTGTAATAAGATTATAATTGCATTGGAATCCTTGATGATAACCTTCACCAGCCGCCCTTCGCGGCGAACGATCACGAGTCCAGGTTCAAAAAGCCCTGAACGGGTTGTGCCTGGGAGAATGGACTCCCATTTCCTGCTTTTTGTCCTTGTTAAAAAAATCCAAACGCGTTAGAGCGCAATGTTTTCATCAATCGGAAAGGTATTCAAGGAAGGAGCATAGTGATGTCGATTGGAAAAATTGTGCTGGCGGACCGGGTCTTGCAAATCCCCCCGTCGCCGACCCTTGCCGTTAATGCAAAGGCCAAGGCCCTGCGGGCTGCCGGAGCGGATATTCTCAACTTCAGTGTCGGTGAACCCGATCTGCCAACGCCGACCCACGTGTGCAACGCTGGAAAGCAGGCCATCTACGATGGGCACACTCGCTATACACCGGTCCCAGGAATTCTCGAGTTGCGTGAAGCGATCTGCGCCCGGTTCAAAAGGGAGCAGGGGTGGGAATACACTCCCGATGAGATACAAGTCAGTTGCGGCGGCAAGCACGGACTCTACAATATTTTCCAGGCGATATTGAATCCCGGTGACGAAGTGCTCATTCCTTTGCCGTACTGGGTTTCGTATCCACCGATGGTCCAACTCGCGGGCGGCACACCGGTCTTTGTCCCTCTCAGAGAAGAAAATGGATTTGATCTCGAGCCGTCGGTCCTGGAGCAATACGCTACCTCTAAAACCAAGGCCATCATTCTCAACAGTCCCTCAAATCCCACCGGGGCCGTCCTTTCCCTGGCCGCTTTGGAGGTGGTTGCCGCCATGGCACTGGAGCATGGCTGGCTGGTCGTGTCCGATGACATGTATGAGGAAATTTCCTACACAGAAGGGAAGATTCCCCATATCCTTCATGTGGACCCGCGGTTGCGTGATCAGGTGTTGATTTCCAACGGCGTATCAAAGTCGTATGCCATGACCGGCTGGAGGATAGGGTACACAGCCGGGCCTCTGGACGTGATCAAAGCGATGAACAAGATCCAGAGTCAGTCCACCTCGAATCCGGCCGCGCCATCTCAGTACGCGGCACTGGCTGCCTTGACGGGACCCCAGGACTTCCCCGCTCTTCTGCGGGAAGCCTTCCTGCCACGCCGGTCTTTTTTTGTTCGTGAACTGCAGGCGCTGGAAGGGGTGAGCTGCGTCACTCCCATGGGAGCTTTTTACGTTTTTCCTAATTTTTCGGCTTATTACGGCAAAACGTGCCAAGGGAAGACCATCGATGGTTCTGTTGCTCTTGCCGATTATTTTCTCAGCGAGGCCAGGGTCGCCAGTGTCCCGGGGGCAGCCTTCGGGGCTGATGACTTCATCCGTTTTTCTTTTGCCACCTCACTGGAAGTGATTGGCAAGGGTATGGAGCGCATCAAGCAGGCACTCAAAGTGCTGCAGTGACACACTTTGAAGGGGAGCGGAGTGCGGAGGATCAGGGGGCTGCCATTTTCCAGCAGCTCCCTTTCCTGCTGAGCCAGGGAACGGCTCTTCGGTGTACATGAAGGACATCATGTACCGGGTTTACTGGTCCCTTTATCTTTCCTCTGCCTGGATCCGTGAGCGTTCGATTAAAGTAAACCTTATCGGATGGGTACGGCAATGAAGATCGCGTACGGACGGATGCCCCGAAGAGCGGCTGGTGAAGGGTATTGTCAAGGATTCGGCTACAATTATAAGATGAGTACAGCACGATATATTCAAAACAAGAACCCAGCCGTCACGGATTCAGGTCTTTGTTTATTTTGACTTTATTCAGCAGAGCCTGCAGTCTCCATGGTGAGGAGAGACACTCCTGACCGAGGTGTTCTTTAGCGACCACCTCGCAGAAATTGAGAAACTCGGCCATGAGCCGGGTGATGATCTTGTCCTTGTGCTGGATGATCCAAAGCTGCCGGCTGGTGTCGATTCCCTCAATGGGCAGGATTATCAACCAGCCTTCTTCTGCTTCCCGGCAGACCGTCAGCATGGACAGGCAGGCTGCACCCACCCCGGATTCCACCGCCTTTTTGATAGCCTCTGTATGACCGGTTTTGGTGGCTACCTTGAGCAGCGAGGCATGGCGACCAAGTTTTTTGGTGAAAATTTCTGCTGTTCCTGAACCTTCCTCCCGCATGACCCAGCTGGTTTCCTTCAAATCGTCAGGGACCACGAAAGATTCGCGTTCGGCCAAGGCATGGGTTGAACTGACGATGATCCCGAGCTCATCTTCAAACCAGGGCGTCGCCACCAGCGACTCCACATTGATATCTCCCTCAACAAAACCAAAGTCCGCCTGCCCGGAAGCAACCAGTTTTTCCGCAGTCATGGTGTTGACCACCAGCATGTTGATATGAGCTTCGGGGTGCATGCGCATGAAAGCGCCGATAAGGAAAGGGAGAACATAGTTGCCGATGGTGGAACTGGCGACGATCTCGAGCACTCCGGCAACCGCACCGTGCTGTTCGGTAAGAACGGTTTCGATATTTGCTACCTGATGGAGAATGGTTTTAGCAAGGGGAAGGAGATAGCGGCCGCGATCGTTGAGCAGCAGGCTGCGACCATGGCGGTCAAAGAGAGGTCCTCCCAGTTGATTTTCCAATTCTCCCAGGGCCATACTGACAGCGGATTGCGTTAAAAGAAGCCGTTTACTGGCCCTGGTCACCTGTTGCGTTTCAGCGACGGCAATAAAAATTTCCAGTTGACGAAAGGTTATAGCCATGAGACAGTCTCGTATCAGTGCGGCTGAACAAGTGTATGATTTCAATTGAAAGGACTCGTTAAACTAACATTTCATAAAATTAGGTCAACGATTTTTCTAGGGAATTAAAAAATATTTTCATCGCTGCACGAAAATGATTGAGTAATCATTCATGGCTATTATGCTTGACATCGCAGGTGCAATTCGGTAGCTTGATAAAAGGTGCTGATCAATTGCATCATTCTGATTGATGTTGTCGTCGATATATTCAGGAGAGAAAAATGGATCAGGTTGTTCTCACCAATATCATCTACATTACTCTTTTTCTGATCGGAGCCCTTACGTTCGGCTTCGGTCCCATCATCATCGTCAAACTCCTCAGCCCTTCTTCGCATACCCGGGAATCAGCCGGTCGAACCGGTCAGTTGATCGAGTGCGGCATGGAACCCATTGGCAGCGCCTGGGTCCGCTATGGCATTGTCTATTACCTCTATGCGCTGATTTTCCTTGCCTTTGCCGTCGATATTCTCTTTCTTTTTCCCGTTGCCGTTGCTTATAACAGCCCGGAACTCGGATACCTGGATCTCATCGAAATTGTTCTGTTTGTTTCTATTCTGTCCTTGGCTGTTGTCTATGCCTGGCGCAAAGGAGTGTTCACGTGGGAACGGAAAACCTACCAACATCAATAGTACGGTTCGCCCAACTCGACAAACTGCTCAACCTCGGCCGGGCCAACTCTCTCTGGCCCATGACCTTCGGGCTGGCCTGCTGCGCCATTGAGATGATGTGCACTGGCGGATCGCGCTATGACCTCTCCCGCTTCGGTGCCGAAGTCTTTCGCCCTTCACCCCGACAAAGCGATGTGATGATTGTCGCCGGCACGGTCAACAAAAAATTGGAGCTTGCTGTCAAAACCCTGTACGACCAGATGCCTGAGCCCAAATGGGTGATCGCCATGGGTAACTGCGCCATTTCCGGCGGACCTTTCAAATTCAAGGGAAATTACAACGTGATTGAAGGAGTGGATAAACTGTTTCCCGTTGACGTTTATATACCCGGTTGTCCACCCAGACCGGAAGCCCTGCTGGAAGGGATCATAACTCTTGAGGAAAAGATTACCGGAAAACGGCGTTGGCCCCGGGTCTACGCGAGCTGAGCTGGAGGCTTTCATGGAGAGATACGAAAAAACCCGGAGCGCTCTTTCCCCCTTGTTTCCATCAGGGCACGAGTCAGAGGCAGTTGGTACCGAGGAAAGTGAAGCCGATTCTTCGCCACAGCAGCGGTTACCGGGAGTTGTGGTTACCGAGTACAGCCGCACCGGCAGCCATCTCGATGTTGTTTGTCTTCCCGATCAGTTGATGGCCGTAGCCGGGGTTCTCGAGGATGAAGGGTTTTTCCTCGAATCAATTGCCGGAGTTGACTGGCTGGAGCAGGGCCAACTGGAAATTATCTATGATTTTAATCTCCTCGGCGGTGATCAGTGCCGGGTTATGGTTCGGACTTTTGTCGATCGCAGCGAGCCGGTGGTTCCGACGCTTACGGGAATTTTTCCGGCTGCTGACTGGCACGAACGCGAAACTTTTGACTTCTACGGGCTTCATTTTCAAGGTCACCCGGATCTGACCCGCATTCTTCTACCTGAAGACGCTGATTATCATCCACTTTTAAAGGATTTTATGCCATGACCGTCCCCATATCCCCACGGCATGATGAAACCTTTGTGCTTAACCTGGGGCCCCAGCATCCCGCTACCCATGGTGTTTTACGTGTCAAACTCACCATGGATGGTGAGTATATTGTTAAAGCGGAACCCGTGCTGGGCTATATCCATCGTATGCATGAAAAAATGGCCGAGGCAGGGACCTTTGCCCAATTCATGCCCAACACAGCCCGCATGGATTACCTCCATGCCCTGGCTTTTAATCACGGCTGGGCCCTGGTTGTGGAAAAAGCCGCCGGCATTGAAGTTCCGCCGCGGGCTGAATACATTCGGGTCATTACGGTCGAACTCAATCGGATACACAGTCATCTGCTCTGGTGGGCCGCGAATCTCCTTGACCTCGGTGCATTCACCCCCCTGCTGTACGCCTTTGATGATCGGGAACAGGTGATCGATCTGCTTGAGCGGGTCACCGGTTCTCGGCTGACTTATTCCTATATGCGCTTTGGTGGGGTGTTAAATGATATCGACGAAGACTTCATCGCCGGCACCCGTGCTTTTCTGGTTCGACTCCGGGAACGGATGCCCGTCTTTTACCATGACCTGGTCACCAGCAATATCATTTTCATCAAAAGGGTTAAAGACATAGGCATTATCACCCCCGAAATGTGCCGCCGCTACGGGGTTACCGGGCCGGTGGCACGTGGCTCAGGAATCAACTACGATGTCCGCAAGGATGAACCCTATTCAGTGTATCCGCATTTCGATTTTGATGTCCCGGTCTTCCATGAATGTGATTCCATGGCCAGATACATGGTGCGGGTGCAGGAAATGGAACAGTCCATGCGCATTATCGAACAGGCCCTCGACGCCTTGCCCGACGGTCCCATCATGGCCAAGGTGCCGAAAATGCTCAAACCCGAGGCCGGATATTATTATTCGGCAGTGGAAACCGCCCGGGGATTGCTTGGGCATCGTCTGGTCTGCAATGGTGACAAGAATCCCTATAAATTGAAATTGCGCTCGCCGACCTTCTCCAACCTGAGCCTGTTCGGTGAAGTAACCCAGGGTATGCTGCTTGCGGACGCCCTGGCTTTTCTGGGCAGCCTGGATCTGGTTATCCCCGAGATTGACCGCTGATCGGCGGAGGTGAACTGTATGGAAACGAGTATTTGGCATGCTCTGCTATATCTGGTGGGCATCCTGGCTTTTGCCGGCCTCAATGCCGCTTATCTCGGTTATTGCGAGCGAAAGGGCGCCGCCCGGATCCAGAGGCGGAGCGGCCCCACGGAAGTTGGCTATGCCGGACTGCTGCAACCCCTGGCCGATGGTATCAAACTGATGAGCAAACAGTTGCTCGTCCCCAAGGGTGTTGACGGAATTATTTTCCGGGCGGCTCCGATTCTTGCAATGGTCCCGGCGATCACCTCCATGGCGGTAATTCCCTTTTCCGGCAACATTCAGGCCCGGGCCATGGAACTATCGGTGCTGCTACTCTTTGCCCTGGCCGCTCTGGCCATGTTCGCCATTCTTCTCGGCGGCTGGGCATCGGGCAATAAATATGCCCTCATCTCGTCAACTCGGGCTGTTTCCCAGACCCTGGCCTACGAAATTCCGATGTTATTCACCGTCATCACCGTGGTCCTGATTTCTGGCTCCCTGAACCTGCAGGATATTGCCCTTGATCAGCAGGGTGGTTTCTGGCGCTGGAATATCTTCCGGATAGAAAACGGCCATTTCCTGACCATGTGGATTTCGTTTCTCATCTTTTTTATATGTACGATAGCCGAAACAAATCGTGCTCCTTTTGACATGGCGGAAGCGGAGAGCGAACTGGTGGCTGGATTCATGACCGAATATGGCTCCATGGGTTTTGGTCTGTTCATGATGGGTGAATATCTCAACATTGTCGTGGCGGCCTGCCTGACAACAGTCCTGTTTCTCGGTGGCTGGGACTGCCCATTGGGACTGATCCCGGGTGTGTGGTGGTTTCTCATAAAAATTTATATTCTCATCTTCACTTTCATCTGGATACGCTGGACCTTCCCACGGACCCAGATCTACAAACTCTTGAATCTGAATTGGAAAATACTGATCCCATTCTCAATGGTGAACCTGCTGATCACAGCGGTTCTGATCAAGGTGTTCTGATATGAGTGCTTACTGGCGCGACATTTTTTACGGCAGCAAGAGCCTGATCAAGGGAATGCTGATTACCGGCCGGCAATTTTTCAAACCAGTGGTCACCGAACAGTATCCCTATGAAACCCCCACCTTGCCTCCCTTGTTCCGAGGCCATATCGAATTGATCGGCAATGCGGAATCCGGCCTGCCCAACTGTGTTGTCTGCATGATGTGCCAGCGTGCCTGCCCATCGGATTGCATCAGCCTGGGGGGGAAGAAAGCCGAAGGAGGCAAGGGCAAGGTTCTGACCTCCTATATTCTCGATTTTACCAAATGCAGCCTGTGCGGTTCCTGCGTGGAAAGCTGTAAATTCGATGCCCTGCGGTATTCCCACGAATATAATCTGGTCAGTTTCAATAAAGATGACTTTATCATCGATCTGATGAAACGGTTGGAGGAACAGAACAGATGCAAACAATAATCTGCCAGCCGGCCACGACTCCGGCTCTTTTTACCGCCGAGGGAGTGGTTGGTGTCATTTTTCTGGTGACCATCGCCATGGTGGTCATCGGTGGTCTGATAGCGGTGCATGCCCAGCGCTTGGTGCGAGCGGTTGCTGGATTGGCTCTCTGCTTCACTGGTTTGGCAGGGGTCTATTATTTCCTGCTGAGTCCCATTGTTGCCATGATGCAGCTTTTAATATATGTCGGTGCAGTTTCTGTCCTCATCGTCCTCGGCATCATGCTGGCCTCTCCCGAGGAAGCCGCACCCGTTGACGAGAAACCAACAACGGACATCAAACATCGATCCGTTCTTGCCGGACCGCTGGCGGCCAGTATCGCGGGTTTGCTGTTTGCATCGCTGGCTATCCTGGGGTTGAAAACACAGTGGCAGGTCTTTCCCCGGGAAGGAGAGGGTGATATACACGCCGTTGGCATAACCCTGCTCACCACCCATGGAATGGTATTTGAACTCATATCCATCGTTCTGGTCATGGCCATTATCGGCGCCCTGGTCCTCGCCCAGAGAGGGAGAAATTAATCCATGCAACTACTGAATCTGTATAATTGCCTGCCAGCCTATATGTTGATCAGTGCCCTGCTTTTCTCTTTCGGTGTTTATGGCCTGATCATCCGCCGCACAGTGATTGGCATGCTGATATCCGCTGAACTCATCCTGGCCGCGGCCGCTACCAATTTCATGGCCTTCAACCGTTTTCTCGCTCCGGACCCAACCATTGGTCAGGTATTCGCGCTGTTTATCATGGCCATTGCCGCTGCCGAGGCAGCCATCGCTATCAGCATCATGATCGCCGTTTATCGGAACTATAAAAGCATCGATACCGACGATCTTGTTGATCTACAGAGGTAACCGGAGGAAATGATTATGGAAGCTGTTTCCACCACCCATACTGTCAAAAGCTTCTACCTGCTCCTGGCGGTACTGATCCCGCTGGTCGGCAGTCTGGTGGTTATGACCCAGAAGAACCGCCCCAACCTGCGGGAACTCGTCTCTTCCTGCTCTTCGGTGCTGCTTTTTCTTGTTGTTCTTTCCTTTATCCCGGCGCTGAAGGCTGGTCAGACCCTGGTCTTTCCGATTTTTCAACTTCTACCCGGTCTCTCCATCACCTTGCGGGCGGACGGTTTTTCCATGATTTTCGCCTTGGTTGCCTCATCACTGTGGGTCATTGCCGTCTTTTATTCCATGGGGTACATGCGGGCCCACGACGAACCCTGTCAGACCAGATTTAATGCCTGTTTTGCCCTGGCCATTTTCGGGGCCATCGGTGTCGCCTTTGCAGACAACCTGCTCACCCTTTACCTTTTTTATGAGATTGTCTCGGTCTGTACCTATCCGTTGGTCGCTCATCACCAGGACAAGGAATCCTATGACGGGGCGCGAAAATATATTGTCTATCTGACCACCACGGCAAAACTCTTTCTCCTTCCGGCCCTTATTCTCATCTATGTTCTGGTCGGCAACCTCGATTTTCCCCACACAATCTCCACCGGGATCCTTCCCGCCGACACCGCCGACTGGTTGGTGATCATGCTTTACTTCTTCTGCCTCTTCGGTTTTGCCAAAAACGGCATCATGCCGTTCCATCACTGGCTACCGAGCGCCATGGTTGCTCCTACGCCGGTTTCCGCCTTGCTCCATGCGGTGGCCGTGGTCAAGGTCGGCGTCTTCTGTACGACCCGGGTCATGCTCTACGTCTTTGGGGTCGAAATCATGACCGACCTGAATCTTGGTATTTTCACCGCCTATTTCGTTGGCTTCACCATTATCATGGCCTCGATCATCGCCCTGTCCAAGGACAATCTCAAGGCTCGGTTGGCCTACTCCACGGTCAGCCAATTATCATATATTATCCTTGGCGTGGCCTTGTTGACACCGGCTGCCATCGAGGGCGGCCTGATCCACATCGTCAACCACGCTTTTGCCAAGATCACCCTGTTTTTCTGTGCCGGAGCCATTTATATTGCCGCGCATAAAAAATACATCTCTGAAATGAGTGGGCTGGGGCGGATCATGCCTTTCACCTTCGGGGCCTTTGCTGTCGCCTCTCTGTCGATGATTGGTGTGCCGCCGGTTGCCGGATTTGTCTCAAAATGGTACCTGCTGGTCGGGTCCATGGATGCGCACCAGGTCGGCATTCTGGTGATTCTTATCGTTTCGACGGTCTTGAATGTCGGGTATTTCGCCCCGGTAACCTATAAGGCTTTTTTTGGCAAACGTCCGCCCGGCGAGACAGAAACCGGCATCAGGGAGGCTCCCCTCAGCATGCTCATCCCTCTGCTGATTGCCGTAACTGTCTCGGTGATCATTGGAATCTTCCCTAACTTCATGATGCAATTTGTCAGGATGGTGACAGGATGACGAACCTCATTGAAAAGCTGCGGAATCATCTCAAAACGGTGGTGGTGATTTGCCTGGCCCTGCTTGCCGTTATATCTGGCCTGTCATTGCTGATTGACAGTAGCCACGCCCACTCCTGGGCTGATCGGTATATCCCTTTTTTCTGGTCTTTTTTCGGCTTTGCCGCTGCCGCTGCCATCATCGGTATTACCCATGTGCTGCGACGCGCCGGCATCCAGGCACCGACCACCTTTTACGACCGTTCTGACGCCACCGACCGTGAGGAAGAACAATGACGACCGGTTTCATTCATCCCTCTCTTATCCTGATCCTGGGAGCGCTGCTGCTGCCTTTTGTTCAGGGACCGTTGAGAAGACCCTATCTTTTTCTCATTCCATTACTGACCCTGCTGGTTGTCATGGTTAATGGGACGCTTGCCGGCAACCATGGGCTGGTGACTTTTCTTGACTGGCAGCTGGTTTTCGGCCGGATCGATAAACTTACCACCGTGTTTGCCCTGATAATGGCTGTTATCGCTGTCCTGGGCACCTTGTATGGATTACATGTCGATCGAGCCGGTGAACACATTGCGGCCTGGTTTTATGTTGCCGGCTCCCTGGGGGTGATATACAGCGGTGATTATCTGAGTCTTTTCCTGTTCTGGGAGATGATGGCCTTTGCTTCGGTTTTCCTTATCTGGTACCGGCGAGGAGCCCAATCATTGCGAATCGGATATCGGTACCTCATCATGCACACCATCGGCGGGGTCATCCTGCTCGCCGGCATTCTGCTACGCTATCAGGCCGTGGGAGATATCACCTTTGATTTGATGGATGTCGCTCATCCGGAGCTGTATACATGGTTGATCATGATCGGTTTCGGCCTCAACGCCGCCATTGTGCCTCTGCATACCTGGTTGCCCGAGTCCTATGCCGAGGCGACCTTCAATGGCTCGGTCTTCCTCTGTGCCATCACTACAAAAACCGCGGTCTATACCCTGGTCCGGGGCTGTGCTGGCATGGAAATCCTGGTGGTGATCGGCGTGATCATGGCCTTGTATGGCGTCGTGTACGCGGTGATGGAAAATGACATTCGCAAACTGCTGGCCTGGTCGATAGTCTCCCAGGTGGGGTATATGATTGCCGGAATCGGTATTGGCACGGCCATGGCTGTCAACGGTGCGGTAGCCCACGCCGTTGTGCACATTTTATATAAAAGCCTGCTTTTTATGGGTGCCGGTACGGTTCTGTATATGACCGGAAAATCCAAGTTCACCGAACTGGGTGGGTTGTACTCCAGAATGCCGGCAACTTTCTTTTTCACCATCATCGGTTGCCTGTCCATATCCGCAGCTCCTTTTTTTGCCGCCTATGCAAGTAAATCGATGATCATCAACGCCGGATTCGACAGCCATTTTACCTGGACGTCCTGGCTGCTCATGTTTGGTGCGACCGGTACTTTCCTCTACAACGGGCTCAAGCTTCCTTATTTTCTTTTTTTCGGCACCAATAACTGCAGTGAGGAGACCTGGAATAGAGCCGGTGACCCCACCTGGAATATGATGATCGCCATGACCATCGGGGCCACTCTCTGTGTTCTGGCTGGAACCGCCCCAGGTTTCCTGTATGCGATGCTGCCCTACGAGGCCGTCTATAATCCCCACACATTGTATCATCTGCTGGAAACACTCCAACTCCTCGGTTTTGCCGCCCTGGCCTTCTTTCTCTTGCAAAAATACCTCGAGCCTGTGGACAGCATCTGCCTTGATATCGACTGGCTCTATCGTCAGGCCGGCAGTGCTTTTCTCTGGGTGGTCAATAAGCCGCTGCAGTGGTTCGATACCGTGTGGGGCGAGGCATATCGGGTGGTCGGGCTCCATTCATTAATGGTGGTCAGTCGATTCTGGAGCTGGTTTGACTGGCATGCTATTGATGGTGTTGTTGATGGACTGGCCCGCTCCGTGCGTGCTTTGGGCGGGAAGGTACGCCTCCTGCAAAGCGGTCAAATTCAGATGACCCTTTTCTGCGCTTTTTCCCTGGCCGCGATTCTGCTCGTCACCTTCATCTTTTTTCAGTTGCTTTAAGGGGACATAGAGAATGGATCTGTTACTGATCAAAGAGGGTTTTCCCCTCCTTACTTTCCTGATTTTCCTGCCCTTGGCCGGGGCGGTTGTCCTCCTGCTCTACCAGGGAGAGAAATTTGCCCGGCTGTGGACGCTTGCCATCACCTCGGTGACCGCGCTCTTTTCGCTTCTACTCATCATTGGGTTCGATAGATCCACCCCGAAGTATCAGTTTGCCGAAGTCTATGATTGGATCCCACGCTTTGATATCAGTTACATTGTCGGTATCGATGGCATCTCCATCCTGCTGGTTGTCCTCACCACCTTGATCATGCCCTTCTGCGTCCTTGCCTCCTGGAAATACATCAAGACCAGAGTGGCACTGTTCATGTTCTGTCTACTGATCATGGAGATGGCCATGATCGGTGTTTTCGTGGCCCTGGATTTCATCCTTTTCTTTATTTTCTGGGAATTCATGCTCATTCCCATGTATCTGCTCATCGCCATCTGGGGCGGGCCGCGCAAGGTCTATGCGTCGATCAAGTTTTTTATCTACACCTTGGCCGGATCTGTGCTCCTGCTGGTGGCCATCATCGCCCTTTATCTGCAGACCGGCAGCTTTTTCATCCCGGACATGATGTGGCAGTCCTATACAACCATTTTTCAGGTTCTTGTTTTTCTCGCTTTTTTTCTGGCCTTTGCCATCAAGGTCCCCATGTTTCCCTTTCATACCTGGTTGCCAGCCGCCCATGTGGAGGCACCAACCGCCGGATCCGTGCTGCTTGCATCGATTTTATTGAAAATGGGTACCTATGGCATGCTGCGTTTCTGTTTACCCATCACTCCGGAAGCCACCCTGCTCCTGGCAACGCCGATTCTCTGGTTGTCCATTGCCGGCATCCTCTACGGCGGTTTCACCGCGCTGGCGCAGCAGGATATGAAAAAATTGATAGCGTATTCCTCAGTCGGCCACATGGGTTTTGTGACCCTGGGGATTTTCGTGCTCAATAGCCGGGGGCTGGAAGGGGCCATTCTGCAGATGATCAATCATGGCGTGACCACCGGTGCTCTCTTCCTCTGCGTGGGTATGATATACGAGCGTATTCATAGCCGGGAACTGTCGCTTGCCGCCGGACTGGGCAAATACATGCCCTGGATGGCTACTTTTCTAGTTGTTTTCTCCCTGGCTGCCTTCGGTTTCCCGGGGACCAACGCCTTTATCAGTGAACTCCTGGTACTGGCCGGGGCCTTCGAGTACAGTATTGTGCTGGCCCTTGCCGCCATCCCCGGCGCGGTTCTGGCTGCTGCCTATATGTTGCGCATGTTGCAGAAAGTTGTTTGGGGGGGAGTCAACAATCCCGATCAGTCCAACCTCACCGATCTTACTGTCCGTGAAATCGTGATCCTGACACCATTTTTGATCTTTGTTTTTTGGATTGGGTTAGGACCGCAACCGTTTATCGACCTGATGCACACCTCTGTCCAGCATTTGCTGGAACAGTTTCACGGCTGGCATGACCAACATCAGGTGACCGCCACCCTGTGGCGATAGGCCCATGAGTATGAACTCTGCAAACCACGCCAACATCCCAACCGCTTGTGCGGTCGGTGCATGTTGAGGAAACAAGTAGGAAGGCGAAATATATGGTTATCTTTCCCGAACTGGTGCTGGTGGCCGGAGCACTGGCGTTTTTTGCGGTCAGCCTGAGCAAAACGCCTGATCAGAATGTCATCAAATACCTTGCGATTTTTTTCGGTATCGCAACGTTTGCGGCGGCCTGTTTTTCCTTTTCCGCGCAGGGAATCCTGTTCCACGGAACCTATGTAGTTGATCAGTATTCGCAAGTTTTTAAAGTGCTTATCGGCTGTTCCCTGGCTTTTCTTCTCGTGTTCGGCCATAATCCCCGTGGTATCGCTCCACGAATGCGGCCGGAATACTACATGTTTCTCATGCTCAGCGTCCTCGGATTGATGATCATGGTCAGTTCGGTGGAATTGATCACCATTTTCGTTGCCCTGGAGCTGTCCTCTTTTGCCCTCTACCTGATGGTTCCCATGCGGGATGAGCGTGGTGGGGTCCGTTACCAGATGGAAGCCGGTATTAAGTACGTTCTTTTCGGGGTGATGGCGACCGGGTTCATGCTGTACGGTATGAGTTACCTCTTCGGTCTGACCGGTTCTACCTACTTGACGGACATCATCGCCTTTTTGGCGATTAACGGCCACCAGCCCGTGGCGGTCGTTGCCGTACTCATGGTTTTGACCGGTTTTTTCTTCAAGCTGGCTGTCTTTCCTTTCCATTTCTGGGTTCCCGATATCTATCAGGGGGCATCCAACGAGACAGCAGCATTTGTTGCCACTATACCGAAAATTGGAGCTGTCGCCCTGTTGATCAGGTTTCTGACTGTTCCCACCGGTCATCCCCAGTTTTTGATCGAGTTGATGGCTGTGTTAGCGGTTCTGTCCATGTTTTACGGTAATTTGAGTGCCTTAGTGCAGAAAGACCTGAAACGTATGCTCGGATTTTCGGGAATCGCCCATGCCGGCTTCATCATTCTTGCCCTGATGACCATGACCAGCGAAGGGTATGCGCTTGCCATTTACTATACCGCGGGGTACGTGGTTATGAATCTGGCCTGTTTTTTGGTGATCTGTTCTCTTGCGTCGGAAGGACAAAATCTCAGTATCAAGGATTGTAACGGCTTGTATAAACGACAACCTGTGTTAGCCTTTACCATGGCTGTCGGTCTTTTTTCCCTCGCTGGTATTCCGCCCTTTGTCGGTTTTATGGGCAAGTTCATGATCCTGACCTCGGCTCTGCGCGCTGACTATCTGCTGATAGTCTGTCTGGCCGCCATCAATACCGCCATCGCAATTTATTACTACCTTTCCGTGGTCAAGGCGGTCTACACGACTGACCCCGAAAATCGTCCCGCGGTGACTGTCAACCCCTTTATTCAGATTTCCGGCATCGTATTGGCGAGTCTTATTATTCTCATGGGAATTTTTCCGGCCAAGTTGATCGATTTTGTCAGCACGGTGGTGGGGATTCTGCCATGAATGTCCACGTGCACCGGGTGCAGGAGGAATATGGCAGCATGACCTGCTGAAAGCTGCGCCGCTTGCCGACGTTCCATTTGTACATCCGCAGACTGTTGTAGTCAGTTACATCCAGACAAAAAAAGGGAATCCTTGAGGATTCCCTTTTTTATTTGGATGACCCGTCCATGAAGACGAGATTCTACCGTGTGTGATCCAGGCCGAATATCGTTTGTCCGGCCTGATGCGCGGCCGCTTTCCACAGTGTTCGCCGTCGCAGATCCTCGCGCCCACCTCGGAGAGGTGATTGGGGATGTTTTCAGTGCAGGTGCTCCAGGCCTGGAGCGGGGAAAGCGGCACAGAGGGTTGCGACATCCTCTCTGATCCGGGTTTGCAGGCTGTTGTCATCAGGGGCAGCGACAACCTTCCCGATCCACTCACCAATCCGGACCATTTCCTCTGCGCCAAATCCCCGTGAGGTCACCGCTGCTGTTCCTAGACGGATGCCGCTGGGGTCGAAGGGCTTGCGAGGATCGAAAGGAACGGCGTTGTAATTGAGGACAATGCCGGCCTGATCCAGGGCCTTGGCTGCAATTTTTCCGGTGACGCCTTTGTTGGTGAGATCGATGAGCATAAGATGGTTTTCCGTGCCACCGGTGACCAGGTTGAACCCCTGGTCCGTGAGGGCCGCGGCAAGGACCTGGGCGTTCTTGACGATTTGAGCCGCATATTGTTTGAACTCGCTGGTGGCCGCCTCTTTCAGGGCCACGGCAATCGCAGCGGTGGTGTTGTTATGCGGGCCGCCTTGAAGACCAGGGAAAACAGCTTTATCAATGGCTGCTGCATGCTCCTGCTTGCAGAAAATCATGGCGCCACGAGGGCCACGCAGGGATTTATGGGTGGTGGTGGTGATCACATCCGCATAAGGAACAGGCGATGGATGGGCGCCACCGGCCACCAGGCCGGAAAAATGGGCCATGTCCACCAGCAACAGGGAGCCACAGGCGTCTGCTATCTCACGGAAGCGGGCGAAATCGAGAATTCGCGGATAAGCAGAGTGACCGGCAATGAGAATTCTCGGGCGGCAGGACAAAGCTTTCTCGTGGATACTGTCATAGTTGAGCAGGCCGGTTTTTTCATCCAGGGAATAGGATTCGGCTTGAAAAAATTTGCCCGAAATGGAGACCTTGGCTCCATGGGTGAGATGCCCTCCATGGGGGAGTGCCATGCCGAGGATAGTGTCGCCGGGGTTGAGAAAAGCAAAATACACCGCCAGATTGGCGGGTGAACCTGAATAAGGCTGGACATTGACGTGTTCAGCTCCGAACAGTTCCTTGGCCCGATGAATGGCCAGGTTTTCAACCTGATCTATAAATTGTTGTCCCTCATAATAGCGTTTGCCGGGATACCCTTCCGAATATTTGTTGGTAAGGACTGAACCGGTGGCAGCCATAACCGCTGCAGAAACATAATTCTCCGAAGCGATAAGACGAACTTTGTTTTTCTGGCGTACTTCTTCCTGTCGGATCAGGTCGAGGATCTCCGGATCGTGTTGTTCCAAACTGTTCATATTGACTCCTTAAATGTGATAAAAATCCCGGCAGGCTGAAAAAGAGAGTTGAACCGGCAAAGGATTGTGAGTGTCTCCTGACGGGTGATCCGCAGTGACGTAGTAAACAGCCAAGGGGAGGTAGTGAGTTGTATAACGCACTCCTCTATTGCGCACGGTCTTCCAAGTGCTCTGTATGGGTACCAAGCTTGTCTTCAGCCTGGATCCGTAAGCGTTTGTCCGTATGTCAGCTTTATTGTCTGTGACCGTTCGATTAATGGATACTTTATCGGACGGTAGAGCAATGTAGATGGCCTGCGGATGGAAGCCACAAATGGCGGCTGGTAAAAGTTATTGCCAAGGATTTATTCGCAATTACAAAGTAATTATAATTATATATATCCAGAGCAAGCATCCAGCCGTCACGGATTCAGGTTCAGGTAATACCCCCCTATGCAGGTGGTCACGACCGGGCACAGATGGGAACCCTGTAAGAATTCAAGTGACAGGTTATAGCGGATCAGGGTCGAACAGTGCAGCCCCGGTCTTCAGAACGCAATAATAAAGAAGTCCCTTCCAATGAACCTGCCAGTTGTCGAGTGTTGCACATAGTAATCAACCGAACAGGAGTTGAACAGCAGAAAAACAGGATCAGCCGATCATCTCGTTCACAGTGGGTCCATTCTGCCGAGTTTTATTTTCTGTACTCAGGTTGTTTTTGCATATAGATCCTTGGCAGGTAGTACCTTTCAGCCGTTGTCCTTCGGGGGTCCCTCCGCACGTCATTTTTATTGTCTGAAATGCCTGTAACCGTCCGATAAAGTGTACTTTATGCAAACGGTTACGGACAACGAAGCTGACGCGCCGAAGAATGCTTGCTGGTCCAGGCTATCTATATGAATTCATGTTTTTTTAGAGTTTCCTGTTTCCGTTGAGCTGAGGTCTTTTTCGCTGGTCCAATGCTTCTGCTCTTGGAAAAATGACTGTGGTCTGGTACATTCTACTATTCAATGTATCCAGTGGAATGCGTTGTCTTGGGTGCTCTTGGCAAATGCGTCACAATACTGGATTGCCGATAGGCATATAACCGGTTACTGGGAGTGTAACTGCCTGGCGTACCATGCACCTGTACAGTAAGCGGCCACGGGAACTCCAGATTTTGCAGACCCGGTAGGCCGCTATAGCCCTTTTCAGCGTGCTGCCGGGAGCGAAACGCTTTTATTGCTCTCACCCCCAGTTCATGTTCGAACAGGAACAAGATATGAGGCATTTTTGAAAAGTTCGTGAATCACCAGGCAGGAAGGATAATGGAGAAAATCGCGTTGTTTTGTTATGGAACACTACAGTCGTCCCTGGTCATGAAGGCCGTCACCGGCCAGGAGTTTTCCGGCCAGGAAGCGACATTGAACAATTGGGCACGATTTCGCGTTCGTGACTCGGAATATCCCGGCATCATACCCCAGCAGGATTCCCTCGTTTCGGGAAAATTGTACTGGGGGCTGAGTGATGAGGCCATGAAAAAGCTGGATGCCTTTGAAGGAGACAAGTACGAGAGAGTTATTGTCCAGGTCGCCAAGGCTGACGGATCGTATGAAGACGCGTATGTTTATGCAATCAAAGAAGATTGCCAACAGTTTCTTTCCAAGGATCCCTGGGATTTTGACCGGTTCATGCAGAATGGGCTGGAAAAATTCATCCACTGGTTTGTTGAGGATCGCCGCGATTTGTTTGATCGTGGTGATTTGTAAAGCCAACAATCAATTCTTTATGGTTGGAATTACTTGTTTGGACAAGGTTTTTCGGCCATGATGCCGCCCTGTTCCGTGGGAGCAGAATATCAGGGCGACATGTTTTCGGGTGACTGTCGAGCAGTTCTGCCGCGTGCCGCCGGGTGACGCCGGGTGACGCCAGGTGACGTTAAGGCAAAAGTCATGTCTCCCGAGTACAGCTGACTTTCCAAGGAAAAGGGAGACATCTCAGCGCAGTCTGTTCAATGTTAAACTGTAATCCGCTTCCCCGCGGCCAGGTCGGGGTTAGCCCGATAGAGCAGGATCATACGCCCGATGACCTGCACCAGCAATGATCCCGTGGTCCGTGCCAGTTCTCCTGCCGCCTCATTTCGCTCCAACGGGCAGTTCCTTCCCAATTTTATTTTAATCAGTTCATGCGCTCTGAGCGCTGCATCCGCCGACTTGATCAGGGGCGGCGATAAACCCTCCCTGCCGACATAAACTGTCGGTTCAAGATGATGGCCCATGCTGCGCAGGGCTCTTTTTTGACCACTGCTCAATACCACCTCTTCTGTCTCTGTTGATTCGGTCATGGACATTTCCTCTGCTATAATCAATTCCGCTGTACCCGGTGGTCTCTCTTCTTCAAGTATCCCTTGACGTTGTGCAATTGTTTCTCAGCTGCATGCATTATGCTCATCCTTCTCGATACCAGAAGTCTTGCTGATACCGGGTCCGAAGACTCTTCATTGTGCGTGGGTGCACAGCAACGATGACCTTGGTTCAGCTGAACAGGGTCGTGACAATTCGGTAGCCGCCCAACCAGGTGCCAACCCCCGAGCCCAGGGAGGTGAACAGGAACACCAGAAAAATTCTGAGCAATTTATTTTTCCACCAGCCGGACACTGTAGAGATATCACGGCCTGCGTTTTCCAGTTCCCGCACCAGAGGCGGGCAGGTCATGACCTGGATAAAAGCACAGACGTATCCTGCACCGATGACTGGTGTCAAACTGGTAAAGGGAGCAGCGGCAAAGGCGGAAACAATAGTGGCCGGGTGAGCAAAGGCGAGAGCAGCGCCGACAGCCGAGGGAATACCATTGGCCAGAATCCAATACAGGGCGTTGGCTGAGAATTCCGTGGCACCATGGCGGAGGCCGATGAGGACCAAGGCCGAAATGATCAGAACGGGAATGACCCACCCCAAGAATTTCCAGAAAGAAGAGACGGGGTCCACCGTACTGATGGGAGTGAGCTGGTTGCGATTGTCATATTTGATCACCCTGGCGATACCTTCCATGTGACCGGCGCCGACTACAGCCACGATCTTTTGCCCGGGCGCGGATTTTATCCTTTCGGCCATGTAGATGTCGCGCTCATCAATGAGTACTCTCTTGGTGTGGGGCAGCGCCGTTCCCAGTTCACTGATCAATTCAGACAAGGAGTCCTTGCGCCGCATGGCTGCCAGTTTTTCCTCGGTGAGATCGGTTTTATCAAACAGCGAGGCAAGCAGGGAAAAAACAAGGTGCCCTTTTTTATGGAAAGGGGTCGCGCTCCAGGCGCGGCGAAGTGTGATCCTGACATCCCGGTCGCAGAGTTGCACCGGAATTCCCAGTCGCTCCGCGGTGCGGGCGGCGGCCAGTAATTCGGCTCCGGGTAGGACTCCTAATTGTCCTCCGAGTTTTTTCTGATATGTGGCCAGGATCAGGTTGACCAGAAGAGTGGCCAACTGTCTGTTGCGTACCAGCTGCTTGAGGTCGAGGTTCTCCCAGTTGCTCCGTTTGGAAAGGGCGGCAAAGCGCTTTTCGTCCAGTTCGACGCAGACCGCATCGGGCAGCTCCTGTTCGATGACCTGTTGCACCAGTTCAGCGGACTGTTGAGAGATATGTGCCGTGCCGATAAGGAGGATAGTCTTGTCGGCTGCGGTGAGTACGGTTACGTCTTCGGAATATTGATGTTTTGGAAAACAGGTGTCGATCATGATTTTTATCTGTCTGGACCCGTGAGCGTTCGTCCACGCGTCAGCAATATTGTCTGTGACCGTTCGATTAATGGAGACTTGATCGGGCAATCACGGACCATGAAGATGGCGTGCGGACCAAGGTCCTGAAGGGCGGCTGGTGAAGGTGAGCGTCAAGGATTCCACTGCAATTATAATATGATGACAGCAAGATATATCCAAAACAAGCGTCCAACCATCACGGATTCAGGATCTGGTGAAAAACGGTCTGCCAGGTGCCGGCCGGGAACTTGTGTTCAAACAGCCGATGAACGGTTTCTGTGCAGGCTGATACCCTTGGTGGTTTTAAGGGCCCGCGATACCAGGGCTCTCGATCAGGCGGCCTTGGTCAACGTCCGGTCGATCTCTCCTGGGCAATCATTGGCGCGCAGTCTTGATACGGTTTCGGCTGTCTGCCTGGAGGGACGAGTCGAACTTCCTTGTCGTGTACTTTCCAGCACCTTTGACCGAGTACGGTGCAGAGGCATGACGGCCCAACCAGTTACACCTCCCGTGATTGGGTATGGCGTGCTTCTTGCTCCATTTCACCGGCCTTGGCCAGGATTTTTTTAATCAGGCCAGGAAAGATAAAATAATGAAAAGGAATAAGTGCATACCAGTACAGTCGACCGTACAGGCCGTGCGGGATGAAGTGAGCGGTCTGTACCAGGGTGTCGTTCTGAAGGTCAAATTCCAGCCAGGCTTTTCCGGGAACTCGCATCTGGGCAACAAGGAGCAGGCGTTTGCCGGGGACAAGGTCAACAACTTTCCAGAAATCAAGCGCGTCTCCGATCCGTAGTTCTCCGTGCATTCTGCGGCCACGATTCAATCCGTACCCACCCACAGCCTTATCGATCAGACCGCGCGTCCGCCAGAGGAGAGAATGGGAGAACCAGCCGGTTTTTCCGCCAAGGCTGGTGATGGCGGCAAAGACATGCTCTGCTGGAATACCCTGGAGCGGGGCGATGCGGACATCTCGGTAAACCGAGTCCGCCGGGGAAGCAGCATCGCTGATATCGCAGACAGCCCCTCCACTGGAATCGCACCAGCGACTGATCACCAAGTCCTGTTCCAGCTCATTGAGGGCCTGTTGTACTGTTTCGCGGAACGGTTGCGGTTGAATTTGTGGAAAGAAACGTTGCGCATGGTCATTCTGGACCAGTGTCTCTGATTTAAGCCCTTCAACGAGAGCTGCACCGATCCGATAAGGGACCGGTGTCATGAGTGTCAACCAGTAGGAGCTCAGCCTGGGTGTAAGGACGGGCACCGGAACAATCCATCGGCGCAGGCGCATGACCTCGGCTGTCTGTTGCAACATCTCCTGAAAAGAAATGGGTGCAACGCCGATATCGACCACCACATTATCGGGTGGATCAAGGCTGATGGCGGCGCTCAGATAAGCTACGACATCCTCGATACCGATGGGCTGGGTCATGGTGTTGACCCACTTGGGCGTGGTCATGACCGGCAGCTTTTCCACCAGGTGACGAATAATTTCAAAGCTGGTACTCCCTGAACCGATGATCACGCCGGCCCGCAACCAGATGGTGCGGATACGGTCGGGGCGACTTGAAAGAATGTCTCCGGTTTCCAGGCGGCTGGCCAGATGGGGTGAGGCTGACTCTCGCAGGCCCAGGCCGCCGAGATATACAATTCTTTTTACGCCTTGTTCCAGACAGGCATTGTAAAATTTCTCCGCGCTCTCCCGGTCGAGTTGACTGAAATCGCGCTCAGCCCCCATGGAGTGGATCAGGTAGACAGCAGTGTCAACCTCAAAAAGCGCTTGCCGGAGCGTTTCGGGGCTGAAACTGTCGCCCTCGATGATTTCGGCGTGCTGGCGGGTTTTTTCCGTCAGTTTACGCGTATTACGGACCAACAGACGCAAGCGCAGGTCTTCTCGCTCCCTGAGTACTTTTTCCAGGCGTCTGCCAATGTAACCGGTGGCTCCGGTGAGTAGGACATTGTGCATGGGTAGGGTCGACCTCCAATGGGTAGTAAGCCTATACTATATTGATTATTCACTGGTAAAGCAAGGTAATGGCAGATAGTAGACGAATATTGATGCAGGTGAACAATGGTGGTGGCCGGTATTTGCAGTGGAACCTGTCACCGCGAGGTGCCCGTATGGTTTCGTTACCCTGCCGCCGTTGAACAGGGTCCCATGGGCGAAAAAGCAGGT
The DNA here is from genome assembly GCF_016918545.1 of Desulfobulbus alkaliphilus. Classification (GTDB taxonomy): domain Bacteria; phylum Desulfobacterota; class Desulfobulbia; order Desulfobulbales; family Desulfobulbaceae; genus Desulfobulbus; species Desulfobulbus alkaliphilus. The sequence goes on along the minus strand of NZ_JAFFQC010000026.1, from coordinate 8,203 downwards.
GCCGCGCCAGGCACAGGTTGCGTCTGTTCAGAATAGACTGATCGGCGAGAGCCGGAGAACGAATGCATGGTGACGAAGAAACTACCGATGGATAGATGTAGAGTGTCATAGGCTGAAGATGCCTTCCAGGGGGGTCGCGCTTCTTGGCGTACCCGTTCGTTAGGGTACAGAGGGGACGGCATGATCTGGAAAAAGAAACCGTTTGCCAGCTGAAGAACACACTGGCCGTGACCCGGGAGTTGCGGTTGTATCGGAAAACAGGCGAAGTATTCCACCGCTGCGGATTAATCCTGACCAATCAAGAGGTTGGTAAACGGCTTCATTTCTCCGCTGGGCAGTTTTTCTCTGTTCGCAGTGACCGTTGTAGACAACAGTCGCTGATGTCCGGATTTTCCCGGACGTGGCTGCCTGCTCCAATCCTCCAGGTAGGATCCGGACCGTGCAAAGAGAGGGGGCCGGCGATCGCTCATGGTTGCGTGAATCCGTGACCGCTGGGTGCTTGTTTTACATATATCTTGCTGTGATCAGGTATTAATTGCAGGCGAATCCTTGACAGTACCTTTCACCAGCCGCCCTTTGGGGAGTCTGGCCGCACACCATCCTCCTGGCCCGTACCCGTCCGATAAAGTGGATTTTAATAGAACGGTCACAGACAATAAAACTGACGCACGGACGAACGCTCACTGATCCAGAGGGGTATCATCCCTTTCTGACGATCAGCCTGTTGCCGACCTGCAGATGAGTACTGTTGAGGTTGTTCCATTGGCGCAGGTCCTGGGTGGAGACCTGGAATTTCCTGGCAATGGTCCACAGTGAGTCACCTCTTTGGACCACATACCAGGCCAACTGCTGTGGCTCAGGGGCCTGGGCGCTTCGTTTTTTCGTGTCGCTGAGGGTGAGCAGATCGGTGGTGGCCGGGGCACTGGCCACGGGTGTCACGATCATTTTAGCCGCATCGGCAATGACTGTCATTGCTTCAGGGGCGGGTCGATCAAGGTACAGGGCGATTTGCTGACCAGCTCTGATGGTACGCGGGTTGGAAATGTTGTTCCATAGCATGATCGTTTGGGTGGGAACCTGATACTGGAGAGCAATTTTTGACAAGGTGTCACCGGGTTTAATCTGGTGCAGCACCATGTGTCGGTTGCCGGATCCACCGCTGGCCAGAAGTGTTTCCATACTTTCACCATCTTTCAGGAGTACATACCTGGTCGTCGTGGTGGGGATCTGCAGGCGGTGACCTCTTCTCAAGGAGGCGGTGCGGAGATTATTGGCCTTGAGCAGGGTGGTCTTGTTGATATTATAGTAATTACAGATAGATGTCAGAGTGTCGCCACTTTTTACGGTGTGGGTGACGAAGGTCGTGGTCGTGACCGGAACCAGTTTTTCGAGGTTGGCTGCAACCAGGTTGCGTGAACCCGCGGGTATCCGCAAAGTATACTGGTCTAGTCTCGGCGGTGTCTGGTTTCTGTTCAGTTCGTTGTTGAGGGTGCGTAAGAGTTTGACCGTGGTGCTGGCGGAGACCGCCACGGCTTCCAGATCCGTCCCGCCGGGGACGTTGATCAGGTCATATTGAACCGGTTTTTGGTATTGGATGTCGGTGAAACCGAATTTTTCAGGTTGCCGGGCAATAAGAATGGCGGCGATCAGTTTTGGAACATACTGTTTGGTTTCCAGGTAAATACCCTTGGTGCCGGCCAGTTCCCAAAAACATCGAGTGTTGTAGGTTTGAATAGCTCGTTCCACTCTGTTTTCTCCGCCATTGTAGGCAGCCACCGCAAGATACCAGTCGTCGAAATCACGGTACAGGCGGGACAGGTATTGGATGGCGGCTTTGGTCGCTTTTTCCGGTTCACGGCGCTCATCGACCCAGGAATCGATACGTAGACCATAGTCGCGCCCTGTTCCGGGAATAAACTGCCAGAGGCCGGCTGCGTGGGCATGTGAGTAAGCCGAGGGATTGTAGCCGGATTCAATCATCGCCAGATAGGCCAGATCAAGGGGCAGGCCGGCTTGTTTCAATTCAGATTGAATAGAGGGAAGGTATATAGTGGACCGGGCCAGCCATTGGCTGAAGGTATTTCTGTGTCTGCCCTGGAAAAGTTCGAGAAAGTAGAGAACCTGTTTGTTGATGGTGATGGGAAAATCGTAGGAGGAAAGATCAAATCCGGTTTGCACCGGTGATGCGCTTTGCTCCCCGGAGGTCTCGAATTCCCAGAAATCAGGATCGTTGAGGACGGCAAGGTCCTCCAAGGCCCATTGGTCCGGGTCCATCGAGAGTGAAAAATTTCCTTCGTCGGTGCAGGTTTCGCTGTCTTGCACATGGTGCCGGGCCGCATGTTGATCCAGGGTCGATTGGTCGAGCTGAGGTGCGCATGCCGTAAGGGAAAGCAGGACAATGGCTACACAGGCATGAGCCAGCAGAGTGAATATGCGTTTCATGAGGGATTTTTAAGCTGTTGTGAGGTGATATCGCATTGAAATGCTCTTGTTTTCTGCAATCAACGGAATCGATGGAATATTGAGTAATCAATAAACCTGCTATAATTACCATTAAATCAAAACCCGTGACAAGGAAAACTATCTGAATCTGTTGTTTTTTTTTAAGAGGTCCTCGATGAATGTTCCCGTGGTAGTTCCGTATCGATCGGTTGTTCAGATAACGATCATCACCATCCTAGGATCGGACCGGTGTTGCGGACGGTTGTTTTTTTCTGGTTTGTTCCTGGTATGATCAGTACAATATATGTTTAGTCGATGACGCCATTGATACCAAGCCAGGCTCTTTGTTGCCCGGTAACCATCCAGGCTCAAGGTATTTTGCTCTGAAGCAAGACGCCCCAAAGGACAACCGGTGAAGGGTATTATCAAGGATTCCGTTGCAATTATAATTAGATGAAAGCAAGATATATCCAAAGCACGCGTCCAGCCGTCACGGATTCAGGTCTGTTATCTCCTTGGGCCTGAAGGGATAACACAACGAAGAATTACCTGATAATACTAGTTCCTGGTGGACACAGCCTATCGATTACGGGAGTCTGTTTTTGGGGACCGATGATTTGATTGTTTTGTCGATCCTGTATATTCCTTAATCTTTTTTTAAACCCACCTTCTAAATGGTGCTTGTTCAGAGAACGGTGTTCAGAGCCGGGCAACCGGTTTTGACCTGGATATTATGTTGAGATTCATTGCCTACATTTTCATTTCCCTGTTTTTTTTCACTCTTCTCACTGTAGCGGTTCTTGCCGGAGGTCTCTACTACCTGGTGGTTGTTGAGCCCGGGCCGGAAATAGAAGAATCGTACATCAATGAAATTCTTGGTCGGGAAAGTCCGGTATTGTATCGGGATGGAGAAACCAGGCTCGGTGTGTTGTTCGAAGGTATTCACAGGCAGTACATCAGCTTTGATCAAATACCGGAATCCTTTGTCCACGCTATGATCGCCTCGGAGGATGACCGTTTTTTTCAACATTTCGGAGTGGATATATTCGGCATCACCCGGGCGGCGATTGCCAATCTCAGAGCTGGTCGAATTGTCCAGGGTGGTAGTACCATCACCCAGCAGACGGCAAAAAACCTTTTCAAAAGGGAATCAAGAAGTTTTCGAGAAAAACTCAAAGAACTGCTGTTTGCGCTTCGTCTTGAACACCGGTACAGCAAGGAAAAAATCTTTGAATTTTACAGCAACCAGTTTTTTGTCAGCGGCAACGGCCATGGCCTCGGGGTGGCGGCCCGCTATTATTTCGACAAGCAACCTGATGAACTGACATTGTTGGAGTGTGCTTTCATTGCCGGCAGTGTCCAACGGCCTAATTTTTACAACCCTTTTTTGCGAAGAAATGTCGAGAACAGCGAACAGGTCAGGGCGCGGATTGAACGACGTGTGCGCTATGTCCTTGGCCAGATGCGCAAAGCCGGGACGATCAGTGAGGAAGAGTACGCTGCCATCAATCTCGATGAGCTGGTGTTTACCCAAGGCAGAACAACTTTTTCCCACAACACCGGTATGGACCTGGTCAAAGAAGGGTTGGAGGCGAGGTTTATCGTAGATATCCTGGAAAGGAATGGTATATCGAACATTTCAACATCCGGTGCCCGGATCATCACCACCCTGGACAGGGATGTGCAGGAGAAAACCGTCCTGGCCCTTCGCAAACATTTATCTTTGCTTGATGTTCGACTCAGGGGGTACCAGCGCGACAAAGTGCAGGCAGAGTATGGGGAACTTGATTATCACGGAGATCGAGACCTCCTTCCCGGAGCCTTTGTATTCGGAACCGTGGAGGAGGTCACCGATACCCGCGACAGCGGTTTACAGGTGCGGGTGAGTTTTCATCGCGGTCAGGCAGAAGGCATCATCGACGATAAAGGCATCGAGCGTCTGGTGGAGGCTGTGGCCAAATATAAGCGGAATGCCTGGACCACACCCGGGGCGGCAGACCGCAGGGAGCTCATTGGTGCGCTGCAGCCTGAGGACAGGGTTTATGTGCACATCAGGTCTGTCAACGATCAGGGAGAGATGCTCCTTGATCTTGAGCGGTATCCCCAGGTCGAGGGTGCGGCCCTTGTCCTGCAGCAAGGGGCAATACGGGCCATGAGCGGCGGGATGGCCAACATTTACTTCAACCGGGCCACCAGTGCCAAACGGTTGATGGGTTCAGCGGTCAAGCCTTTTCTGTATGGTGCTGCCCTGCAGCTCGGCTGGAGTCCGGTGGACATGCTGCGTAACCAGCGCGATGTTTTTATTTTCATGAATCGGCCGTATTTCCCTCAACCCATACATGACAGCCCTTTTGAGGCCGTTTCCATGAGCTGGGCCGGGGTCACCTCTGAAAATCTGGCAACGGTCTGGCTGCTGTACCACCTCACTGATCATCTGACACCGCCGAGATTGCGGGACCTGGCCGCCAGGCTGGATATGGCGCCGCGGGAGATAGGCGGACGGACGGAGGGGTATCAGCAGTACATGGAACGTATCCGCGATGATTTCGGTATAGTGTTGACACGCGATGTGCTTGAGGAGGCGGCTTTTGCCAGCGCTGTCAGGATGTTGAAAGCCGATTTTCTTTTTGACAATCGGACCGCCGAGTATGCGAAGCTTGAACGATTGAAATACGGCCTGCATTTTGAACGATTCGCCGCGGATATTCTTTCCGGTCGGGACGGTGGTGCACGGGCTGATCGCGATCGTGACGTTTCCCTGTTTCAGCCCAATTATCTGCAATTACGTTCTGTCCTGAATCGTTTTCATACCTACAGGCAGCATGTGGAAGATTGGTCTATGCCGGCTGACCCTGATCGGGTTTTCAACAACCAGCCGATCGCATCGCCGGCAGGCAGAATGGTCCGGGACACGGCAGGCGGTTTTATTTTCACCCTGAAGCCGACGCTGCCCCCCAATTGGATACCCATCGCTCCCGGAGATGTGCGCGGGTATCTTGCCTTCCTGAGCCCCGGACAGATTGAAGCCTTCTGGCGACAGGTGTCCATCGAGGGGGTTCTCACCGCTGCAACCCTGGACCTGGTTGAAGACCAGATCCGCAGCGAACAGACCAGGTTTCTGGTGGCCCGGCCCTACACCCTCGACATTCTGGGAGAGGTTCGGGATTTTCGCCTCATGCTCGGTTTACAATACCTTATCCACTTGGCTCGGGAATGCGGGGTGAACAGTCCCTTTGAACCGGTGCTTTCGCTTCCGCTGGGCTCAAATGTGGTCACCCTGGCCGAAATAACCCGCATGTACGAAACGCTGGTCACCGGCAAACGGCATGATTCCATTGACGCGGCTACACTTGCCGTAATGGCCCTTGAGGGGCCGGTCGATCAGGATGGAGCGGCGATTATCGAACGGATCGAAACGCCGGAAGGACGCGTAGTGTATTCCCGTCAGGTTCATCAGACAGCGGTTTTTGACCCGAAAAGCTCAGCGGTGCTCGCCCATATTCTTGAAAATGCGGTCTCCCATGGGACCGGCCGATATGCCAGGGATACTGTTCGCCTTCACAGCAGGGATGCCGCCCGGCAGAAGTCACTGGACGCGCTGAACCTGCCGGTGCCTCTTCTGGGGAAAACCGGTACAGCCAATCGATACCGCAACGCAGCTTTCGTCGGCTATGTTCCGGTCCCGGCAAAGGAGAGCCATTCTCTTCTGGCCCTTGAGGATGGGTATACCGTGGGGGTATATACTGGGTATGATTTTAATCACCCCATGGTGCGAACCGGGACCCGGATTACCGGCTCCCAAGGCGCACTGCCGGTGTGGTCCGATATTGCCCAGGCCCTGGTGGACATGGAAGAACTCGGAGAACGTCTGGATATGGTGGATCTGACCTTCAACGGCTTATCCCTGCAATATCCCGGGATGGAGCAGGTGTTTATCCCGGCGGCCCCTCAACAGGGAGGGGCGGCGATACCTGCCGGTCAACTTTTTCGCCAGGATGTTCCGCCCGCTGGTCCATCCATTCTCGGTTTTGGTAGTTTGGGCGAGTCAGGTCATTTCGAACCGGAGCGATGGTTTCAGCCATACTGGAAAAACCGCTGACCTTTCCGCGTTTATGTGAAGGTTCACATAAACGCGGTTATGCAAAGGTAGTCGTTATGTAAAGTTGTAAGGCACGATGTTTATCAGTAGCGGCATTTCAAATGAATAACTTTACATAAGGGTCGTTCCTTAGCGCCCCAAATCCTGCAGCCATTTCAGTAAGTCCCGGTTTTGCTGCCAAACAGGTAGCTCTTCGGGTGATGTGGCTTGGTACGCATTTTCCAGTGCCATGCGCTTCATCATACTATCCACCCTTGCATAAACTTCCGTTGTTTTAATGCTTACATGTCCTAACAAATCTCGAATGTAAATCAGATTTACTCCGGACTGTAACAAATGCATCGCCTTCGAGTGGCGAAAAGTATGCGGCGAGACTACTTTCGGGATGAGTTCCGGATGGACACGTCTGGCTTCCTCTACATATTTATCAAGAATGTAAGCAATACCGGCGCGCGTCAATTTCCTGCGAGATCTGTTTTGAAAAAGAGGATAGGAACCACAGGCAACTGATTGCAAATCATGTTCAGATATATACTGGTCAAGCAACTTGGCTGTTGGAGTCATCAGGGGGACCAGTCTGCTTTTGTTCCCCTTTCCCGTTATTTTGATGGTTGGTGGAGAATTCAAACGGGCATCCGCTACAGTCAAATCGGCAATCTCTTGTACTCTGGCCCCCGTATCGTACATCAGGCTGAGCAAAACAATATCTCTCCGGCCAATAAAACGAGTTGTGTCAGGAGCTTTAAGGATCGTTTTTATGGCTTCCAGTGTCAGATAGTGGATGCTTTTGCTGGCTGAGCGTTTCATCGGTATCGCCAGGATTTGCTGGCACAGAAACAGGCAACCAGGCTCTTCCAGTTGTACATATCGAAAGAACGCGTGAATGGCCGCAAGTCTCTGGTTTCGAGTAGAAATAGAACAGCCACGCCCGGTCTCAATCCAGGTCATAAATTCGTCAATGAGGGGTTTCTGCAAGGTTTCAAGCGTAATTTTCTCAACCTTCATGGCCTTCACTTCGGAGCAAAAACGCAACAGAAGCGAGAACGTATCACGGTACGAACAGATGGTATTGTGGCTGGCACCGGTTACTCCCGGAAGATATTTGGAAAGATAGGTTGTCAGATGGTAAGCAAAATCAGTTGGTTTCATTCCCATACCACCTCCGGTATCACATGTGCGCACGTTTGATCCAAGACGGTGCTAATTGCAGTGGCGCAAGATAAATCGGACAAAAAAACACCTTAATTCCCCCACACCTCCCGGTTAAGTTGAGCGACCCTTCGCAGGGGCCGCATGCCGAAGAAGGCGAGTCTGGTGAGCACTTCCTTGGTGCTCATCGCCTCTGCCTTCACTGCCTGTTTGACCACCTCCCAGATGGGCCTTGATGGAGGGGGTGGCTGCGGTTTGTCCTCTTCCTCCTGGCGATACCGCTCTATTTCCCGTCGGCGGCTTTCCTCTTCACCCCGCTGCACATCGGCTGGCGTCACCCCTCCCAGCGCCGGCCTGGGGATGACCTCATTGAGGAGGTGGACGGTGGTCGCCGCCACCTCGATGGCCTGTTCAAGCAGATTTTTTTCTTTATCCGCCGCAGTTGCCGGACGTGATTCCCACTGGGTGTAGAAGACGTTTTTGAACTCCTTGCAACCGCACTCCACCGCGCCG
>NZ_JAFFQC010000269.1 GCF_016918545.1 Desulfobulbus alkaliphilus | reverse complement strand
GCAGGCGGGGCTGCCCAACATTCAGGAAGCGGCACAGGGGCGCGACGATCTCTTCCACGTCGAGGAGCTGACCCATGCCCTGCAGGGGCGGCTCGACGTCATCACCTCCTGGGGCCAGCAGTGCATCGAGCTCTGGTCCCGCTATGACAGGCACGTCCACAAGTTCATCCGCAACGCCATCGACATGGACAAGAACCGCGCCTTCAGCCAGCGGCTGCGCGAATCCATTCGCAACTTCGAACAGCACAATTTCTTGCTGCGGGTGGCCGAGGAGCCGCGCCTCCTGGAGCTGCGGGACGAAACCATCGCCATCCACGACGAGGAGGTGACCGGCGAGGTGCCCCTCGAGATGGAGTTCATGGAGATGGTGGACATCAATCAGGCGCTGGCAGAGCGCATCGAACGCTATCTGGCCCGCTATCCCGAGCAGGGGCAGCA
>NZ_JAFFQC010000268.1 GCF_016918545.1 Desulfobulbus alkaliphilus | reverse complement strand
GGCTGATAGAGATCCGTTATCTGGGCGCTGCTCTTGCGCACCCCCAGCTCGGGGCCAAAATCCGCCCACACCTTGTAGGCGGGCTTGCGCGCCTCGGGGAAGGGCTCGACCCGCACCAGGGTGCCCACTCTCAGCTCCACCATCTCGAACTGCTGCCAGCTTATGGTCTGCATCTTGGCTCCTCCTTTCACACACCTTGCATTGGCCTCTGCATGCCTTGAAATGGCAGCCCCTGTCTTCGGCAAGGGGCCGGACTGTTATGGCTGCGGGCCGTTTTGCTGGAGCCAGCGGGAGGGGGTGAGGCCCGTCTCGGCCAGGAAACGCTCGGCGAAGGCTCCCTGATCCTGATAGCCGCAGCGGCTGGCCACCTCGCCTATGGGCAGGGCGGTCTGGGCGAGCAGGGTGCGTGCCAGCGCCATGCGCCGACTGCGAATGTAG
>NZ_JAFFQC010000267.1 GCF_016918545.1 Desulfobulbus alkaliphilus | reverse complement strand
GTCCTTAACCTGGGTGTCCTGATGACCGCAAAAAGGGCACTTCATCAGGCGGTTATCCGTAGATCGGGAAGCGGTGCGTCAACTCTCGCACCTGGGCCGCGACGCCCGCAACCACGGCCGGATCGGCTTCGTCGCCGCCGTTCATCGACGAGACGACGTCGGCGATCCAGTGACCGATCTGCTTGAACTCTTCCTCGCCGAAGCCGCGCGTGGTGCCGGCCGGGGTGCCCAGGCGGACGCCCGAGGTGACGGTGAAGGGGGCGGTGTCGAACGGGACGCCGTTCTTGTTGCAGGTCATCAGCGCTTTTTCGAGCTCATGCTCGGTCGCCTTGCCGGTCACGCCCTTGGGCCGCAGGTCGACCAGGGCCAGGTGGCTCTCGGTGCCGCCCGAGACGATGGCCAGGCCGCGCTCGATCAGGACGCCGGACAGGGCCTGGG
>NZ_JAFFQC010000266.1 GCF_016918545.1 Desulfobulbus alkaliphilus | reverse complement strand
GAGGAAGGAGGCTTCCTCGCCCACGAGGAACTCCTCGATGACGAGCTTGGCACCGGCGGCACCGTGCGCGCGCTTGCACATGATGTCGTCCACGGCATCCAGGGCTTCCTGGGTGGTCTTGGCCACCACCACGCCCTTGCCGGCAGCCAGGCCGTCGGCCTTGACCACCAGGGGCGCGCCCAGTTTGACCACGGCGTTCTTGGCTTTGTCGGGATCGGTGAAGACCTGGCTGTGGGCCGTGGGCACACCGGCGCGGTTCATGACGTCCTTGGCGAAGGCCTTGCTGCCTTCCAGACGGGCACAATAGGCATCCGGGCCGAAGCAGGGGATGCCGGCCTCACGCATGCGGTCGGTGATGCCCTTGGTCAGGGGCAGTTCGGGACCGGGCACCACCAGGTCGATCTTTTCCTTGCGGGCCAGTTCCACCAGGCCGTCCAGG
>NZ_JAFFQC010000265.1 GCF_016918545.1 Desulfobulbus alkaliphilus | reverse complement strand
GGTCAACCGACCTTCTTCGACATCGATCTGGTGAACTCTTACGGCGCGAACGCCGTCAACCCGATCTATGCCGTCAACAACTTCGACCTGCGTTGGTCGGACAACGCCTTCCTGCCGCAGAACATCAAGGATGCGATCCGCACGAACGTCGTTACGCCTTACGCGCCGCCGACCGCGACCAGCCCGGGCGCGGCGCAAACGGGCGTCTTGCTTCAGAACGCGCGCCACACTCTGTTCGGGCCGGATCGTACGCAAGACAACACGCGTGAACTGCAGCGTTACGTTCTGGGCCTCCGCGGCAACCATGACCAGATTTCGTTCGTCAAGGACGTCAGCTGGGACATCGGCTATACCTACGGCAAGGTCGAAATCGAAAACCGTGAACGCGCGGTCGACGGTCAACGCTTCGCGCTCGCAGCGGACGCGGTTGTCGACACCC
>NZ_JAFFQC010000264.1 GCF_016918545.1 Desulfobulbus alkaliphilus | reverse complement strand
GGTCAGCGGCTTAGCGGCCGATGGCACTCACCGAGGTATCCAACACCATGCAGCCATGATCCTGGATGTTGCCGTTGCGCTGCTTGAAGCGGATCTTTTGCAGGCCGGAGACCCAACGGATCGAGATCTCGTTCGCGTTGCCATGGTCGGTCGGCTCTTGGTGCATGCCAAAGGAGCCCCCCTGCTCACCGGAACCGAAGGCGTTGGCCAGCGCCTGGCCACCCAGCAGCACGGCGCGGTCGATCAAGGTGCCGGCAACCTTGTCCACTTCCGCCCCGGTCGCAGAGTTGGCCGCACACACCTTGACGATGCTGCCCTGGCTGAAGCGGATCGGCATGCCCTTGTAGGGCTTGACCAGAATGCCGCGCCACATGGCACCTTCCCCGCGGAAGATGGGGTGATTCCAGCCCTTACTACGCTCCATCGCGGAAGCCAGCAT
>NZ_JAFFQC010000263.1 GCF_016918545.1 Desulfobulbus alkaliphilus | reverse complement strand
GCCAATATCTTGGAGCGTCATCGGAGGACGCATATAACCTAAACGACCAACCATGATCAAATGGTCTCTCTCATCGAGTTCAGACAAAAAAGAATCAAGATCATCAATTAATATATTTTCTAGAGTTGATAGTTCTATATCTTCTCGTTGGTTATATAGCTTTCGCCCATCCCCTTGATGAACTGATGAAATTTCAGCAACCTCAACACACCCATGACCTTTTTCATCAATATACTTAATCATATCTTTTATTATGGCAATTTTTTTTGTACCTACTCGAGGTATTGATCTAAAAGAATGGATATCAAGTGCACGTAATTCACCTACAGAAAGCTGCTCGCCAAAAAAATTGCATAGAAGATTGCACGTCGCTTTATATACATGAGGTAAAGCCAACTGAGATAAAATAAGGCTATTTGTAGGGAAGCTCTCACGATCCC
>NZ_JAFFQC010000262.1 GCF_016918545.1 Desulfobulbus alkaliphilus | reverse complement strand
GCTGTAAGCTAAAACAAAGGCCCCCGTCCGGCTGGCACCGGGCGAGGGCTGAAAACATGTAGCATACCCACGTAACATCAAGGGGACGCTAGTGCGTCGTACCTGCCGGGGGAGTGTTGGCAGCATTCTCCCGGCACCTTTTTTATAAGCATTCTCCCAGAAGATTGCAAGCCGCCGCTCATAGATGCCTTTCCTGGTTTGTCTTTTAGAGATATCCCTCAATTTCCGGTAGGAGAGAGCAACAATGAGTGACAAGAGGAAAGAACAGGAGCGGACAGAGCTCCGTCGTGTGATATGGAACATCACCAACGATCTTCGCGGTAGCGTGGACGTCTGGGCTTAAATTGGAAGTGCTGGATATTCGCGAACTCAACAAGCAGATAGAGGTAATCGTCGCTCGTGAATCCGTGCTTCGTGCCGAAATTGACAGACAATCGCTG
>NZ_JAFFQC010000261.1 GCF_016918545.1 Desulfobulbus alkaliphilus | reverse complement strand
AAGTGGAGCGGGAATACGCGGTGCGCGTCTTTGGCGAGATCACCGAAGCCATGCTGCAGCGCCTGCGCAAGGGCGTGCAGCTGGAAGACGGCATGGCCAGGTTCAACAAGATCAAGCCGGCCGGCGGTGAAGGGCTGAACCAGTGGTTCAACGTCACCCTGACCGAGGGTCGCAACCGTGAAGTGCGCCGCCTGTGGGAATCCCAGGAAGTGCAGGTGAGCCGTCTGATGCGCATTCGCTACGGTGACGTCACCCTGGATCGCGGCATCCCCCGCGGTGGCTGGCAGGAGCTCAAACTGCCCGAGGTGAACTACCTGCGCGGCCTGGTCAACCTGCCCAACGAGACCGAGTCCAAGGTCGATCTGCAGCAGGATGGCAAGAGCACCCGCCACAAGCAGGCCGCCCAGATCCGTCGTGCCGTCAAGCGCCACAAGGATATGC
>NZ_JAFFQC010000260.1 GCF_016918545.1 Desulfobulbus alkaliphilus | reverse complement strand
CGCCCGTTCCGCCTCAGCGAGGACCGGGCCATCATCAACCGGATGGGGTTCAACAACGCCGGGCTCGACGCCTTCGCCGAGCGGCTGGACCAACGCCCGACGAACGTCGTCGTGGGCGCCAATCTGGGGGCCAACAAGGACACCGAGGACAAGGCGGCGGACTATATCGCCGGTCTGCAACGCCTCGCCGGCCGCGCTTCCTACTTCACCGTCAACATCTCCTCGCCCAATACGCCGGGCCTGCGCGCGCTTCAGGGTCGCGAGCAACTGGACGACCTGTTGGGCCGCATCGACGCCGCCCGGCCGGCCGCCAAGCCAGACCGCGTGCCGGTCTTCCTGAAGATCGCGCCCGACCTGATCGCCGACGAGATCGGCATGATCGTCGAGGCCTCTCTGGCCCACCGGATCGACGGCCTGATCGTATCCAACACCACGCTGGAG
>NZ_JAFFQC010000025.1 GCF_016918545.1 Desulfobulbus alkaliphilus | reverse complement strand
ACCAAAGAAGTGCTCACCAGACTCGCCTTCTTCGGCATGCGGCCCTTGCGAAGGGTCGCTCAACTTAATCGGGAGGTGTGGGGGAATTAAGGTGAATTTTTGTCCGATTTATCTTGCGCCACTGCAAGTAAGAGCATTTTTTATATTTTTACATTCACTGATCCATACAACGACAAGGAGTGCCCATGTATTCGCTATGCTGCAAAACGCTTTCATCAATGGGTCTGATCTGTCTGCTCCTGGCAAGTACAGGATGGACAGAAGAAGTTGATAAACCGGAAACGGTCTGGTCTGCTTCCCGCGATCTGATCTGGTCGGCCTCCGATGGCCTGCGGAGGGAAATATTCTTCAGTTCACTGATCAACCAGAAGTGGACTGAACCGTTCCAGGTCACCTATGACAATGCCGACAATCTCACCCCGTCCATTGATCGAACCTCGCGGGGCATGAGGTATGCGGTCTGGGCTGCAGTTGACCAAACCGGCCATATCATCAGATACGCTGTCTCCGAAAAGGGCGGATGGTCGGAGGCACGGACAATTCCCGAACTGCCCTGGACGGCGACAACCCCCTTTATCTCTGTTGGCCCTGATGACGACATCTGGGTGGTCTTCGCCGGGAATAACGGTGATAGCGATGATATTTATTACACCAGGCTTGCCGGTACTGCCTGGACAAAACCGGAACGGGTGCATGCCGAAAACCAAGTGCCGGATATACAACCCTATTTGGAAATTGATGACACAGGGCGAATGCTGTTGACCTGGGAAGGGTACCGGGGTGATCGATACAGGACGCTCAGATCTGTCTGGAACGGCGAAGGGTGGGGGGAAGAATTCCTCCTGGAGGAAGATGGAGATGCCGAATCCGCTCTAGAAGAACCGAGTACCTCAGAGATACCTGAATTCGTGGAGGATCGGCTGCATGCCTTTCTCCGTGTTTATGACAGGTAAGAAACGGTTTTCGGTTGGCTGTCTTTACACCTTGACTACTTTATAACCAGGCGAAGCAATGTTGAACGTAATTCGTTTTATTCTTTTTGGAGTCTGCTCAGTTTTTCTGTATGCCCAGGGGGCGCATGCCTATACGATCATGGTCGTCGGCGACTCGATTTCGCGAGGGTACAAGGCGACGCCCTATCCCGTTTATCTTCAATCAATGCTTGAAGGTCAGGCAACGGTGGTCAATGTTGCGGTCGGCGGGCAGTTTTCGAGCATCGCACTGAGGAGGTTGCGAACCAATCTCGAAAGACATCAGCCGCAGTTCGTCCTGATCATGATCGGCACCAACGATGCCAAGGCTGGTCTTTCTCCGTATCTGGTCGCCTTTAATATTTCAAAAATGATAGAGATCGTGCGTGAGGCCGATGCTGTTCCCGTTATCTCGACCATTCCCCCTAATACCCGGGACAGGGCGATAACCCCCCTTATCTCCAGGAACTTTAACCCCGAGCTCATCAATCTGGCCTCCAACAGCAACACGCGCTTGGTCGATTCCTATGGCATCCTCAATCCCAATTGGCGGGCCTGGACCATTGACGGCATTCATCCGAACAACGCAGGTTCAAGAGCTTTAGCCGAAGGATTTTACGCTGCCTTGCCCAATGGGGGTGGTGGCGGCAATGGGGGCAATACTGACAGTGGCGGTGGCCGCTGTTTTATTGCCACAGCAGCTTTCGGCTCCCAACTCGAGCCCCATGTGGTGCTCTTACAGCAATTTCGCGACGAGGTATTGCTTGCCCATCCAATAGGGCAGCGCTTTGTCGACTGGTATTATGACAATTCTCCACCAGTGGCCCGGTTCATTGCCGAGCATGAAAGGTTGCGTCCGCTTGCCCGGGGCATGCTGTATCCACTGATTGGTTTTTCCTACTGCATCCTTCACTGGGCGGCGATCGCTGGGTTGGCCCTGGCGATGACAGTCGCCGCGCTTTTGCTTGCGCCAATGTTGAGCAAAAGAAGAAGAATACTCTCACCCTGAAAAGGCTTTCTGGTCTGGGCACGAAGCCGGTTCCTTTCAGGACCGGCTTTTTTTTTATAGCTATCAATCCGGTAAGGGATTAACTTGACGCCTCAGAGTTAAAAAATCAGACTATGGATAGCAGTGTGCCACCGGTAAATTCCAGGTATGAGTACAGAGATGACACTGTCAGATCTCATAAGGGGAATGGTAAAAGAGGCCCGGACACGTCCAAGGTGGCTGTTTAAGCGCAGTGAACCAGGTTTGAAAAGATGAATAGAACGTATTCTCCTCAAAATGCCATTTTTTTGCCGACACCGTCACAGATTTATCATCTGGACGATTTCCAGCGTGCTGGTTGTGTCTCTCCTCGTTGTCCTCTTGGTTACCGATCGACTGACTCCCCAGTCCCACCCTTCCACTCCTGCGGTTTTTCCTGGAGAAAGCTGGACATGGAAAACACCGGAGGCCGCCGGATTTTCCAGCCAGAAACTTGCTGAATTTTCTGAAAAATATGTTGGCACAGGAGCTATCGTCCACGGGGGTGAAATGATCCACTCCTGGGGGAGAATCTACAGACGATCGGATGTGGCCTCGGTGGTCAAACCTTTTTATACCCACTTTGTCTTGAAAGCGATTGAAAAGGGTCTTATTGAATCCCTGGAGACGCCGCTCCTGCAATGGGTTCCTGAACTGGGTACCTTGAATCCTGATCTAGGGTACAAGGATCGGGACATCACCTTTCACCATCTGCTGAGCCAGACGTCCGGATATGGCTTGATTGAACGCCCCGGCGAAACCTTTGCCTACAACGATTTTGCTACAGGCTTGCTTGCCTGGGCCCTTTTGTATCGTGTCTACGGGCTTCCTCCCAAGCGCTACAACGACCTGCTCAACGGTCCTGACCTGGGAGAAATACTGGGTTTCGAGGATTCACCGACTTTGACGCATCCTAATTCCATACGGGGCAGGCTGCGTATCTCCATGCGTGATCTGGCCCGCTTTGGCCTGCTCTATCTCCGTGAGGGACAATGGGAGGGAAACGTTCTCCTGCGAGAGGATTTGTTCAACCTGGCCTTGCGTGAGCCATTACCACCTGGTTTTCCAAGAACCTCAGGAAAAGAAGCCGAGATTCTGGACAGGGTGAGGAGTATTGGTGGCGAAGGGAACGAAAAGGGGCATGGTGGCAGTCTGGGCTATTTTTGGTGGTTTAATCGGATCGGTCTGGATGGAAAACCTTTTTTCCCGGCCGCGCCGCCAAAGACCTTTGTGGCCTCGGGACATGGTGGCTACTTTGCCATGGTTGTCATTCCGGAACTGGATCTTGTCATGGTTTGGAACATTGCTACGAGACACCGGGTGGAACGTTGGAGCCCGTTTGATGAGGTTGGGCGGTACCATGTCAATGATATGATCCGCGAGGTGATGGCTGCCCGAACCAATTAGCCGCAAGACGCTAACGGAGATTTTTGGGATGATGAATGAAAAAGTCCCGCCCATGCTCGTCTGTCATCCACAGTTGTCATGAAAAAAACCCATGCCCATATCACAAGAGGGGCCAGCCCTTTACGTCGATATCAGGAAGTCATTGTCGGTTCGCCATCCTTTACCGATCTGCTCTACTTCGAATGGTGCACCTGGCTGACCAATGTGCCCGGAGCCCTCGGCATCGGCCTGCGAAAGCTGTTCTGGCCGAGACTGTTTGCCGCCTGCGGTCGCGGGACGATGTTCGGCAGTGGGGTCATTCTTCGCCACCCCGGCCGCGTCCAGCTGGGAGAGAGCGTGGTTGTCGGTGACGGCTGCGTCTTTGACGGTCGGTGCGATCAGGGCGAAGATGCCATTGTCCTTGGCGATAATGTCATGCTGTCCAACAGTGTCATGCTGTCCTCCAAAAACGGCCGCATCCGGATCGGCAACGATGTCGGCATCAATGCGCAGACGGTTATTCAGTCCACCAGTAACTGTCCGGTGAATATCAGCAATGATTGCATCCTCGGGCAGGGATGCCTCGTCATCGGCGGCGGCAGCTATGACCTGTCCGATCCCGACTCCCTGACCAGAACTGCCAGCATCATCAATGACGGGGGCGTCGCCCTGGAAGAGAATGTCTGGCTGGGCGCGCGGGTGACCGTCCTTGGAGGAGTGACGGTGGGTCGGGGTTCGGTGGTCGCCGCCGGTGCCGTTGTCACCCGGTCGTTGCCGACCTTCAGTGTCAGCATGGGAGTACCGGCCAAAGTTGTTCGTCTACGGAGTTGAGTGCTCTTTCTATATGTCATTGAAAAGATATCTGTTTTTTGCCGTCAAATTGACGGTCAGCGGGACGCTGCTGTTTTTCCTCTATCGTCAGACGCCGATGGCGGACATTCTGCAACTGTTTGCCGACTGCAATTTGATTCTGCTTGTCCTGGTATTTTTTATTCTGCTGATCAATACCGTGCTGAGCGCATGCAAATGGAAGATATTGCTGCGCGCCGATGCGATCGATATCCCGCTGCCCAAACTGGTGACCAGTTATCTCATTGGCGGTTTTTTCAATAATTTCCTGCCGTCGAATATCGGCGGCGATTCCTACCGGGTGTACGATATCATGCGCAAAAGCAGGGAAGGGGTGCGGAGTGCGGCATCGGTTTTCGCTGACCGGCTCACCGGTTTTCTCGCCCTGGTCTCCTTGAGCCTGATTTCTTCGCTCTTTGCAGCCGTCAAGCTGGACCGGCCCCTGATCATTGTCCTGCCGCTGGTGATTCTGGGGCTGTTGTCCCTGGTATTATTCATGCTCTGGAAACAAACACCGATCCGGCGGTTTCTGCGGGTGACAACCCTGGACCGTTTTTCAGCGCTGAATCGGGGGGCGGAAAAGTTTTTCACCGCCTTTGCTCATTACGGAGCAGACCCCCGAATTATCCTCAAGGTTATGTTCTTATCCTTTCTTTTCCAGTTTTCGGTCATTTTCGCCGTCTACCTCATGGCCGTTTCGCTCCATGCCGAGGTCGCCTTTCTCTTTTTTCCCGCATTTGTCCCCCTCATCGTGCTGATGGAGGCTATCCCTCTGTCCGTCAATGGCATCGGTATCCGGGATGCCGGCTATGTCTTTTTTTTCGGCCTGGCTGGTATGACCGATATCCAGACCCGTTCGCTGGCCATTCTTTTTCTCGCCATGACCCTGCTCTATTCCCTCATTGGCGGTGTTCTCTTCCTGGGCAGGACAGTGGCCGGGTGGAAGAACGTCGATAAGGGTCATCCCGCCCCGTGATTTTTGCCGCCTGTACCGGCGGCCAACTTGTTGGAGTTTCCATGGAAAGACAAACCCTCTGGCGTTATTCGTCGCATATTCTCATGACTGTCGGCATTTCAGTCACCCTGATGGCGCTTCTGGTCCATTTCAGTCTCGGTTCGGTGGAAGGGGAGCTGTGGCCGCGAATGCTGCAGGTAGCGATTAATCTGTCGCCGCTTTTGATCCTGGCCTATACTGTAGCCATCATCCTGCGCACCATCCTGCAATCGCTGCGGTATCGTTTGATCCTGCAGGCCTCGGAAACAGATGTCCCGGGTTTTTTTCATCTGTTGCTGGTGTCCGCCTGTCGCAACATGTTCGTGGATATGTTGCCCGCTCGCCTGGGTGAGCTGAGCTATGTGGCCATGCTCAACCGCGGCTATAAAGTCGCCCTGCCAGCCTGTCTGTCATCGCTGGCGATCAGTTTTGTTTTTGATCTGTTTGCCCTGGGGATCATTATTGTCGGGATTATCGCCTATCAGGCAATTTTTCTCGGGGTCCAGTTCTGGGTTGTGGGTACGCTGTTTCTTCTCACCCTTGTGGTTGTGCTCCTGCTGCTCTTCCTTTTCCCCGGCTTGGCAACCCTGGTACGGCTGCTTGCCCGGGTACATACGGAGAACTGGGGGAGGTTGGGTCGGCTGTTCGACTGGTGCCGTTCACTGCTGAGCAAGATTGTCCAGGCCCTGCAGGCGGCTCGAGACGCCGGTATCACCGCTCGCCTCGCTCTGCTCTCCCTCGGCATTCGCGTGACCAAGTATCTTGGTTTCTATGCCTTGTTTCTGGCCGTGGTCGTCCCGAACTTTCCCCTGATCGATCGACATCTCGTGTCCGCCCTTGTTGCCCTGATTAGTGCCGAGGCCGGAGCCAGTATGCCGGTGCCGGCATTCATGGGATTCGGCACCTATGAAGCAGCCGGGATGCTGGCCATGATCGCCCTGGGGGCGGAACGGTCTGCTTCATTGATTATCATGTTCAGCATTCATATCCTCAGTCAGGTCGTTGATTATGCCTGGGGTGGTCTGGCCTTCATTGTCTTTATTATCCTGACCCGGCAGACGGTCACCTCCGTCAGGCTGGGAGCAAGGCTTCGTTTTTCCTGGTACGGTCTGGTCGCTATAATTGTTTTCTGTATCGGGGTTGCTTTCCTCGTCTGGGAGGTGCGCAGCCTGAAAAATCTCGGCGCCTTGCGACCACCGGCCAGCGGTCATTCCGTCCTCCCCGCCGGGGACTCTGGAGGGCAGGCCGCCAGTCATCTTGCCGGATTAAACGGCTATGTGGTATGGAGTTCCAACCGGAGCGGCAGTCATGATATCTGGATGTATACCCTTCCGGAAGGAGAACTGAGGCAGTTGACTACTGATTCGCATACGGATTATTACCCGCGAATTTCTCCTGACGGGGGCAGCATCGTTTTTGCCCGTTCCCAGGAGCCATGGGTATCTCAGCGGAACTATTACGCCTGGGATGTAATGCTTATGGATCTGAGGAGGAATACAACCAGGTTACTGGCCAGAAACGGCAATGTGCCCACCTGGTCCGGGGATGGGCGAAAGGTCTATTTTCAGCGCAATGGCAATCAACTGGTACAGGTTGAGGTTGCATCAGGCAGAAAGGCTGTGGTAATGCAGACAGGGCAGGATCTGCCGCTGCCCGCTTCGGTGCAATTGCAGACCCCGGTTCTTGATCCGACAGGACAGGTGGTGGCGGTTACCCTGCGGGGTGGGCAACGGGCAACCTCCCTGATTTACCCCGATAAACGGGTAGTGCGTGTCGGTGGTGGCTGCCAGTTGAACTGGTCTCCGGCAGGAGATTATCTCTACAAGATTGACCGCGGCGGGCAAAGGAGAAACGCCGTTATCCGGGTAGATCCGACGACTCTGGACAGACAGGTCTTGTTTGATCCTCCCGGGGAGTACCACCATATCTACTTTCCGAGGGTGGATAACACCGATTCGGTTCTGGTCTATGGCGCCAGTACCGGCGGACATGAACATGATACCGCTGATTACGAAATTTTTCTGTGGAGGATAGGGACTCCGGCCAGCGATGTTGTCCGCCTGACCCATCATACCGCCAATGATTGCTGGCCTGACGTGTATATCACTGGCATGAGATAACCTCACCGTTCAGGGGGACAGATGCAGCATACTATCAGACGGAAACCCGACTTCATTCTCGAAAGGATCGACGACGAGATTGTCGTGTATCATCCCACTCTCACCACCTCCATGTACTGTAACCCGACTGGGGCCCTGGTCTGGGAACTCTGTGACGGTTCACTGACCACTGGCGAGATTGTCGATCTGCTGGCGGAGATTTACCCTGAAGACAGTGAGCAGATCCGCGCCAGTGTCCCCGCAGTCATCGACCAGTTACTTGCCCGCGGCATGGTCGAGTTGACCTGAATCCGGACCGGACCAACGGGATGCTATGCGGGAACTGAGAGTCGCCTTTGCCGGATTGAGTGTGCTACTCCGCCACGACCACGACGATGTCGACCGCTTCCTTCATTTCCTGTTCGCAGATCTCATTGGCTGCGGCGAGGATGGTGAACGGATTGTTGAGATCCTTGTCCATGAGCGGCAAGGATGGTTCCTTCTCGTTTGCAAAGAGGTGATACAGTACACGGGACCGCTGGGTGTCGGTTTTGCGGCGGCCCTCTACGATCTGGTCATCTATCAGTTGCTCGACACCAATTGCAGCGGTGTCGCCCTTCATGCCGGCGCCCTCGTCCGCGACGGCAGGGTCATGTTGCTGCCCGGTGCCAGCGGTGCGGGTAAAAGCACGCTTACCTCCTGGATGGCAGTTCAGGAGGATATCACCTGCCTCACCGATGAACTTGTCCTGGTAACCGAGGACGGGCAAGACCTCCTGCTGACTCCTTTTCCCCGACCGTTGTGCCTTAAGCCGGGTTCAAGGGATATTGTCAAGACCTTTTTCCCCAAGGCTGCCCTGACCGATTCACTGGAGGATGATCAGGGGTTGCTGGTGCCCCTTCGCGGGATCAATGCCGTTGTTGCCCCCTCGCGCCTTGTTCCCGCCTGGCTTCTTTTTCCTGTTTTTCGCCCCGGAGCATCCCTTGCGCTGGAATCCCTCTCTCCGGCCCGGACATTACCGTTGCTTATCTCCTGCGATGTCAATGGACGCAATTTTGCCGATCATGGTTTCAATCTGTTGGCCCGTCTGGCCCGCTCCACCTCTGCACATCGTCTCGTCTTCAGCTCTTTTGACGGCCTTGAAAAAGCACTGAAGGAATTTTTTCCCCCAATTCATGAGCTTTCGGGGTGATGATCAGGACCATTCTCGGCCTGTGCGCGCGGGACCGGGGCAACGAATCGATGTATGTTCTGCTTGGCCAACACTTGCACGAGTTGTCCCGCCGGCAGACCTCCTGGGAGCCTCTTGTCCACTCGGCTGAACACCATGGCCTGGCACCCCTGCTGTACAAGCACCTCAAACAGCTTGCCATCGGCATTCCGCTCCACCCACGACGACAGTTGCAAAGCCTCACCCTGCGCAGCAGGCATGCCAATGCGATCAGAAACATCGCCACGGCGGAAATAGCCCGCGCCCTGGCTGAAGAAAGGATCAACCTTGTCCTCGCCAAAGGAATAGCTCTCTGTAATCTGGTCTACAGCGAGCCTGGTTTACGCCCCATGCGGGATATCGACCTTCTGGTGGCTGATGCCGACACCGCGCGCACGGCGGCTCTGCTGGCGGACCTCGGTTACAGATCGGAAGAGCGACACGACATTCCCGATGACTACTATCATCTTGTCCCCATGACCAGAAGCATCGACGGCATGACTATCACGGTCGAGGTCCATCGCAACCTGCTGCCCTATCATCGCCAGTATCCACCCTGGCCGTTGGCCCGGTCCCTGGATAATGGTTGGGATTTCAGCATCGACGATGTTCCTGTCCGGACTCTTGCCCTGGAGGATATGCTTTTCCACGTCGCTCTGCACGGCCTGCAGGCTCCTCTCACCTATGAGCCCTTTCGGTTTATCCATGTCGCCGATGTTGTCAGTCTGGTTGAAAATCACCTGGAGGAGATTGACTGGCAGGTTGTGCAGACGCTTTTTCCCGCGGGGATAAACCTGCTCACCTGTCTCCATTGGTTGACACCATGGTCCGAGAGCGTCTTCATGAAATTGGGACTGGAGCCCGGCCGCCGTCCGTGGGGGGTTGGTCAGCCGTATTCCGGCTGGCCATTACATCGGTTTCGGAATGTGCGTTTTCGTCAGGTACCAGAATTTGCCAGGAACACCTTGCTGCCTTCCCTGTGGTGGCTGCGGCTGTATTATGGCCGTGGTCCCGGCAGACCCTCGATGCGGGCACGTTGGATCGACCATCCCCGCCTGCTGCTTCAATGGCTCAAGGCGTATGCACTGCATTATATCCGCGGGAAACGATGGGCTTGAATCGGTGATGGCAGGAATTTTGTTCGGGATTTATTTTGCTGCAGTCAACCTGAATCCGTGACGGCTGGACTCTTGTTTTGGATATATTTTGCTGTAATCAGATAGTACTTGCAGCAGAGTCCTTGATAATAACCTTCACCGGCCGTCCTACGGAGCGTCCGTCCTCACGCCATCTTCATTGCCCGTAACCCTCCGATAAAATTATCCTTTCATCGAAGGGTCAAGGACAACGAAGCTGACGCTCGGACGAACACTTACGGATTCACGATGGAAAAAGGTATACACCGGCTGACAACGTTCACTGAGGAAATGAGCTTTCTTGAAAACGCGAAACTCAGGCAGTTCGTGTTACCATCCTGTTTGCTAAAGAATCAGATAACCTTGAGTTTGACCCAAACCGGTGTGGCATTGAGTCTCGCGGCGATATTGGGATGCCGCTTCCTCGGGTCACGTTCACCGGGTTTCTCAGGATTGTATTTTGGACCTCTCGAATTCATCCGCATCTTAGTACTGTTGGGCACGGAAAACTTCGTTCCATCGGAGAACACGAACTCCAGACGGCGCGGTTTGTCATCGATCCAGCGTGGCAGCGGGAACTTACGATGCCATGGTTTATAGTCGCCGCCGTGAATCCGGGTCCACCAGGTGCGGTCCCTGCTTTCGCTGGTTTCTCTGGGGTTGCCTTCCCAGTGGATTTTGATCCATTCTTCCTCTTCGGTCTCCACTGCGCTGGTCGTAGCGTGGGCAGGCAAGGCTCCGAACTCTACCAAAGGTGTAGTCCATCGCGTCGGCAGCAGACTCAAACCGGCTAGAGCGGTGGTGCCGACAGCGATTTTTTTGAGCACTTCCCGACGTCCTTTGTCATCGACCTGGGGGGAAATCTGTTGTTCACTGCTTTTCGCTGTGGTGATGGTATCGGTTTGCTGGGTCTTGTCTGTCGTCTGGTGCGGCATGACTTGTCTCATCTTGTTAGGGTTATTAGGCTCATTTAGAAAAACTAACAAAACATACCTATTTTACTGTAAAATGCAATGAATTAGGGCCAATAGGAGGCAAATTTTTCCTTTGACCTTTGCCTGCACCACGGATGGAAAAAAAACATTCCTGAATCCGTGACTGCTGAACTCTTGTTTTGGATGAATTTTTCAGTAATCATTTTGTAATTCAGTGTTATCGCTGTCGATGATTATTCGGGTGGAAAGAGGGGTGCTCTGGTGCGCAATATCACTGCGGCCAGCGATATCAAGGGGAAGGGTACTCCGAGGCAAGACCTGGGATTCCCATTGATTTCACAACGTACGCCAGAAAGATTCACAAAGGTTAATCACTGCAGTTAACAGGTCTGCTGTTCAATCCCCTGCGTCTGAACATAACCTGCTGTGACGATTAGATTCAGACCGTCGAGGGGCGCAGAAAACGCGGCAAACGGATGTATACTGTTCTCCCCATTTCAGCGGGTATGCTGAAATGGGGGTGTTCATGGATCCAGGTTCTCGTCAATGGGATGTGCAAGTTCCGCCGCCTCTGGCAAAATTCTGATGATTTGCTCCTCAATGCCCCAGCCAACGACTACTCTGCGAAGATGCTCGCTGGGTACAAAGATGCGGCTGGCGCCGTGGGCCACAAATATCGCCATCACAGCCCACAATCGCCTCTGCAACCGCTGATATATGCTCCGCAAGAGTCCACCCGGATCCGAGATCGCATCTTCCGACCGCCTTCTTTTGTCAAAGCCGTGTTCGTCCATGATACTCAGGAGATATTTTTTGCATCGTAGCCGGCAGGCCAGATAGGCAATCAGTCCCTGACTGACCGCCGCCCCACACACGCAGATCACCTCGGCCCAGCTGGCCTGCCGCCAGACTTCACGAAAAAAAAGGATGCTTCGTCGGACAGCGTCAAGTTCTCGGCGTATCCCGGACATCTTTTCTGCTCCTTTTTTCTTGTCAATCTCACTATACACCACTGACCTGATCTCAACATCCGTTGGGGAAAGGCCGATCTCTTCCCCCAGAAATTGAGCATACATTGCCAGGTTGGCCTTGTCCGGCCTGTTGCCGGCCAGGAGGATTTTCCTGTACCTGTTGTCCTCACGAATAGCTGCTTTTCTGGAGCGAAAAATCCATCGATAGATAAAAAAATTCATCACGGCCAAGCCGGCCGACATGATAATCTGGGCCAAAAGGTACCAGACCAGGAACACCTCGACCAGCAGGTACATGCCCACGGCATTCAAGATCAGGCCGAAGACGCCAACCAGGAAATAGATCAGCATTTGCCCTGCTATCCTCTCCCGGTCGGAATCGGCGAAGGTCCAGAATTTTTGCAGAGAAAAACTGACCAGATAGGCCATGATAAAAGCGAGACTCGCTGCCGGCACAATGGGGAGGTGGATCAGGCCGTGAAAGACAAACAAGGCACCCAGATTTGTCATCGCCGCCAGGGAACCGGAGATAAGAAATTTGAGATATTTCTTTCTTTGCAGAATCCCGATGCACAACTTTTTGTACTGCATGATCAGCTATGAATTCCAAGTGGTTGAACTCTCACGGCGCGGGCCACGGAAGGACCGGGCCGACAACCCTTTGTTTCCGGGTATGCTTGCTGGAGTTGGGTCTGGTTTGGTTTTTCCTCAGGGTTGTTCCGGAGCGGTCCAGGGAGTGGTATTGAACCGATAAGCCATGGCCTTGAAGGATTTGCCGGCTTCAGCGGAGAGAAAAACATCTCTGTCGGTGGTATAGGTGACCCCTTCAACTTGTGGTGCCTTGAGATCAAACAGTTCAATCCGGCGTTTGTTCCCATCCAGAAAATTGAACCCCTTGAAATCAAACAACAACCAGAGAAAAGGGATGTATTCTCCGCGGAAACGATTGTATCCGGTCAGAATGACCTCGTTATGCTCTTTAGTAAAATCAGCCCCGGTTACCAGCCCCCCACTGTTGAAATTGTCCAGTGTCTCGGCGACCCAGTTGCCTGGTTTTTTGGGAATGCGATACAGGTTGGTGCGGAGGTCTCCCCTGTTTTTGCTGAACAGATAGAGGAAATCTCCGGCAGCGATCATGGCCTCACAGTCAAAGTTGTGGGTGCGTGATGGTGCAAAGCTCACCTGGTCAGGATATCTGAATCGAATGATTTCAGCCTCAACTTCCGCATCTCCTGATTTCGGCAGGGCAGCAAGGGGAACCTTATACACCGCCAGGTTGGTCCTGGTGCCGGCGTTGTTGCCAAAATCACCGACATAAAGATAGGTATCGTCCCTGGTGATATCTTCCCAGTCATGGTTGTGCACATTATTCACACGAACCCGCTGGGTCACTGTTCCATTGCTCTGGTCGATCGCATACAGGACAGGTTCTCCGCCGCTGTCATTAAAAGTCCACAAACGGGAATCGTAAAAGAGCAGGCCCGAAGTCTCATGGACTTCATCGGGAATTTCAAAGGCAAAAGACGGGGTGTGGGTGGTTAACGGATAGACACAGCTGCCATCGTTTCGTTTGGCAGCAGGTTCATAATTTGCCGCCTGGGGATCAGTGCAGCCAGCGAGTGGGCCAGCAATTGACGAGACAGCAGTCAGGACCAGAGTCAACGCCAGCAGCGATGCAAGAAGAGCGGGGTAAAAATGCAACAAGGTGGGATACTGCACGGGCATACGTATTTCCTCCCGCCTGGATCAGCCATCCATTGCAGGGAAAAGCTGGATTCGTGAGCGTTCGTCCTTGCGCTGGCTTTATTGTCTGTGACCGTTTGATTAAAAAGACTTTATCGGACGGTTACGGGCAATGAAGATGGTGTGCGGACGGACGCCCCGAAGGGCGGTTGGTGAAAGTTTTTATCAAGGATTCCGCTGCAAGTATAATCGGATGACAGTAAGATATATCCAAAACAAGCGTCCAGCCGTCAAGTATTCAGGCGAAGGTAACCGATAACGGGGTTTTCGTGCCTGTCTGGTTTAATAAGGCTCTTGTCTTGGAAGTGATCACAGCCGCGCCTTGTCGTATGGGACGACTTCGATGTGCATATCCCGGTCCACCACCAGGTCAAGGGTGGGGGAGATCTGCTTTTCACCGTTGATAACCCAGTGGTGCGGCTTCGTCCCGCTGCCGGCAGGGACGATCCGAATTTTCTGCCCCTGAAAATAAAAGCCTTCGTAGTCGCCCCTGTAGGGATAGCCATCGACCATCAGGTCGTAGTCGCCCCTGTTGATCACTCTGCAGGTGAAAGGGCCCTGCAGATCTAAATGGTGGCGCAGATCTTCTCTGACTTTCCGGCTGCGGTTGTCCATGAATTCCCTCAACATGGCCACATATTCCTCATGGGGCTCTCCGAAGCCGCGCATCATCTGCTCATAATAACTGACACGTTCATGGAGAAAGGTGCTGGTGAGACGGTGGTTGAGGATCTCGGTGAAAAGGTTTAGAGCGTAGGTGCGGTAGGAAGGGCTTTCGTCGATCAGGCGGCTGAACAGCTTGGTGCGGTCACAGTGATGCCTCTCTCGATAAATCATACTGATGCTTTCCTGCTCCCAGCTGGGTCGATCGATCCTGTAGGTCACTGCTCGCCAATCCCAGAAACTGTGGTCCATATCCCAGTTGATATAGCGGACCCTGGCATCGGGGTCATTCTTGTCGACAAAGGCAACGCCCTGGCAGTAGTCGGTGGTGCCGTTGAACACCCAGGAAAAAACATGGCGGGTTATATTATCCATGTCGATGGACGAAGTGACCCGTTCAAAGCTGAAGGTCTCCCGGTCGTTGATATACGTCCACATTCTCCGGACAAATTCGACTTTATCGGCATGGGGAATCGTTCCCCGCCATTTGTAGAACATGTAATCGAGGTCGTCTCCGTCACCCATGCGTTGATCCCACTGCCGCCGACTGAGGTGCTCGGTGACATAGGCCATCCCCTGGGATTCGCCATTGAGATAGACTTCGACCAGACGTGTTATCGGAACGATACAACCCATCTGTTCGGAGATGTCATAGGCCAGCGGGTTGTTCATCGGTTGATCGGCAGGCCAGTCGGCAATCTGCACCACCAGGGTTTTAATCGGATAACCGGTCTGCAACATGACACCATCCGGTACATGCTCCATGCCGTATCTTTTTCTGAAATAGAGGCGATAGCTCTGGAAGGGCTGAGTGAATCGCCGTTTGCCACCGTGGATGCGCAATCCCGCTGATGAATAAAACTGCATCTCGCCGTTGACAATGAACGCGGCTTCCGCGGCCCGTTCCCACTCCCGGCCCTTGTACGCGCGATTGGCAATGATGCCACGTTCCGGGTCATACAGGGATTCAGGCGGCAGCTGAATGGCGAGAATGGGCCAGTCGCCTTTGTGGACAACTCCATCGGGAAAGAAATGCGACACCGTGATCGGTGTTCTGATAGATTGCACCTGGTACAGATATTGATCAACCTTCCTTCTTTTCTGAAAAGAGGGTACTTCGAGATCCGGTTGCACGGCGACCCAGGCCTCATTTTCCTCGGTGGGGATAAAACGGGTGCCGTCATTGTCGACCAACCGCACCAGCCCCAGCTCTTTGAGCAATTTACCCCTGTCACCGTAATTGAGCATCCCTGAATGGACCTGGTGGGTCTGCAGGGACTGTTGCAGCTCCGCAAAGAAAGGTGAGCGCTCGAAAAACAGACAGGTCAGCGCAAAGAGCAGAAACAGCAGGGGCAGCCACAGCCGGGTGAGCATTCTCGAGCGCATGACCATTCACACCTCTCCAGAGCGATGATACTGGATACGAACCGAGGAGACGGCAGCGCAACTCTCCCGCAGGAGAGTCGCCAGCTGATCGACGCGTTCACCAGTCCCACCAGTAAAGGCAAAGCGGTACCGGCGTGCCCCGCCGCTGTCGATGACACTGACCAATTGGACATTGCCAAGTCGCTTGTTGAGCACGGCGAGCATACCGGTGCTGCTCTCAGCTTGGTCCTCTGTCGATGTTTCAACGATGATGTTTCCCCGCAGGCGACTTCCTTTGAGCAATCGCTGGCAGAGAACAGCAAAGAGTATCAAGCCGGTACCAACAGCTGCCAACAGCCATTTTCCAGCTGGGGCCAGATCAAGGGAACGCTTGTTGATTGGGAACACGAGCCAGGGATCGTCATTGATGGCCTGGAAAACCAAACCCTGTTCCGGCTGGTAAGCGAGGTCTTCGATGCCTGAAACCACTGGGGTGCCGGTGGGGTATGAGGATAGATCCATTTCTTGCTGCTTGAAATAGGGGTTGGCGAGACTGACTCTGCTGATGCTGAAATCCCCGGGCCCGTCCCCCGGATCAAGGCGTATCGCGGCAAGTCCCCCTCCCGGTAGAGTGAAAGTGACGCTGGTGGCCCCCAGTTCAAAGGGAACACGAAGAGACCGCTCTGGTGAGAATTGGTTTGATCCTGAGCGCCAGAATAACTCGAATTTTCCCGGGACAGAGGCCTGCAGGTCGATTGAGACAGTATTGGTGGCGGACATGACGACCAGGGCAAAATTCACAGAGAAAAACAGCAGGGAAAACAAAAGGCAACCGGCAAGCTCAAGAGGAATGGAGCTTTTTTTCGATGACGGGTAGGACCGGAATCGAAACCGTGTCATAAGTCGCTTAAATAGCCACATTATTGTTGTAGACGTTGGATACGATCGAGGTGTTGACGGTACGTAATTCCTCCTGCAGGCGAAGAATCGAATCCTCGCCGGTACGGGCGTAATTATAGGAAAGCACGGTCAGGTCATTGTTCTCCACCAGACTGTCGAGCCGTTTACCCTGCAGATACTCCTCGCAGACTTTGTTGATCTCCGCTCCAAGCCGATGGTACACCTCGGTGGGCAGGGTGATGACGAGCATTCCGTCATTCTGATGGAGGTTGAGAAACCGGCGGCCATAGTGCAGGCCGTAGAGGGCGATGACTGAAACACTGAGCAGAATGAACAGAAAGACCAGGTTGAATGTGGCGCAACAGAGCGCGGAGGCAACCACCAGCATGATGAAGCCAATTTCCTCCGGTTCTTTGATCGGCGTTCTGAAGCGGACAATGGAGAGAGCACCGAGAAGCCCCAGGGAAAGAGGCAGGGAAAATTGGATGGAAATAAAAATGGCGGTAATGGATGTGCTCAGCAGGGGAAAGGCACGGTAGACCAGGCTGCCGGTCGATCGGGGCTTATAGAAACGGACATAGAGCAGGGCAATGAGGAAAGAGGAAAAGAGCGATAAAGTCATAACTCCCAAAAACGGGAGAAATCCGATTTGACCCATGGTTTGACTGCCGAAACCGGAAAGTATGGCGAGCCATTCTGAAGAACTGTAGATATCCATTTGTTTTTAATGTTGAAAATTAGTAATATGTTGAAAACTGGCGAGGTATTTGGAAAAGGCCGCCCGGCGGCCTTGAAAAGCGTTTATTTGTGACAACCAATCCGGAAAATCATCATAGCCCTGTTGCTTGTATTCGACCACGCCCACAGGCATGCAGACCGGTCTGGTTGTACTGATCATCAGGGGGTTGGTCCGCGGCACATGGATATCCTGATCGACGCAGAGACGGGCACCGGTGAGGGGGTCGATGAATCGTCTTCGGGTGTAACTGACCTGGAAGGCTGGAAACAAGTTCTCCCGGAGAACGACGCCAAGGCTGCGCAGGAGTGGCGGCAGTTGCATAAAGTCCGGCAGGTACATCGGGGCGGTGGCCAGCCAGTCACTTTCCCGACCGCTGGGCATACGAACTTTTTTTCGGGCACTGCCGATTTTGTATTTGGCTTCGATGAAATTACTGGGGAACAGTTGTGAAGAATGGGCGTCAGCATACCAGCGAACCCGGATTTTCAATTTCAGATATTCGCTGTTCAATTTTTCCCTGAGAATAATCCAGTCCCGGCTGTCATAATAGATACTTGAGATGCGGCTGGCCGGAAAGGTTGGATCCGGCACACAGCGTTTTTCCATCCAGTTGACCACCTTGGCGGCGAGATGATTACCGTAGGTGAATTTGAACTCATGATTGGCGTACATGCTGGGGATGCTGCTCATAAGGGTGGTACTGTTTTCGGCCAGAAGTGACAATAGGAAAATCTACGGAACACACAGAGTGTGTTGGGCGAAAGTCTTGCAAAGTGTGGCGTCTTGTATAAACCACCGCATCGTCTTTTTCAAGCCCGTATCGCCGAGCTTCCCGAAAAAATCTGGTAAATGATCTCAAAAGTCGATGGAATAGCAGCCTCGGGAGGACATTGAGCAGTCATTGAATACAATGGCAGCAAAGGTGACAACCAACCTCTTGGGCCTGGCGAAGGGTTTCCAAAATTCACTGCAACGACAACAACCTGATCCAACTTGATCTTGCATCGAGTCGGGAAACTGTGGTAAGGCTATCCGGTTTGAATGGGGGGATTGATGCGTCCACGATCCTTTTTCTCCTGTTCCTGAATCCGTGACAGCTGGACGCTTGTTTCGGATATATCTTTCTGAAATAATAATATAATTCTAGTTTCTGGCAGATGCTAACCAACGGAGAGTCCGAGTGGATATATCAGTGGTAGTTCCTCTCTACAATGAGGAGGAAAATGCCCTTATATTATATGAAGAATTAAAGACGGTGCTGGAAGGACTGTCTCTGCAGTGGGAAATTATCTTTATCGACGATGGATCCATTGACAGTACCCTGGACATTCTTGGCGGCATTCAGGAAAAGGATGCTTGTGTTCGTGTCATTGGCTTGCGACGGAACTTTGGTCAGACAGCTGCCATGACCGCTGGATTCGATTACGCACGTGGAGATATCATTATTACCATGGACGGTGATCTGCAGAATGATCCCCATGATATCCCCAGGATGATCGAGAAACTCAACGAAGGCTTCGATGTCGTCACTGGTTGGCGATTTCTTCGTCAAGATCCTTTTTTTTCGCGACGACTTCCTTCAAAGATAGCCAATCGGGTGATTTCCTGGGTGACGGGTGTGAACCTGCACGACTACGGATGTACATTGAAGGCCTTTCGTCATGATGTGATCAAAAACATTAATCTGTATGGAGAGATGCACCGCTTCATCCCCGCCATTGCCAGCGGGATGGGCGTTTCTTTCACTGAGTTGAAGGTCAACCATCGACCCCGCCGTTTCGGTGCGTCCAAGTATGGCATCTCCCGCACGGTTCGCGTTATCCTTGATCTGATTACCGTTAAATTTCTTCTCAGTTACGCGACCCGACCTCTGCATGTCTTCGGAGTCGTGGGTGCTGTTTCTTCGTCGATCGGGGTGCTGACGGTTTTCATCATGACAATTCAGCGGCAGTTTTTTGGGATTGCCATGGGCAACAGGCCACTGCTGCTTCTTGCTATCCTGCTGATTTTCATGGGGATTCAGTTTATAACCATCGGCTTGTTGGCGGAATTGGTGGTGCGGACCTATCATGAATCGCAAAATAAACCGATTTATTATGTGCGCAAGGTTCTGGAAAATACTGGCAGGAAAAGCCGGTAGACAGCGACCATGGATGGCGGCAAGACCGGGGTCGACATAATCATCCCCAATTTAAACGGCCGGCACTTGCTGGCAGGCTGCCTGCACTCGATTCGTCTGCAAACGTATGGTCACTGGCATGTCACCGTGGTTGATAACGGTTCCAGTGACGGATCCGTGCCCTTTTTGCAGCAAGAATTTCCTGAAGTCGGCATTATTGCCCTGCCAGAGAACACCGGCTTCAGTGCTGCCGTCAACACCGGCATCCGGGCAGGAAGGCGGGCCCTTGTTTTTCTCCTCAACAATGACACTGAGTTGGCCGAGGATTGTTTGCAGCGCCTGGTGGACGCAGGGGAATTGTTGCCTCAGTTTGCCTATTTTGCCCCGAAAATGCTGAATTACCATCAGCGCGAGTTGCTTGATGGTGCCGGAGAAGGGTACCTGCGCGGTGGGGCAGGTTACCGCTTGGGGACCATGGAGCGGGACGGCGCACCCTATGACTGCCCGCGGCAGGTATTTGGCGCCTGTGGTGGCGCTGCATTGTATCGCCGGCAGTTGTTTGCTGATGTCGGTTTGTTCGACGAGGATTTCTTTGCCTATCTTGAAGATGTGGATTTCAATCTGCGGGCTAGCCGGGCTGGTAAAAATTGTTATTACGTGCCGACTGCCAGAGTGTATCATATCGGCAGCGCGACCAGCGGTTCAAAATTCAATAACCTGACCATCAGGCTTTCCACACGCAATTCTTTTTATCTTCTGGCAAAAAATTATCCTTTTTTTCTTTTGATCCGCTATGGACATGTCATAGTTGTTTATCAATTTTTCTGGCTGCTTTTTGTCATAAAAAAGAAGCAGTTGCCTCCGTACATAGCTGGCCTGACCGACGCGGTCAGGAATGTACGCCGCATGCGAGGCAAACTCCACCGGCAAAGTCCAATGTCCCGAGCCGAAATCAGCAACTGGTGCCGGATTCTCGGGCGGGCCGAAGGAGAGGTGCTCGATTCGATCATGCGTCGACGTATGGCGCAGAACAAGGGAAACAGCCTGCTGCGGCTGTACCGTCGACTGTTCACTTGATGGGGTCAGTCCTTGGAGATCGCCGTCATCATTGTGACCCATAATTCGCAAGCGGTTCTAGGTCGGTGCCTGGCTGATCTCCAGCGACAAAGTCGATCCTGCCGGACCATTATCGTCGTTGACGCCGGCTCAAGCTCGACAGCGTACCTCGATGCCTTGCGTGGTCAACCAGAGATTCAGGTGTTGACAAGCGGCCCCGTGGGCTTTTCGCGGGCGAACAATATTGGGTACAGTCACTGTCCTGCCGGGGTTGATTATGTGGTGTTTCTGAACCCGGACGCCTTTCTTGATGAGCATGCATTGGCAACGGCAACCGCCTGCATGGAAAAGGAGCCAGAAGTCGGCTGCCTCACAGGACGATTGCTGGGCTATGACATGGAAGCAGACCAGCCCAGCGGACTGATTGATTCAACCGGTATCTTTCGGGCATGGTACGGTCGTTGGTATGATCGGGGCCAGGGGTTATCCTGTCGTGGACAGTATGCCACCGAGGAAGATGTGCCCGCTGCATGCGGGGCGTTCATGTTCTGCCGGAAAGCGGCTCTGGATTCCGTGGCTCTGCCTGGAGACCATGTTTTTGATCCCGATTTTTTCCTGTATAAGGAAGACATTGAACTGAGTCTCCGTTTTCGGGCTTTCGGGTATCGCATACGATATCATCCCCATTGTATTGTCTATCACTGCCGCGGATGGCAGCGAAATCGCCGCCGCATGGCGTATGCTTTACGGGTAATGGCGGCAGCCAACGAAGTGCGTCTTTATTGTAAACATCCCTCGGTGTATATGATGTGGGCTGTGAGTAAATACCTGTCAGTGCGATTGCTGCGCCTATGACCTGAATCCGTGACGGCTTGAGTCTTTTTTGGATTACATTTAACTGTAAATAGGTTATAAATGCGGCGATTTTCTTTGCAATATGTCGTCACCCGCCGCCCTTCGGGGCGTTTGTCCGCACGCCATCTTCATTGCCCGTAACCGTCCGATAAAGTTTACTTTAATCGAACGGCCACGAACAAAAAAGCTGACGCACGGACAAACGCTCACGGATCCAGGTATGAATCAGGAATTGCCCACCGATAACCGGCAGGCTTGCGCTTTGGATGTATCGGTTGTTATTCCGACCTGGAATGGGGCCTGCTGGCTGGATCAGGTGCTGACCTCGCTCAAGGAGCAGTCGCTGCTTCCCAGGGAAATTGTCATTGTCGATTCAGGATCCACGGATTCGACCCTGGCAATCGCACAACGTCATGGGGTGCGATTGCTGCACATTGCCAAGGAGCAGTTCGACCATGGCGGAACCCGTACTCTGGCGGCGCAACAGGCCCAAGGGGATATCATTGTTTTTCTGACCCAGGACGCGATCCCCGCTGACCGGCAGGCACTGGCCCGGCTGGTGGCGCCCTTTGGCGATGATCCCCAACTTGCCGCCTCGTATGGCCGGCAACTGCCTAACGCGGACGCCAACCCCTTCAGCGCCCACCTCCGCTTGTTCAACTATCCGGAGCAGGATTCTGTCCGCTCCCTTGCCGATCGACACCATCTGGGCTTCAAAACCATTTTTATTTCCAACTCCTTTGCCGCCTACCGGCGCCAGGCACTGGAACAGGTCGGTTTTTTTCCGGAAAAACTGCTTTTTGGCGAAGATACCCTGACGGTGGCCAATATGCTCAACCTCGGCTACCGGGTGCGCTATGTCAGCCAGGCCAAGGTCTTTCATTCCCACAACTACACCATGTGGCAGGATTGCCGGCGCTATTTCGACATTGGTGTCTTCCACGCTCGGGAATGGGCCGTCCTGGGCCGCTTCGGCGGTCCCGGCGGAGCGGGCCAGCGATTTGTTCGTTCGGAGATTTCCTTTCTTTTCAGATCAAAACATTTTATATTAATCCCCTTGAGCCTTGTGCGCAGCACTTTGAAATTAGCAGCCTACAGCCTGGGGAAGCAGCATGTCCTGTTACCGAGAAGTCTTGCCAGGTCTTTGAGTATGCAACCTTTATGGTGGGATTGATTTCCGCCCTTTTCTGGTATCATGGCACCACGTCTTTCCTGGAATCTGCGGGAGCGCAGTTCCTTTATTTATCGCCTCCTCCATATCGTTGATTGCTGCCTGGCCTGTTTTTTCCTCTGGGCCCTGGTCCACCTCTATGAGGTGCCCTGGTCCCATTGGTATACCCGGCTGCTGTGGATAGTGTTCATTGCCTGCTTTATCAGTTTCCATTTCTTTCAGCTCTACCGCTCCTGGCGGGGGTGGAAATATTACAAGGAATTTCTCGTTATTCTCAAGGCCTGGGCCGTGGTGATCGGAATTGTGCTCAGCTATTTTTTCCTGTTCAAAATTTCCGAGGCCTATTCACGCGTTGTTTTCCTGATCTGGTCCTTCACCACCCCACTGCTCATCTTTGCCGCCCATCTCCTGGTGCGCAAACTGCTCCATTTCTATCGGGCCCGAGGCAAAAATATCCGCCATGCCGTCATTGCCGGTGCCGGTGACCTGGGGGTGCACATGGCCAGACGCATTGAGGACATACCTTGGGCCGGGATCGAGGTGGTGGGTTTTTTTGATGATAAGATCGAGACACCGGCAGCCCTGCTGGACCTGAATAAACCGCTGCTGGGCAGAATCGATGACGTGCGCGACTATCTCAAGGCCAACGATATCGATTATGTCTATATTGCCCTGCCGATGCGGGCTGAACGGAAGATTTTCCGCATTCTTCAGGAGTGCCGCGATCTGGGTGCCCAGCTTTTTCTGGTGCCCGATATTTATATTTTTGGCCTCCACCACGCCGAAATCCAGTCGCTGGGCAATATGCTGGTGTTGAGTTTTAACCCTGATAGCGAATGGAAACGCAGTTTCGACGTGGTCTTTTCTCTGGTGGTTCTGATCCTGTTTGCCCCGGTGTTGCTGCTCATCGCTCTGTTGATCAAGCTGGACAGCCCCGGGCCGGTGCTGTTCAAGCATCGGCGGATCATGGCCACCGGCCGGGAGTTCTCCTGTCTCAAGTTCCGGACCATGGTTCGGGATGCTGATCAAAAACTGGAGGAATTGCTCACCAGTGATCCGGCCCTGCGGCAGGAATGGGAGCAGTACTATAAATTAAAAGATGATCCCCGGGTGACCAGGATCGGGCGCCTGTTGCGGCGGACCAGTCTCGATGAGATGCCTCAGTTTCTCAACGTGCTCTGGGGCGAGATGAGCGTGGTCGGTGCCCGGCCCATTGTCGGCCGTGAGCTTGCAACCTATTATAAAGGGAACGGCGAGCAGAGCGCCGGTCGTTATTGCTCGATGAAACCAGGGATCACCGGGCCCTGGCAGGTAATGAAACGCTCGGACACGGACAACTATCATGAACGTGTCGAGCTCGATGACTGGTATGTGCTTAATTATTCTCTGAAAACCGACCTGATGATCATTGCCAAGACCATTGTCTGTATGTTTACCGGCAAGGGAGCGTATTGAATGGGGGGCCCTGGTCGTTTTTCCGGCCGCCCCAGTGGAGTGGACTTACCGTTTTTTGTAAGCAATTTCCATCGCGAGGAATACTTTTTTCTGCTTGACGCTTATAAGTGAACATTATAATGTCGATCAATTTTATTGTTTCCAGCTGGCTGCCCGGTTTGGAATGAAGACAAAGCGCACATCTGATTGATGCGTCATCTATCAAGATCTTGGAGGTACTTTACTATGTCTGTTTATGTTGTTGGTCACAAAAGCCCGGATACCGATTCTGTTACTGCTGCCATTGCCTATGCTGCACTGATGAAGGCCAAAGGTGAAGAGTACATCCCGGTTATGCAGGGATCCATGAATCCCGAAACCGAAGTAGTCCTCAAGCAGTTTGGCGTTGCAGTTCCAGAGATCATGACCGATGCCACCGGTAAGAAGGTGGCCCTGGTGGATCACAGCGACCTGGCCCAGGCCCCGGATAACCTCTCCGCCGGTGAAGTTGTTGCCGTGGTCGATCATCACAAGATTGGTGACGTGACCACCAATCAGCCGATCTTTTTCTGTAACATGCCGGTTGGCTGTACCTGCACCGTACTCAAGGTCCTCTACGACCTGGAGGGTGTGGCCATTGATCCCAAGGTCGCCGGTATCATGACCGCTGCCATCCTCAGCGACACCGTCAACTTCAAGTCACCCACCTGCACCGAGGCCGACAAGAAAGCGGTTCAGGAACTGGCGGCCATTGCCGGTGTCAACGATACCGACGGCCTGTTCATGGAGATGCTCAAGGCCAAGAGTGCGGTAGCCGGCGTTCCCGCCATGGATCTGCTCCATCGTGATTACAAGGATTTTGACATGAAAGGCAAGAAGGTCGGCGTTGGTCAGCTGGAACTCGCCACCCTCGATCAGGTTGCTGACATGCGTGATGCTCTCTATGCCGCTATGAAAGAACAGAAAGGCAGTGAGCGGCATTCCGTGCTGCTGATGCTCACCGATGTTGTCAAGGAAGGAACCGACCTCATGGTTATCTCCGATGATCCGACCCTGATCGAAGGCGCCTTCAACGCCAAATTGTCCGACAACTCCATGTGGATTGACGGCATGATGAGCCGCAAGAAACAGACCGTTCCCAATCTGCAGAAGGCTTTTGGCTGCTAAATCTCAGCTTGTTCGCTGTACCACGAAAGGCTGCCCCTTGGGCAGCCTTTTGCATTTATGATCACCAGATTGCCCATCTTTCAGCGGCAGTCCTCTGTCTGCGCCTGGGCGATCCGTTCCTGGGTCTTTCGCACCAGGGCCTCCACCTCTGGGTCAGGGCGCAGGGAGGTGCGCAGGGCGATGAATTGGTTGTTATAGGTCGAAACCGATTCGGAGTTCAGCC
This sequence comes from Desulfobulbus alkaliphilus, assembly GCF_016918545.1. Taxonomy (GTDB): domain Bacteria; phylum Desulfobacterota; class Desulfobulbia; order Desulfobulbales; family Desulfobulbaceae; genus Desulfobulbus; species Desulfobulbus alkaliphilus. Next base: position 32,119 of record NZ_JAFFQC010000025.1, on the reverse strand, counting down.
TCTGTACGCCGGTGAGTTCCCTGGTCCAGGGACCGGAGCCGTTCCAGTGCAGATCGAGGACGCCAAGATACTGGCCCCGCGGCCCTGTCTGCGCGATGAGCGCGTTGTTGACGACCATGGGGGGCAGATTGCCCATGACCTGGCCTGACTGCAGAATGAGGTTGATGGCTCCATGGGTTCTGGCCATTTTTCTGTTCTCCTCAAGCGGATAATTTGACAACAGGATGATGAAATCGGCCCGGGGACCGATCTCCGCCAAGGCAGCGGGGAGGACATCCTGCCAGGGCAGAGCAAGCACATTTTCGGTATGTTTCACCAGAGGAACATGGTTGGTCAGGGCCAGTATCGCCACCTTCAGCGGGCCTGCCTGGCGAAAGAGAACCGGAGGGAACAATGGCCTCCTGCTCATGGGATCGACAAGATTGAGGGAAAGCCAGGTCAGCTGAGCGGGTGTCTGCTGGTGGAGAAAAGTAATTCCGGCCGCCAGGTCCCTCGTGCCCACGCTGGCTATACCGCCTCCCATGGATGCTGTTGCCCGGATGATGGCCTCGGCGGCCATCTTTTCCCGAGCTGAGGTGTCCTCTGCCAGTGTCTCTCTCGAAAAGAGCAGATTACCGCTTTCCACATACAGTCCGAACTGCCCGCCATCCTGGAGCAGATCGCCGATCAGCCCTGCTTTTCTGGACAGACCGCCCAGTCGATTACTGCCTCATCCACCGCTGGCGGTGAGTTCGCCCCGGTTGTCGTTGCCATAAAGAATGCGTAAGGACGCGGCTTCACTTGTTGTCCCCAGGCTGACGGCCAGCAGGGTCAGGAGGAGGATCATCAGGGTCGGTTTGTTTTGTACTGCGAGTAATCCGTTCATGCTCTTGGGCCCGAAGTTTGAGTATCTGTTTCCATTTGGTAAGGCGATCCTTGATGACCGCCTCATAGCCGCGGCTGGTGGGCAGGTAGTAGTTGCTGGTCGCCAGTTCCGGGGGGAGATGATCCTGAGCGACCAGCCCGTCCCGGTGGTCGTGGGCATAGCGATAGCCCTTGCCGTACCCCAGGTCCTGCATCAAGGCTGTCGGGGCGTTCCGCAGGTGAAGGGGCACGGGGAGGGAACCGGTACGATCTATATCCGCCCGGACCTTACCGGCGGCGACATAGAGTGCGTTGCTTTTCGGTGCTGTGGCCAGGTACACAGCAGCCTGGAACAGGGCCAGTTCCCCTTCGGGTGAACCCAGCATATGGTAGGCCTCCCGACAATTCAGGGCCACCTGCAGGGCCTGGGGATCGGCATTGCCGATATCTTCCGAGGCAAAGCGAATCAACCGTCTGGCAATATACAGGGGATCTTCGCCGCCGGCCAGCATTCTTGCCAACCAATAGAGGGCCCCGTCCGGGTCACTGTCACGCAGGCTCTTGTGCAGGGCCGAGATCAGGTTGTAGTGCTCTTCGCCGCGGGCATCGTATCGGAGAACCTTCTGCTGCAAGGCTTCCCGTACCTGAGCCTCGGTAATGTCCTGCTCTTGCCCATCGCCTTGACGGTCGGGGTGGCTCGCGGTCAGAGCTGCCACGGCTTCCAGGTGATTGAGAGCACGGCGGCAGTCGCCGTCCGCAGAATCGGCCAGCAGGCTCAGGGCCTGTTCGTCAATGGTCAACCGCCGGTTGCCCAGACCGGCCACCGGGTCGGTGAGTGCCCGGCGCAGGACTTTTTTGATATCGCCCTGGCTCAGAGGGACAAAGAGAAGGACCTGACAGCGGGACAGCAGCGGCGCGATAATCTGGAAGGAAGGGTTTTCCGTGGTGGCCCCGATCAGGGTCAGCAGACCGCTTTCCACATGGGGAAGAAAGGCGTCCTGCTGAGCTTTGTTGAAACGATGGATCTCGTCGACGAAAAGCAGCGTCGGGGTAGCGTGCTCATCGCGTAGCACTCTGGCCTGATCAACAATCTGTCTGATCTCCTTGACGCCGGAGAGAACCGCGGAGAAGAAGACAAAGTTGGCGGTCATGGCCTGGGCGAGCAGTGTTGCCAGGGTTGTTTTGCCCGATCCCGGAGGCCCCCAGAACAATAAGGACGACAGAGTCCCCGTATCGATGAGATGGCTGAGCAGCCTGCCGCTGCCGAGCAGGTGTTCCTGGCCGAAAAAATCCTCAAGCCGGGCAGGTCGCATCCGTTCGGCCAGGGGGATATATATATGTTTTTGCTTGGTCATCAACCAAATATACCCTATGGAAAGAGAAATGAACAGCAGCGGAACCGTTGCTGCCGGGGACGGCAGGCCTATACCTTGCCTTGCTTGCAAGTGAGTGGTACCATGGTACACAAATGAGGTTTTTACTCTGTCGGGAATCCCCCTATGAAATCTTCCGTGATCCTGCTCACCATTGATGATGCCCTGGCCGAAAGGATTGTTGCCATCCTGGAACGGTTAGCGGTGATTCATTGCCGAACTGAGCAGGACGCATTGACGATCTGCGGTCGGCAGCCTGTGTGTCTTGCCCTGGTTGTCGACGAACCACCGATGCATGACGGTTGCCGCCTGTTTGCCCGACTTGCCGTCCTGCAGCCCGGCCTGCTCGGTGTCCTCCTCACTGCATCCGTGGAGAAGAACCTACTTTGCAGCGCCATGGAGGTTGGTTTTTCAGGGCTGGTGGAACTGCCGGTGCATGCCGTCCACCTGAACCGAGTGGTGGAGCAGGCTCTGGAGCGGTTTGGGCTGCAACGGGAAAATACCCGACTGCGAACGCTGATCCCCCTATACCAGCTGGGCGAGCAGTTTGCCTCAGCCGCCACGGAACAGGAAATACTGGACGGGCTCCTTGATGCCATAGGCCGGCAGACCGAGGCAAACCATATTTCCGTGATGCTCTATGACAGCAATGAAGACCGGCTGCATATTGCCGCGGCACGTGGTATGGATCCCGCTCTGGTCCGCTCTGTCCGCCTCCAGCCCGGTGATCAGATAGCCGGCCGGGTTTTCCAGCAGGGCAAACCGGTCATCCTCAACAGGGAGGACCAGGAGAATTCCATTTTTGCCCCCCTGTTGCAGCAGCCGGATATCGTCTCGGCCATTTCTTTCCCCCTGCGTGTACGTCAGCAGATCATCGGCGTTGTCAATATCAGCCAGAAGGCGAGCGATGCGCGTTTTTCCGAGGCCGACAACGAGATGCTGGCCATTATCTGCAGCCAGGCCGCCATCGCGATGGAGAAGGTTCGCGCTTTGCGGGAGCTGGAAACCACTACCCGGATGCGCACCCTGTTCGAACAGTATGTAGCGCCTGAAGTCGCTGAATTGCTCATCGCCCGCGGCGATGATCCCATGGACCTTGGTGAGATCAAGGAGGTCACCATCCTGTTTGCCGACATCAGGAATTTCACCCGCCTGGTCCAGCATATCGATCTGCCGATGCTTCGCCTGTTTCTCAATGAATTTTTTCAGTTTTTCACCGAGGAGGTTTTTTTCCACCAGGGGACGGTGGATAAATTCATGGGAGACGCGGTGCTGGCGGTTTTCGGTGCGCCGGTCAAGGTGGGGCAGCCCACTCTGGCGGCAGCCAGGACAGCCTGGGGTATCAGGAGACGATTCAGAATGCTCCGTGACCAGTGGATTGAACGCTGCGAGGGATTTCAAGGACTTGATCTGGGGATTGGCTTGACCTGCGGGCCCGTCTTTCTGGGTAATGTCGGTTCCGCACAAAGGCTGGACTACACTGTAATTGGCAATGATGTCAATATTGCTCAGCGTTTAGCCGCGGAATCCTCCGCCTGCAGCATTTTTACCACCGAGACAGTGCAGCATGATATCGCCCCCTGGTTTGCCTGTGAAGATCTGGGCGAGCTGTTGCTGCGGGGCATGGAAAAACGGGTTCATGTTTTCAGTATCACGGAAGAGTCTGGAACAATCTCCTGAATCCGTGACGGCTGGACGCTTTTTTTGGGTATATCTTGCTGTAATCTTATTCTAATTTCAGCAGAAACCTTAAAGAGAAACTTCACCAGCCGCCCTTCGGGGCGTCCGTGCGTCAGTTTCAGGGTGTTCAGCCGATCCTGCTGTGGTCCAGCCACCATTGACCCCGCTCTTCCTGGTGCTTGTGCAAAGTCAGCTGCAGTTGTCGCATCCGATCCCCATCAGGATTTCCGGTGAATTCAACTCCCATTTTAAAGGCTTTGATCTGTTGCCGCTGGAATAGATCAATCCAGATCGGGATGGCTGTGAACATGCACTGGTCGAGTTCAGGAAGGTAATCAGTGGTCAGTTGCAGCAGAAGGCTGTTGTTTTCCCTGGTGGAATGAAAGATATGGAAGCTATTGCGCAACACCTGCGTCATCAGCAGACAGGCGCCATGCAGGGAAATATCGATAATCCGTCCGGCAAAAGGGCCGGCGATGCACCTGCCGCTCCTGCTGTCCGCCGCATGAACCTCAATGGGCAGGTAGTCGATGATTCGCCGGGATCGGCGCTGATCTTCGTGCATGGTTGTTTGTGAGTGCCCATCCAGTACCGGCTCTATTCCCCTGACGCTTAAACCCAGACAGCAATCCAGCCTTCACGGATCCAAGAGTTAATGTTCCTCCGGTGCCATTTTTCATCGTTCCCAGTTCATTCCTGCCGCGGCAGTGGTGCCCGAACAGGTCGGCGTAGTGCTGATCAGGGGTGAAAAGAGAAAAAGTCCAGTGTATAATACCCAATTTGTTTTTATGGTACCATAGGCCGGTGGGCAGAGAAAAGAAATTATCGTCTTAGTGGTCGCTCGCGTGGTTTTTCAGGGACGGCCGCTTGTTTGCATAGAGGGTGACTCGTGGAGAAGGAAGCGAATAAAGTGCGGGAGAGTGCCTTGTGGCGTACTCAGTGTTATGCGAACGGCAAGTGGTTTGCTGCCGCGGATGACAAAAGAATAACTGTTCACGACCCCGCCAGCGGCCAGGGAATCGGCACTGTGCCCTCGCTCGGGCCAGGAGAAATAACGGCCGTCATTGAGGCCGCTCAAGCCGCCTGGCCTGCCTGGCGGCGTTTGACCGCCGGGGAGCGCTCCCGGTTGTTACGACGTTGGTACGAACTGCTTCTGATGCATCAGGAGGATCTGGCCATCATCATGACCACGGAACAGGGCAAACCCCTGGCCGAGGCCAGGGAGGAGATTCTTTACGGGGCAGGGTATCTCGAGTGGTTTGCCGAGGAAGGCAAGCGGGTCTATGGGGATACCATTCCCATGGGCCAGCCGGGCAAGCGTATCCTTGTCCTCAAGGAGCCCATAGGTGTCTGTGCTGCCATCACGCCCTGGAATTTCCCTATGGCAATGATCGCCCGCAAAGCGGCTCCCGCTCTGGCTGCCGGTTGTCCGATGATTGTCAAGCCGGCCAGTCAGACACCGTTCTCCGCTCTGGCCCTTGCCTGGCTGGCCGAGCAGGCCGGTATTCCCGCCGGGGTCTTCAACGTGGTCACCGGACCGGCGGCGGAGATTGGCGCTGCATTGACCTCCAGTCCCCTGGTGCGCAAACTCAGTTTTACCGGTTCCACCGAGGTGGGCAAGCTGCTGATGCGTGCCTGCGCGGACACAGTGAAAAAAGTGTCCCTGGAACTCGGCGGCCATGCCCCTTTCATTATTTTTGAAGATGCCGATCTTGATGAGGCTGTGCGGGGTGCGGTGGCCTCCAAATACCGTAACTCGGGGCAGACCTGCGTCTGCGCCAACCGTTTTATTGTCCATGAGCGGATCTATGAGCAGTTTGCCGCCAAGCTGGTCGAGGCGGTGCGGCAGCTCAAGGTTGGCAGCGGGTTTCAGGAAGGCGTACAGCAGGGGCCTCTGATCGACCTTGCCGCGGTTCGTAAGGTGGAGGAGCATATCCACGATGCCGTGACCAGGGGTGCCCGTATCGCCTGTGGAGGCCAGCGGCTGGACCGGCAGGGATATTTCTTCACCCCCACTGTTCTCCTCGACGCCACCGCCGATATGCTGATTGCCCGCGACGAGACCTTTGGGCCGGTGGCGCCGCTCTTTTCCTTTCGGGACGACCGGGAGGCAGTGGCCCTGGCCAATGATACCCCTTTTGGCCTGGCCGCCTATTTCTACAGTCGAGATATCGGCAGAATCTGGCGAACAGCCGAGGCGCTTGAATACGGCATGGTCGGCATCAATACCGGTAGGATGTCTTCCGAGGCGGCTCCATTCGGTGGTATCAAGGAGTCCGGTATCGGCCGCGAAGGCTCCCGGTACGGGATCGAGGAGTATCTGGAGATGAAGTATCTCTGCCTCGGCGGCCTGGAATTGTAGCATTGGCCTGGGTATCAGGTCGGGCGGTTCATTTCCAGATCCCTGCTGTCGACAAAGGCATAGGCGCTATGCTTGTGGATGGATTCAAAACTTTCGACTCCCACTGAAAACCAGGCGATATCCGCATGGCTGAACGCTTTCTGGGCGACTTTTCGCGCTACATCCTCAACAAACATCGGTTGGGCGTAGGCGGCCTCGGTAACATATTTTTCATCCGGTCGTTTGAGCAGGGCGTAGACCTGCGAGGAGCCGCAGCTTTCAACCAGGGAAATGAGGTCTTCCAGCCAGATCAAAGCCAGGGGACGGATGGTCAGGGTGACCTCAGCCCGTTGATTGTGGGCCCCGACGGTGCTGATTTCCTTGGAGCAGGGGCAAAGAGTGGTCAGGGGAACATGGACCGTGAGCAGAGGCTCACCCTCGGTTTCCGAGGAGGCTGTAAAAGTGCACTGATATTCCATCAGGCTGGATGTCCCTGAAACAGGAGCTTTTTTCGCAACGAAATAGGGAAAAGACATGGTGAGGCGGACCTCGCCGGCCTGTAACTGGTCGCGAATCCCGGTGAGCAGGGATGAAAAAAGATCGATATGGAGGTCCGGCGGGATCCGGGCCAGGAGGGACGTCATGATACTGACGCTGGATTCTAGACGATTCCCGGGCATGGACACCAGGAGATTGACCGTGGCTACGGTCTGTTGACAGCCGCCGTTTTTCTCCTGGATACGGACAGGACAGGTATAATTGTCGATGCCAACGGTTTGTACGGACATGGTGCCACGCTCAGGGGGACAAGGTTTCCGTTGCTGAAAGCCTTTTGATGGGGTTTTTTTTGTGTACAGGGCCTTACCCGATTTTTTTGACCTCGGCAACCATTTCGCTGCCGCCTTGTGCCTGGCATTCGCTTTGCCGGTATAGGAGCACGAGCATGACCCTATCCTGAATCCGTGACGGCTGGACTCTTGTTTTAATATATCTTGCTGTACTCATTTTTTAATTGGAGCGGAATCCTTGGCAATACATTTCACCAGCCGCCCTTCGGGGCATCCGTTCGCACGCCATCTTCATTGCCCGTACCCGTCCGATAAAGTGTCCTTTCATCGAACGGCCACGAACAACGAAGCTGACGCACGGACGAACGCTCAGTGCGGATTCAGGCCTATGTTCTTTGTTTGAACGATCCATTGAAATGTGGTATTTTTGTCATGTAAAAAAACGTACGGAATATAGTGGGTATGGAGACAGTGCGGATCGATAAATGGTTGTGGGCCGCCCGGTTTTATAAAACCAGGTCTCTGGCTGTCAAAGCGGTGAGTGGCGGCCACGTCGCCGTCAACGGCCAGAAAATCAAACCGGCGAAAATGGTCCAGCAAGGGGACCTTGTCGTTATCCGCCTGGGGAACTGCGAATATACGGTGCGGGTTCTTGAGGTCAGCGCTCATCGTGGCCCGGCGGTTGTGGCCCGAACCCTGTATGCGGAGACTGAAGAATCCGCCCTGAAACGAGAGCAGGCCAGGGTCGAACGTGCCGCGATGCACCCGGAGGGAAGGCGGCCCGAGCAGCGCCCCGATAAACACCAGCGGCGGAAGATCCGCAAATTTCTGCAAAAAGAATAAGAGGTGTTTATTGCAGGGCCACACCATCGGCAACCCTGGGATCTGGTCCCGCAATCGTTGGCGCCTACCCGCTGTACGGTTCCGCGCATGGTGATTGAAGCAGGAGCTTTGCAGGGGAGACCTGAATCCGTGTGCGTTCGTCCGTGCGTCAGCTTCGTTGTTCGGGGACGTTCGATTAAAGTGCACTTTATCGAACGTTACGGGCAATGAAGATGGCGTGCGGACGGATGCTTCGAAGGGCGGCTGGTGAAAGATATTGTCAAGGGTTCAGCTGCAATTATAATATGCTTACAGCAAGATATAACCGAAACAAGAGTCCAGCCGTCACGGATTCAGGGGAGAGAGAAAAAAGATGAGACGAGTGGAGCGGGCACTGATCAGCCTCACCGATAAATCAGGATGCGAGGCTTTTGCCGGGGCGATGGCCGCCATGGGGATCGAAATCCTTTCCACCGGCGGAACAGCCCGGGTGTTGCGGGCCGGTGGTGTTGCCGTGACCGATGTGGCTCAATTCACCGGATTTCCTGAAATGCTCGACGGGCGAGTGAAAACCCTGCATCCCCTTGTCCATGGAGGTATTCTCAACCAGCGGTCCAATGCCGAGCATCAGCAGCAATGCCGGCAGCATGGTATCAGGCCTATTGATATCGTCGCTGTCAACCTGTATGCTTTTTCCCGAACCGTTGCCGAACCCGGATGCACCCTTGCCGATGCCATCGAACAGGTCGATATCGGTGGGCCGACTCTTTTGAGGGCCGCGGCAAAAAATTTTCATGATGTCACCGTGATTGTCGATCCGGATGATTATCGGCAAGTGCTTGATGAATTGGGTCGTCACGGCAACACGACCCTACCCACCCGTTTCAGGCTGGCATGTAAGGTGTTTGCGATGACCTCCGCGTATGACAGCGAAATCGCTGCCTGGTTGCAAAGCGTTGATCCGGGGACTCACCCTTTTTTTACAGGAGCAGATGAGCATGCGTAAAATGGCGGTGCTGCTTTCAGGAAGCGGCAGGACTCTGGATAACTTTCATGAGCGGATTGTGGCCGGAGATCTGCGGGCCGAGATCCAGGTCGTGGTTGCCAACGTGGCCAATGCGCTTGGCCTTGAAAAAGCAAAACGCTATGGCTACCCCGCATTTTATGCCAGAGATAATGAGGCAATTAATCAAATTCTCGCTGGATATGATCTCAATCTCATCGTCCTGGCCGGCTATCTCAAGTTGTACGCGCCTCCCGAAGCCTTGCGCCGGGCTGTCCTCAATATCCATCCGGCCCTTATTCCCTCTTTTTGCGGTGCAGGCTATTATGGGCATTATGTTCATGAGGCAGTCAAGGCCCGGGGCTGCAAGGTGAGTGGCTGTACCGTCCATTTTGCCAACGAGGAATACGATGCCGGACCGATCGTCCTCCAGCGTTGCGTGGCCCTGGAAGACAGCGACACCCCGGATGAGATCGCTGCCCGGGTTTTTGCGGTGGAATGTGAGGTCTATCCCGAGGCCATCAACCTGGTGGACACCAAGGGCGTTGATTATTTCTGGGACAGGGTGTGAGGCAATGACAGCGCGAACCATCATGGTGGGCAGGGATATTGATCGCAGCCTGGATCGTATCAGCCTGGAGATAGTTGAACGGAATCACGGCGTAACGGAATTATCCATCGTTGGTATTCATACCGGAGGCGTTTTTCTGGCCCAGCGGATCAGGAACCGAATCGAAGAACGGGAGGGAATCGCCCTGCCTTCGGGTAATCTCGATATTACCCTCTATCGCGATGATTGGAGCCTTATCTCCCAGAACCCCATTGTCAAAAAAACCGACATCGGCTTCCTGCTTGAGGATAAACGGGTAGTTCTGGTGGATGATGTTATTTTTACCGGCCGGACCATTCGGGCCGCCATGGATGCCATCATGGATTATGGCCGCCCACTGTCCATTCAACTGGCCGTTCTCATTGATCGTGGTGGCCGCGAGTTGCCGATTCAGCCTGATTATGTCGGTGTGACCCTGGTGCCTGAACCCGGAGAACGGGTTGATGTCCTTCTTAATGAAAAAGAGAATCGTGATGCAGTGATTCTCTCCATGCGTTGACCGTTCCCGAGACAGGAGCGCGGTACACTCCACCAGGACAACCTCGTGATCGGGTACTTGTCCTGTCAAGGTCTGTTCTTGCGCCTACGGTCTCTACGCTGAATCAGAGCAGCATGTCCCGGATTTCCCTTCTATGAGTGAGCCAGTATCCCTTCCTGCCGTTCCTAAGGACCTGGAACCTGTGTGCCGCCGCATTCTTGAGAAAGCGGAGAGTTATGGGCAATACAATTTTTCCCAGGTCCGCAATGATTTCCTCAAAACTTTTTTTGACCTGGCCCAGGAATATGATTCCCTGGATGATTTTTACCGCATCTGCGTGTCCGTGCCCCTGGCCATCGATGGTGTAGCCAGTTCTCTGTACCTCTGTCAGGGGAAGGAAGGGGGGTTGCAACTCGTCTGTTCCAGTGATCGAGGGGTGCTGGCCGAACCCGAATTGCCCCCGCGCTCCATTCAGGTCAGCGAAAACCCCTATGCAATGGGTGGTTCCTATATCATCCCGATTTTCAGCAAGCAGATGTTTCATCAACGGGAGAACAACTGGCGGGATCAGGGGCGGTCCGGGGCAGTATGGAACGAATTAAAAGGTCTGTGTGGTGGTGGGCGTACCCTGGGCATGTTTGAGGTGCGCCGCGAGGGGGGACTTTCCGAGTCGGACAGGTTTTTCTTTGTCAAGTATGCCAACAGGATCGGGTATAATCTTGATAACCGTTTGATCGCTCTGCAGAATATCGATCGATTGAAATTTATCAATACCCTGGTAATCGACATTGAGCACAATATCATTGTGCCCAATATGTATTTCAAGCATCTGTTTAATCAACTCAAAAAGAAAATCGCTCTTATTGATGACCTGAAAGATGAGATGGTGGCAGCCAGGGGACGTGAACAACATCTGGAACAATGTCGCATGTGCTGCATGAAATTGCAGTCCTTGCAGGACGACCTGCTTCGATACTATCAGGAAATAGTCAAGCATCATGCCAACATGAGCCTGTTCATTGAAAGTCTCTTTCGCCGTGAGCATTTTGAACGCGGCCATCTGGTCCTGCATCCGAAACGATGTTTTATCGAAAAAGAGGTGATCATCCCGCAGTTGGAGCATTACATCAGCCGACTCGAAGCCGCCAACATCACCATTGACCGGCCGCGCAATATGCATGAGGAAGAATTTCCTATTTTCGTCGATATCGGCCTGCTTGCCCAGGTGTATGCCAATCTTTTTTCCAACGCCGCCAAGTATACCCGGGAAATCATCGATCATACGGGTCGACCGCGCAAGGCAATGGCCTATGGCCGGGAAATAGTCGAAAATTTTTTTGCAAGCGGACAGAAAGGTATCAAATTCAACGTCTTTACCACTGGGCCCAATATGTCTGAAGAGCAGGGAAACCGCCTCTTTCTCGAGGGGATACGGAACGATGACAATCTTGATTTGCCCGGTACCGGTCATGGGTTGTCGTTCATCCGCCATGTCATTGAAATGCACGGCGGCCGAGTCGGCTATGAACCTACGCCCGAAGGCAATAATTTTTATTTTATCCTGCCGTTGCCGTCTCTTGAATATCCCCTGACCCTCTGCCCTCCGACAGAGTAGGCTTGATCCGATCTCTTCCGCGCTTGCGCTTTCTGTCCGCGGTGTTGTTTCCTTCCGCGTCAAGGCGGTCCGACGTGCCGGAATTTTTTATATGAAAACCACACAGCCTGTCTCTTCTCCTCCTCGAGCACTTCTGGAGCTGCTTGCTCCTGCCGGTACGTTACCTGCATTTGAAGCAGCTCTGCGCGAAGGAGCCGACGCTGTCTATATCGGTGCCCCCGGCTTCAATGCCCGGGCCCTGGCACGGGATTTTTCCCTTGCTGAAATCGCTGCCATGGCCGAATCTGCCAGGGAACAGGGAAAAAAACTCTATGTGGCCATGAACATCCTGGTCAAGGAAAGCGAAGTGCCGGCCGCACTGCGTATTCTGGCCGCCCTGGAGCAGATTCGACCGGACGCGCTTATTGTTCAGGATTTTGGCATTGTTCACCTTGTCCAGCGTTTTTTTCCCGGTCTCAGGCTGCATGCATCGACCCTGATGACTGTCAACAATTCCCTGGGGGCAAACTTCCTGGCCGGGATAGGGTTCAAACGGGTCGTGCTGGCGCGGGAACTCAGCATAGAGGAGATACGGGCCATCCACGCACAAAGCGATATAGCCCTGGAAATTTTCATCCATGGGGCTCTGTGCTTCAGTTACTCAGGTCTGTGTCGTTTTTCCAGCCTGCACGGCGGTAAATCGAGCCTGCGAGGTCAATGCGTCCAGCCCTGCCGTCGCCGCTATGATTGGCTGCCATCCGGGAAAAAAAGGATTGCTGGTCCTTCTTCCGGTAAGGGCGGCGGCTATCTGTTTTCCATGAATGATCTGTGCGGCATTGAACAGCTTGCCGCCATACGGGCAGCGGGTGTGACCAGTCTCAAGGTCGAGGGTCGCCTGAAATCCGTGGAATACGTTCGCCACGTTGCCCGAGCATACCGGCTGGCCCTGGATGCCCTGGATGCCGACCCGAAACAGGGTGGGGAAATGATGATTGCGGCCCGCAGGGCCCTTGATCGGGCCCTGGGACGGAAACAGTCACCAGGCTTCCTGGTGGCCGGTCAGGAGGAAAACCTGATAGTCCCCCGGCTTTCCGGCAGCACCGGAGAGGTGATTGGCAAGGTTACCCGGGTCGAGGAGAAGGGGCGGCCGGGGAAATCGGCAACGCTCGGTCTGCGCGTCCAGTTGCAGCGGGCTGTTGCCCTGGGAGATCGGTTGCGTCTCTACGACCAGCGAACCGGTAATCGGCAGAGTTTCACCCTGCGGAATATGGAGATGCGTGGCAAGAAGGTCGATCAGGGCAGGCCCGGACAGACTGTCCTCATGCTGTCCGCCGGGGACAAGGCCGAGCATCCATCTACCTTCCAGCACGGGGTGCTGTTCCGGGTTGACACCGGCGGGGTCGAAACCTGTTCCAGGGATCTGCAGCGCCGGGTTGCCACGTGTCGTCCGGCGGAGGCGGCACCGGCGAAAATCGAGACCATTTTGACGGCCCTGGCCTTCTCCTCCGAGAAAAAACAACCGGGAAGAGTGCCCAGGGGGCAGGGGACCAGGAAAAAGACCACCGGGCCAAAGGCGAGAACAGGTCAGATTCCATGGTGGGTGCGGCTCGCCAACCTCTCCGCGCTCGGATACCGTTTTCCCTTTGAAGTGTCCGGGGTGGTTATCGAACTCAATGCCGATAACCTGACGCAGTATCGCCCAGGGCAGCGGCATCCACCCCTGATCTGGTCGCTGCCATCGATCATACATCAGAAGCAGCTCCCCTGGTACCGGCAGGCCATTGTTCAGCTACGGGATCAGGGCGCTCATCGCTTTCAGATCAGCCACTTTGCCCAATCTGCCCTGTTTTCCGATGAGCTGGGTTCTTCACCTGACAGAGAACTCGAACTGTATGGGGAGTACTCCTGCAACCTGCTCAACAGCCCGGCCCTGCATACAGCCGCATCCCTGGGCATGGCCGGGGTCCAGTTTTCCATCGAGACCGACAGGGATACCCTGATGGCAGCCCTGGCTCATTATGCCGCCGCAAGCGGCACCGAGGGGCAAAATAGTGGTGGAAGAGTACGCATCGGCTTACTGATCCATGGACGGCCCCCTCTTTTCACAGCCCGGTTCGATGCTCCCCATTTCCAGGGGCATCGGACCCTGGTCAGTTCCCGTAACGAACGTTTTTATCTGGATCGTCGTCCGGACGGTCTCCATGTCCGTTCCCATACCCTTTTTTCCCTGCTACCTTACCTGAATGAACTGTCCCGGGCCGGGCTTGATTATTATGTCCTTGACCTCAGTCAGGGGGGATTGAAACGGGAATGCGCCGAGGTCATCGCCTTGCTCAGCGGTCGTGGTAATCTTCCCGCGTTCTTTTCCGGGAACTATGGTGGCATCCTGGCGTAAAACAGGGTAAAGGAAGGACCCGGAGGATCTGGATTCTCACACCTGCCAACGGGGGCATCCGTCACCCGGAGAACACTCATACGCTGAACCTCCGAAGGGGCGGCCGGTGAAGGTTATCATCAAGGATTCAGCTGCAATTATAATTTGATTACAGTAAGATATGTCAAAAACAAGTGTCCTGCCGTCACGGACTCAGGGGAATGAAACCCTGCACCTCAAGCAAAGGCATCGTAGTCAAATCCGGTCTCTGGACCGTTGAGCAGCATTCCATCAACGGCCGGTCAGACTGTCGTGCATGGAATGACTCCAGTCCTGCGGTCTGGGTATCCATATACGAAACGCTGGTCAACGGTTCCGGTTCCCGGGATATGCTGCCTTTTCCTTGCACCCGGTGAACACTGATTTTTTTCTTCTTGGGCATGAACAACAACGAACTCTACCCGAAGCTGATAGCTGTTCTCCGGCCGTATAAGTCGAGATTGCTGATCGCCATGGTCGCCATGATGGTGGTCGGTGGTTTCAACGCCCTCCAGGCTTATATGGTCAAGCCCTTACTGGACGAGATTTTTTTCAATCAGAACGCGCGCTGGCTGTATCTGTTGCCCCTGGCCTTATTGCTGGTCTTTTTTGTCAAGGGTGTCTTTTATTTTATCTATTCCTACATCCTGGAAAAAGTCGGGCAGAGTGTCATCCGCGATCTGCGCAACAGAATCTACGCCCATCTCAACGATCTACCGTTGACTTTTTTCCATAAAAATCCGACGGGTGAGTTGATTTCAAGAATCATCAACGATGTCAGTCTGCTGCAGGGAGCGGTTTCCCATGCCCTCATTCGCCTGATCCGAGATTTTTTTACGGTCATCGGCCTGCTTGGGGTCATTTTTTACATGGACTGGCGTCTGGCCTTCATCTCCGTGGTATTCATTCCCATGGCGGCGGTGTCCATCGTTGTTTTCGGGAAAAAGTTCAGAACATTAAGTACCAGTTATCAGACTCAGATCGGCGAGGCGACCAGTCAACTGCACGAAACCATCGCCGGAGTCCGCATCGTCAAGGCCTTCTGCACCGAGGGGTACGAAAAAAAGAGATTCGCCGGCAAGATGCAGAACATAATGGATACCCTCATGACCGAGGCGCGATACCGTTGTCTTGCCCATCCACTGGTGGAATTTCTTGGCGGCATCGGCATGGCCCTGATCATCTGGTTCGGCGGCTATCAGGTCCTGCAGGGCAACTCCACCCCGGGAACCTTTATGGCCTTTCTCACCGCGCTGATCATGCTGTACGAACCAGTGAAAGGTGTGAGCCGTCTCAATGCCACCATCCAGCAGGGAGTGGCCTCGGCAACCCGGATTTTTGCCTTGCTTGATATCCGTCCCGATATCCGGGAGGCTACTGATGCCATCGAGATGCAGTCGTTTTGCCGCGATATCGTTCTCGATAAGGTCAGTTTCAGCTATGAATCCGGAAAACCTGTCCTCAACAGTATCAATCTGCAGGTCAATCGAGGTGAAATCCTGGCCCTGGTGGGGCCGAGCGGCAGCGGCAAGACAACCCTGGCCAATCTGATCCCCCGGTTTTATGAGATCAGCGCCGGGACCCTGTGCATTGACGGAGTCGATATCCGCCAGCTCTCCTTGGCATCCCTGCGCCAGCAATTGGCCCTGGTCACGCAACAGACCATTCTTTTCAACGATACGGTTCGCAACAATATTGCCTATGGCCGCAA
Source organism: Desulfobulbus alkaliphilus (assembly GCF_016918545.1). Classification (GTDB taxonomy): domain Bacteria; phylum Desulfobacterota; class Desulfobulbia; order Desulfobulbales; family Desulfobulbaceae; genus Desulfobulbus; species Desulfobulbus alkaliphilus. Next base: position 16,463 of record NZ_JAFFQC010000025.1, on the reverse strand, counting down.
TGATTGCCCTGAAGAGAACATAATCGCCGCGGCCCGGGCTGCGTATGCCTGGGATTTCATCCAGGCCTTGCCTTATGGGCTTGACACGGTCATCGGTGAATCCGGGGCGAGGCTTTCCGGAGGACAGCAGCAGCGAATTTCCATTGCCAGGGCCCTGCTTAAGGATGCCCCGATATTGATTCTCGATGAAGCGACATCCTCCCTGGATACGGAATCGGAACGGGAAGTGCAGCATGCCCTGGAAAATCTGATGCAGAACCGAACCACCATTGTCATTGCCCACCGGCTGTCAACAATTAAAAATGCCGACCGGATCGTTGTCCTCAAGGATGGTCACCTGGTGGAGGAGGGAACCCATGATGAACTGCTCGCCCGCAATGGTGAATACAGTGCCCTCTACCAGCTGCAATTTGCTGATTGAATGGTGAGGATGCGGCAATGAACCTGTTGCAAACCCGGGTGGGCCAAATCAACTTCTGGCTGCCGATGCTGCTGGCCTTCTGCCTGCCTCTGTCGACTTCGGCGGTGACCATCCTGGCTCTGCTCATGGTGCTCCTGTGGCTGATTGAAGGTCGATTCCGGGAAAAATGGCAGGAAATCAGCACCAGTCCGACCTGCATGGTTGTTGCCGCCTATTTCGGCGCCCTGCTGCTCGGATTGTTTTGGAGCAACGACCCCCAGGCGGGTTTGGACGTCATCCGTAATCAGTGGAAAATCCTTCTTCTGCCGATTTTCCTGACCACTCTTCGCTGGGAGCATCGCTGGTGGTATATTGCCGGTTTCATCGCCGGGGTCAGCGCCAAAATGGGGTCAACCTACCTGGTCTGGTTCGACCTGGTGCGGTATGCTGATGTCACCCCGCAGCATCTCACCCGGAAAACCTTTCATGTGGTGTATAACCCCATGCTCGCCCTGGCAACCTATCTGCTTGTCCACCAGATATTGTGGGGCGGGCTCAGCAGGGGGTGGCGCTGGCTGCTGTCGATCCTTGCCGCTTTGATGGTCCTGAATATGTTCATCACCGAAGGACGGGCTGGACAACTGGTTTTCTTTGTTCTTCTCGGTCTGCTGCTCATGCAGTGTTTCCAAAAACACAGGCTGAGAGCATTTCTGCTAAGCCTGGTTCTGCCGGTGCTGGTCTTTGTTGCAGGCTATCAGGTCAGCCCGGTCTTCCATGACCGCATGGAACAGGCCCGCCAGGAGATTGCCGACTTTAAACACAATCCCGAAACCTCCGTTGGCCTACGGCTGCTGTATTGGCAGAATTCGGCCAGGATCATGACCCAGTCCCCCTGGTTCGGGGTCGGAACCGGTGGTTTTGACAGTGCCTATGCGGCCGTCAACCAGCAGTGGTCGCCCGGAATGCCCGCCACCGACAATCCCCATAATCAGTATATCCTGGTCACCGTCCAACTGGGTTTCCTGGGGTTGTTGACCCTGCTGGCCCTTTTTGGGGTACCCGTGGTCCAGTCCTGGCGGGAAGCAGATGGCTGGCAGCGGATCCGCCTGGCCTTTCCGGTCTTCTTCCTGACCATCATGATGAGCGAGTCTTATCTGATCGTCTTTGAAACCGCATTTCTTTTTTCCCTGTTCGGCGCTGTTCTCGCTAAACGCCCGGGTACTCAAGGATCGGCCACCGCAGGCAATGCCGGTCCGGGTCAGGAAAGATGCTGGCTGATTCTTTCCTATCGGGCCAATATGGCCGGCTCCGCCTGTTCGCAGCATATCGATGATCGCCTGCCTTTCCTGGAGCAGCAGGGGATCAGGCCCATTCTGCTCACCGGACCGGTGGGCGAACGGTTCCGCCGATATCCGCATTATCGTACCTGGTCGCTGGCGCCATCGGGAATCCGCTTTGAACTCCGCCATTTGCTTCGCAAACATCTGCACAAGCGCTGGCAGTTCAAACTGGTTGAGACGATTGTCCTGTTGCCGGTTTTCCCTTTCTATCTGCTTGAAAAGATAGTGATCAATCTGGAGAGCGAGTGGTCCTGGTTTGCCGCTGCCGCTGCCCGCGGCCTGCTGTTAAATCGTCGCTACAGGATCGAGGCGATCTACTCGACCGGTGGTTCGGCTTCCGCCCATGCTGCCGCTCTGATCATCCATCGCTTTTCCCCAAAACCCTGGCTCGCCGAGACCCAGGATCCCCTGGTGCACGATCAGCAATGGCGACGCAGCCGGGTGGTGCTCCGTCTCTATCAATGGCTGGAGAGACGGATTGCCGCCTCCTGCACCGCTTTTATCTTTCCGACCAGCGCGGCCATGGAAAATGCCCGGCGACGAGTGGGGGAGCCCTTTCCCGGCGTGGTCATCCTGCCCGGATCATCTCCCGCCCTGTTCGGGCCGGTGCAGTATGCAAAAGGAGCATGCTGCCATTTTGCCCATTTCGGCTCCTTGGCCGGTACGCGTAATCTGCAGGTTTTTTTTCAGGCCCTTGATCTGCTGCTGCAGAATGATCCTGGCCTGCGGTCGAGAATCCGTGTTGACCTCTATGGATCATGCGATCAACTCTCCACCGTGGACATGCATCGATACGGCTTGGAGTCACTGGTGACGTATTTTGGCCTGATTGACAGGGAAAAGGCCCTCGAAGCGATGCAGTACGCCGATTGTCTGCTGTTGATTCAGGATATCACTTTTTTTTCCACGGAAACCATCCCATCCAAAGTCTATGAATATCTGCTCAGCGGCCGCCCCATACTCGGTTTAATTCATGAAAACAATGAGTTGACTGAAATGTTGGCGACCCGATCTCATTTTGTGGCTGCAGCCGATGATCCCCATGCGGTGCAACAAAGGTTGGCGGAGATTCTTCATCTGTATCTGTACACCGATTTCACCTGGCACAGCGGTGCCGGTACCTATAGAATAGACACCGCTGTGCAGAAATTGATCGCCCTGGTCCCAGCGGAGGAGAGGCAACTGCCTGACGAGTGATCCCAATGGCAGCCTGCAGAAGATATGTTGTCTGTGTTGTCGGTACTTGCACCCGGTCGGCGACGAGAGAACGCAATGGATATGAACAATAAACGGATCCTGATTATCAAGCAGAGTTCCCTGGGTGATATTGTCCACACCTTGCCGGTGGCCCATGCCCTCAAGCGCTGTTATCCCTCCTGTGCGATCGGCTGGATAGTGCAGGAGGGCTATGCTTCCCTGCTGGCCGGCGATCCCGCCGTGGATGTCATTCATCCTGTTCGCATACCCTCAACCAGTGATCCCAATGCGAGCTGGTTGGACTATGTCCGGGCGTTGACCGCCATGGTCAGGCAGCTTCGCCAACTGCGGGCCTTCTTTCGCAAGGCTCCATATGACCTGGTTCTCGACCTGCATGCCTCTTTTCGGAGTGGTTTGTTTGCCCTGATGAACCCGGGAGGGCAACGGATCGGTTTTGCCGACGCCAAGGAGCTGAACACCCTGTTTCAGCATCAGCTGCTGCCGAGAAGCACGACTTCCGTCCATGCGGTTGACGGGAACCTGCTGTTTGCCGATTTTCTGGGCTGCGAGGCACACGCCGAGGATTTTCATCTCCGCACGAGCAGGGCTGATGAAGAGCAGGCTGATCGATTTTTGCGCAACGCCGGAATAGAGGCCACTGTCCCCCTCGCTTATATGAATCCCCTGGCCCGATGGGAGTCAAAATGCTGGTTTGCTTCCCGGTGGAGTGCTCTCTGTGACCGGCTTATGGATACGGGAATTCAACCGATACTGGCGGGAGGACCCAGCGATCAACCCTATCTGGATGAAATTGCCGCTCGCATGGTCCGGCCCGCGGTCATTGCCGCCGGTCGTCTGGATCTGAATGCTTCAGTAGCATTGATGAAGAAAGCCGCGGTCTATGTGGGCGTTGATACCGGGCCGTTGCACATGGCGGCCATGGTCGGCACGCCTGTGGTGGCTCTCTTTGGCCCCACTCATCCTGAAAGGGTCGGGCCGTACCGGGTACAGAGTACTGTTGTCCGGGATGAAGGGCTCGACTGCCTCTGTTGCCGGAAACGGACCTGCGCTCATATGCGTTGCATGGAGAATATTTCCGTGGCCACTGTCCAGCAAGCAATACTGGCTACTATCAGGAACCGGGGCCAACAATAAACCTGGATCCGTGAACGTTCATCCCTACGCCCCGAAGGGCTGCGGATGAAGGAATTCCATGAAAAATGGATCTACACGTATACCCTGATCACAGACAAATATATCCAAAACATGAACGCCGCCGTCACGGATTCAGGATAAAGATATGTCAGCGCTGCGCATCAGTCTGATCATTACCACCTATAATTGGCCAGCTGCCCTGGAGCTTTCCCTGCGCAGCGCCCTCAAACAGACCCATCTCCCCTGTGAAATCGTGGTGGCAGACGATGGTTCCCCTCCAGATACAGTTGAACTGGTCCGACAGGTCCGTTCATCGACCAATGTTCCCATTCTCCATTCCTGGCAGGAAGATAGAGGGTTCCGCCTGGCTCGAAGCAGAAACAAGGCCATTGTCAGGGCAAGCGGAGACTACATCATTCTTATCGATGGCGATATCCTGCTTGAACCGCGTTTTATTGCCGACCACGTTGCTTTTGCCCGGCACGGTTATTTTGTCCAGGGTACCAGGGTGCTGCTGGGAAAAGAGCTTTCTTCCCGGACGCTGTGCAGCGGCCGGTTGCGGATCCCCTTGCTGCTGACGGGAGTGGAAAATAAAAAGAATTGTCTACGTTCTGTGTGGCTGGCCCGGCTTTTTTCCTTTCGGAGCCGAGATTTGAGCGGTGTCAAGACCTGCAATTTTGCTTTCTGGAAAAAGGACGCATTGAGCATTAATGGCTTCAACGAGGAGTTCGTCGGCTGGGGAAGGGAAGATTCGGAATTCACGGCACGTTTGCTTAACTACGGCATCCGGAGACAGAACCTGAGGTTCCATGCCCTGGGGTACCATCTCTACCATCCCATGAAGACCCGCGACAGACTGCCTTTGAATGACGCCATCCTCAAGAAAACGATTGATCAAAAATTGAGATGGTGCCAGACAGGGTTGGATCAGCATCTCGCCTGACGGCAGGTCAGGCCGTCATGAACCTGCACCTGTGACCGCCTGCGAGGGGTGTGGCAAATCACACAACAAACCCGTGATGGGATACGGTGAGTGTTTACTGCCTGCCTGGTCACTATCGGAGCGGCGGTGAAGATGGTGGGGTCCAGTCCGCCCCGAGTTCAAGCAGTTTTGCATACTTGTAGAAGGTGCCTTCAAAGTTGCCGATGGCGATGACCAATCCCGGCCAGCCATCGAGGACGCCGCGTTTGAGGATGTACATGTGGAAAAAAGCCCAGATGCCATGGAGCACAGCCATCCCCATGGTGGCCTTTCGTCCCTTTTTTGCCAGTTTTTCAGCACCAAGGGTCGAATATTTATTGGCCTTGTGGACGACCTCCTCGAGATTTTTGAAGGGAAACTGCCAGATGGGGTTGCGCAGATAGGCAGCCGGGTGTTTCGAGAGGACCGTATACTCTTCATGGACCGGGTCATCTTTAAAAACCAGGACCCCTTTCCTGAACAACTGCGGTTGGCGGTAATCGGGGTAAAAACCGGAATGGCGCATCCATCGGCCCATGAAGAAATTTTTTCGGGGGATGTAATAGGCCTCGGATTGCGGGGCGTGGAGTACAGTCCGAATCTCATCCCGGGCCTCGGGGGTGCAGCGTTCATCCGCATCCAGCGAGAAAATCCAGTCATGGCTGCAGGCCGCCATGGCCTGATTGCGCAGGTCACCGAAACCGCGGAACTCTATCTGGACCACCCTGGCTCCGAGGCTCTCGGCAATGGCGGCCGTGTCGTCCTGGCTGTGGGAATCGGCAACCACAATCTCGTCAGCCCAGAGCACTGACTGGACAGCCGAGCGGATTTTTTCCGCCTCGTTGTAGGCAATGATATAAACGGATACTTTGTTCATGCGTGTCGGACAACATGGGGAGGCCGGGTTTTGGTGGCCCCGGCGAGCTGCACCACAATACGGTCGGTCTTCTGCAGCCGTTCGACCAGGGTACGAAACAGATATTTCGAGACATCAGGATATTTTTCGATGAGTTCAGCAAGCTTATCGCCGGGGTACCGTTTAATGGTACATCGGCCCGCTGATATGATCGAAGCGGATCGAGGTTCATCGAGGATGGCGGCCATCTCTCCGAAATATTCTCCGGGTTCGGTGATCTCGGCTATTTTTTTCCCGGACCGAAGGACCGCCACCTTGCCCCTGACCAGCTTGAAGAAGTCTTTGTCTTTGTTTCCCTCCTGGATGATAATGTCACCGTCTTCATACTCCTCCACATCCGGATTCACCAGATAGGCAGGCAGGCTGTCCTCATGAGCCACGGTTCGCCGCAAAACCTCTTCCAGGCTCGTGACCCCTTCCCGAGCTTTTTGCAGTCCTGCCTCCCTCAGCGTGTACATGCCCTCCTGAATGGCGATTTTGCGCAGCTGCTCTTCAGAAACCTCTGCCTGAATGGCTTTGGCCACCTCCTTGGTCACCTCCATCAGTTCAAAAAAGCCGACCCGGCCCCGGTAGCCAAGGCCATTGCATTCCGGGCAGCCCTTTGCCTTGAACAGATGCAGGTCGTCGAGTTCTTCTTCGCGGAAACCGGCGGTAAGCAGTGCCTCCGGGTCATATTGCCCCGGAATCTTGCACTTGGCGCATAACCGCCTTCCCAGTCGCTGAGACAAAACCATGGTGAGCGAGGAGGCGAGGATGTAGGAAGGGATGCCGATGTCCACCATGCGGCTGACCGTTGCCGGAGAATCATTGGTATGCAGGGTGGAAAAAACCAGGTGGCCGGTCATGGCGGCCTTCATGGCGATCTCCGCGGTTTCGATATCGCGGATCTCACCCACCATGATAATGTCAGGATCCTGGCGGAGAAAAGCTTTCAGCGCCGCGGCAAAGGTCATGCCCACCTCGGAGTTGACGTTGACCTGATTGATGCCTTTGAAGTTGAATTCAACCGGATCTTCCGCGGTGAGGATTTTGATGTCCTCATTGTTCAGCGAGTTCAGTGCTGAATACAGGGTCACGGTTTTCCCCGACCCCGTAGGCCCTGTGACCAGCAGCAGTCCCTGTGGTCGCTCCAGGCATCGCTTCAGGGCGGCGAAGGTGTCTTTGGTGAAGCCGAGCTTGGTCAGGTCGACATTGAGGGAATCCTTGTCGAGAATACGAAGAACAATACCCTCGCCAAACAGCAGGGGAAGCGTGGATACCCTGAAGTCGACAGCCTTATTGCGACCAAGGCGGATTTTGATGCGGCCATCCTGGGGAACTCGACGCTCGGTGATGTTCAAGCCTGCCAGGATTTTCAGGCGGGCGGCCATGGCGTTCTTGATGGTCAGGGGCAGGTTCATGGACTTGAACAGAGAACCGTCTTTGCGGTATCTGACCTGCATGGTCTTTTCATAGGGCTCTATATGGATGTCACTGACTCCATCCTGCACGGCTTTGACCAGAATTCCGTTCACCAGTTTGATGATGGGGGCGTCGGACGCGGAGAATTGTTCGTAGCTTCCATCCTCGGCACCGCTGCTCTCGATTTCGAAATCCTCGGCAGCATCGGACACCAGGGCGCCGAAATCCTCGACCTGGGTGACGGTGTCATCTTCACCTTCCGGCTCGTACTTGAAGAAGGATTGGTATTCTTCATCACTGATATGATAGTACTTCTTGTACGCCTCGATAATGTCCTTGGCCGTGGAAACACAGACGGTCAGGCTTTTTTGCACTACATCCTGCAGTTGCTCCACCTCCACCGCGTCGGTGGGCTCGGCCATGGTGATCTGCAGGGTATTGCCGGCCAGGCGCAGGGGGAAGGCGAGAAAGCGTTTTGCTGTTTCATAGGGAACCAGATTGAGCGCATCCCGGCTCGGAGCCTCCTGCTCAATGGAGACCATGGTGTAATTATGCATACGGCTGAGAAAGTTGGCGATGGTGTCGCGTTCGATCGCCCCGCTTTCCAGGAGTATTCGTCCCAGCCGTTCACCGGTTTTTTTCTGAACAGCTTTGGCTTCCTCAAATTGAGTTGCCGTGATGTATCCCGCCTTGCTCAACAGTTCGCCGATTTTGAGTTTACCGGCGCCGGACTGGTCCTTCACCGTTCGTTTCATTGAACTCCGGGGAGAATCAGCTGTTGGTGATCCAGTTTTTATGGCCATAAGAGGTTTTTTGATCCCGCCATTGCAGAAAGAAGAGGTAACCGTTCACCGGCTCGCCATTCGCGGACGATCAGGCTGGCGGTCAGCGGAGTAAGGCTCGACAGCCGGTTTATCCGTATACGGAACACTGGTCAACGGTTTCTGTTTCCGGGTCATGTAGCCTTTTGCCTGCATCCGGTGAACGTGTACAGGGAAAGCACTGCAAACAGATTCCATATTCCATATCCTACTACAAAAAAAAAAACCGGTCAAAAAGGAAGCACTTTTATTCCTGGATCCGTGAGCGTTCGTCCGCACGCCCCGAAGGGCGGCTGGTGAAGGTTATCTTCAAGGATTCTGCTGCAATTATAATGTGAGTACAGCAGGATATATCCAAAACAAGCGTCCAGCCGTCACGGATTCAGGAAAAGGGTCTCAGGAGAAAATGGCAGGGTATCGGGAACGCAATTCCTGCTGGAGTGGAATCATGACCTCGCGCATGGAGGGCTCGGCATTTTTTGCTGTCCGCAGCATCAGAATGTGCTGCCATTGCATGAGATTGGCATAGGTAATGATTTCTGTTTTGCAGGAGTTGGGCAGCACGGTTCGGGCGGCCTGAGGAGTCGAAGTTTGCAGGAGGCGCAGATACTGCTGCTCCATTTCTGCCATAGATTGTTTCCAGATAGTATATTCCTTGCTTTGTTCGTCGAAAAAAATGGGCTTGATAAAGGTCACCTCGTTGCCAAATTTGTCGGCGGAGTATCGGCAGTACCGTTGACTTTCCTGGAGAAAGGCACAGGGCCGGTGGCGGACGAGTTCATGGGTGACGGCCCGGCTGACGATGAATTTCACCGCCAGGTGACGATGTCTGGCGCATTGCCGGGGGGCCAGCTGTTCCACCTCGGCAAGCGGCATTTTTTCGACGGAAATCCCCGGGGGTGGCAGTTGCGTGTCGCTTTCAATCCCCGAGAAGAAATACGGGTGCCGGCGGGCAAGGAAGAGAGCAATCGCTTGGGTGATGTTGTTGTCCGGGTAAAAAAGAAGCATCTCCCGAAAGGCCCGGATCGAGCCGGTGATCAGCAACTGTCGGGGAGTGAGTTGATCGATGTGCAGGAATTTCGGCTGGCAGAAAAAGAGGTCCTGGACCGGATTCGAGGTTGAACAGCTGACGACCAGGGTGACCACAGCCATTTCCAGCACCGAATTGTGGCCATGTTCGATCATGTTGCGAACAAAAGGGAGGGCTGAGTCGCTGTTGATCCGGTTTTCGCTTTTATAACAGATACGGCCGCAAAATTCGATGCGGACGGGCAGGCTTTGTTGATCCAGTTCATCCAGGATAATGAAGTGTGGTTCAATAATATGCATGGGGAGGCCGTTACAGAAAAAGAAGAACGAGGACGCCTTGAAAGGCGGCTGGAGAAGACGAATTCCTGAATCCGTGACGGCTGGACGTTTTTTGGGTATATCTTGCTGTAATCATATTATAATTGCAGCGGAATCCTTCAAGATAACCTTCGCCAGCCGCCCTTCGGGGCGCCCGTCCGCTCGCCATCTTCATTGCCAGTAAGCGTCCGATAAAGTGTACTTTAATCGAACGGTCACAGACAATAAAGCTGAGGCACGGACGAACGCTCACGGATCCAGGTGTTAGTTTTGTCATCCTCCTGCAAGGTACATGGTCAGCTGTTTTCTTCCCAGAAGGGCGACATAGCCCGCAGTTTGGCTATGATATCCGGCATGGTGGCCAGGACATAGTCAATCTCTTCCTCGCTGTTGTAGATGGAAAGGCTGTAGCGAATGGATCCGTGGGCTGCGGTAAACGGTACGCCCATGGCTCTGAGGACGTGTGAGGGTTCCAGCGAGCCGGAGGTGCAGGCTGAACCGGAAGAGGCGCAGATATTGTGTTGGTTCATGTGCAGCAGGATAGCCTCGCCCTCCACATATTCAAAGCTGATATTGGCGGTATTGGGCAGGCGCAGTTCCTTATGACCGTTGAGCAACGCCTTGGGAATGGTGGTCAGCAGGCCGGTTTCCAGTTTGTCACGGAGGGCTCGTACCCGGGTGTTTTCTTCCGTCATTGCGGCTGCAGCCAGTTGGCAGGCCTTACCGAGGCCGACAATGGAGGCGACATTTTCGGTGCCGCCGCGGCGGCCATGCTCCTGGTGACCACCGTTAAGAAAGGGAACAAAAGGGGTGCCCTTGCGGATATAGAGGACGCCAACCCCTTTGGGAGCATGCAGTTTGTGACCGGAAATCGACAGGAAATTAATGGCGGAACTGCTCAGATCGATGGGGATCTTACCTACGGCCTGAACCGCGTCGGTATGAAAGAGGATGCCCCGGTCGTTTGCCATTTGGGCCATCTCCTCCACCGGAAAGATCACCCCGGTTTCATTGTTGGCCCACATGGCGCTGACGATGGCGGTTTCGTCGGTCAGGCTGTCCTGGTATTTCTGCAGATCCAGAGTGCCGTCCCCATTCACGTGCAGTCGGGTGATGTGGTATTTGCGGCCGGTGAAAATATCGAGGTTGTCACAGAGATTTTTGACCGCCGGGTGTTCAACCCTGGTGGTAACCACATGGTTTTTCTCAGGATAGGTTTGCAGGGCGGAGAGGATGGCCGTGGAGTCACTTTCCGTGCCGCTGCTGGTGAAAACGATTTCTTCGGGTTCAGCACCAATCAGGTCAGCAATGGCCTGCCGCGCGGCGTGAATTGCCGGGGCGACCCTGCCGCCGAAGGAATGCATGGAAGAGGGATTGCCATATAAGTCCGTCAAGTAGGGCATCATGGCTTCCAGCACCTCGGGGGCAATCCGGGTGGTGGCGTTGTTGTCCATGTATATGACCTTGCTGGTGGTATCGGTCATTATCGGTCCTCCTCCACAACCAGGCTGTCAAGGACCTGTTCGCGCAGCTTTTTCTCCACATAGTCCTTCAGCGTCGTTCGCGACGAGTGACAACCGGCACAGGCACCGAGGAGGGAAACAGTGACAAAATTTCCGTCCACATCGATCAGGCGGATATCGCCGCCGTCTTTTTTCAGGGTCGGTTTAATTTCGCGTTCAATGACTTCTTCTATTTTTTTGATTTTTTCCAGACTGGTCATGCGTTTTTCTTTCTTGACCCCCTTTATCTGCGCGGGCAGGTCATCAACAGTTTCGGTGAGAATTTGACTCAGGCGCTTTTCGCATTTGCCACAACCACCACCAGCCTTGGTATAATTGGTGATTTCCTCAACCGATTTAAGCTGGTTTTCTCTAATGGCCCGGATGACTTCAAGGTCAGTAACCCCGAAACACTCACAGACGATTTCACCCTGGGCCATGGGGAGGATGGTGCCGGTATAGTCGGCGATGGCCGCCTCCAGAGCTTCACGTCCCATAACAGAGCAGTGCATTTTTTCCTTGGGCAGGCCGCCGAGCGCCTTGGCGATGTCATCGTTGGTCAGTTTTTTGGCCTCTTCGAGTTTCATGCCTTTGAGCATTTCGGTGAGCACCGAGGAAGAAGCGATGGCCGAAGCACAGCCAAAGGTTTTGAACTTAGCATCAGTGATCACCTTGTTTTCGTCGACCTTGATGGTCAGGCGCAGGGCATCACCACAGGCGATGGATCCGACATTGCCGACTCCGTCAGCGCCTTCAATTTCTCCGACATTTTTCGGATTGATGAAGTGTTCCTGGACTTTCTCCGTATATTCCCACATGATGGCTTCTCTGTGTTTGATGTTAATCTTTTGAGGCCGGCATCTTGCTTTGCTTAGGTCGGCAGGAAGGGCAAAATTATAAGAATATATTATGGCAGGAGGCCGATTTCGGCAAGCATCGATTTTGCACTGCTGACCAGCTGTGCAGTCTCCGAGCTGGTTCTTGCTTCCACATAAAAGCGGACCTTGGGCTCGGTCCCGGATGGTCGGATCATAATCCAGGAGCCATCGTCCAGAATCATCTTGCGGCCATCGATGTCAATCACCTTGGTGATGGTTTTCATGGCGTCACCCACTGCCACCTGGCTGCCTGGAGTGTATTTTTTCAGCTTATCCAGTGCCTGCAGCAGTTCCTTTCCTTGCCGGGAGACAGCGACCCCGTCCCGGTCCGGATAATAATGACCAAACTGTTCTTCAATTTCGAAAAGATATTCGCCCAAAGATTTTTTCATGGTCAGAACCATGTCCAGAGCAAGGATCAGGCCGATGAAGGCATCTTTCTCCGGTGTGTGACCAATGATGGAGATTCCGTCCGATTCCTCGAAACAGACCAAGGCCTTGTTGAGGACGGGTTTGAATTCCTTGAACCCTACTTTAGGTTCAAACACATCTTCAGCCAACTGGGCGGCCAAGGCATTGGCCAGATTGCTGGAGGCGACGGTTTTCGCGACCATGCCCTTTTTTTTCTTGATTTCATGGAGAAAATGATAGGCCATGGCCCCGAACTGATTCATGGAGATTTCGATACGACCATCGGTAAAACGGATCCGATCGCCGTCTGGATCGATAATGGCTCCGATGCGCAGGGGTTCCCTTCGGGCAGCCAGCGCGGACATGACCGGCTGCATATTGACGGAAGAGGGTTCCGGAGCAATACCGCCAAAGGTCGGATCCGGCTTATTCCGTAAAAGAACGAGCCGTTCTTCAGGGGGATTGTTCAACAGGCGCCTGAGATACTGTCGCGCAGCACCGTGCACGGCATCGATGCAGAGCACTACGTCGCTGCTGGCTGCGAACGTCTCAAGGATCCGGTCATACTCCAGGCCATGGAGCGGGGTGCCGTTGCGCACCAGTTGCTGCCAGCTCTGCAGAGCATCTTCTGCAATAATTTCGGGCCGGTCATTGAGCGATTGTTGCAGGTCGATATCCGGTGGCATGAAGGGATTGTCCGAACGGAGGATGAAATCCCTTGCCCGCTTTGTAATGGCATCTGTGAGGATCGGGGCTGCAGGACCGGCATCCGCTGCGTTGTACTTAAACCCTCCATACTCCATGGGATTGTGACTTGGAGTCAGATTGACGGAAAAGGCGGCTTTGCGGACCAGAACGGCGGCGGACAGGGCTCCGGTTGTCGCCTCGCCGGCATAATAGACCCGGACCCCGTTGGCACTCAGTATATTGATCACGGCCTGGGCCAGCAGGGAACCGCCAAAACGGTTATCGTGACCGACAACGCATCCCCGGTGCTGCATGGTGGCAAAATCGGCAATCCCCAGGGCAGCACGAAGGGCCGGGTCCTTTTCTGCCTCCCTGTACAGGCTGAGGATAGCGGTGGTGACGACCGCCACTGAACGGATGGAAATATCCTTGCCGAGGATACCTCGCCAGCCGGAGGTGCCAAAAGTAATGGCCCTGAGCGGCGGGTCAGGGTTGGTGAGCAATTCGTCCGCCACCAGGGTGTAGACATGATCGATACCCGCCTGCCACTGTGTTCGGGTGGCCTCGTCAGCAGCTCTGTTTCGTTCGTCGACCAGCAGCTGCAGAGCGGCGAAATAGTTGCTGTCCCGATGGTTGTGGGCAACGATGTGCTGCTGGAGTATCCGGTCGATTTCTGATTTGATCATCATGTCCGCTCCATCTTATCTGAGGTGGTCAGGCAGGAAGGGGTGAATTTGTTTTTTACGTGGTTAAAATATAGCTTCTGAAATCGGGATTGGCAACCAGTCTCCTCAGCGGGTCACCCCGGGACGGATCCGCGCCGATGGACGTTTCAGTTGACCGGTAGAGAAAAGTTTTCTATTATCAAATTTTATCAAAAACTGCGCTAGTTGCCGACTGTTTTCCGCTCAGAGCTGAAGCGAACCGGATGGTGACATCATAAAAAAACGAGGGGACAAATAATGGGAAACCAACACACACAGGCACTCATTCTCTGGTTTGATGAAATCGGCATTGAAGATGTACCCCTGGTGGGTGGGAAAAATGCTTCTCTGGGGGAAATGCACCAGAAACTGACCTCCAAGGGAGTGGCCGTCCCCAACGGCTACGCCATCACAGCGTATGCGTATCAGTACCTTCTTCAGGAAGCCGGGATCGAGGCTGCAATCCGCGAAGCCCTGGCCGATCTGGATACGCACAATCTGCGTAATCTCCAGGAACGTGGCGCCAAGGCACGGGATATTATTCGCAACGCCGAGTTTCCCCCCGCCTTGCGGGAAGCGATCATCGAGGCCTATCGCCGGATGGAACAGGAATATGGTGCCGATGTGGATGTGGCGGTTCGTTCCTCGGCTACCGCTGAAGACCTTCCCGACGCCTCCTTTGCCGGGCAGCAGGATACCTATCTCAATATCCGTGGCCCCGAAGCCCTGATCGATGCCTGTCGGCGTTGTTTTGCTTCCCTGTTCACCGACCGGGCAATTTCCTATCGCCACGACAGAGGTTTTGGTCAGTTTGATGTGTATTTGTCGATCGTGGTCCAGAAAATGGTCCGTTCGGATTCGGCCTGCTCCGGGGTTTTGTTTTCCATTGATACCGAATCCGGATTCAAAGATGCCGTTTTTTTGACAGGGGCTTGGGGGCTTGGGGAAAATGTAGTGCAGGGAGCGGTCAATCCCGATGAGTTTTACGTTTTTAAGCCAACCTTGCGTCAGGGAAAACGGCCGATCGTCGGCAAGCGGGTGGGGAGCAAGGAAGTGAAGATGGTCTACAATACCGATCCTGGTGCCAAGGAGCCGGTGAAAAACATCGACACGACCGAAGCGGAGCGAGGCACGTATATCCTGAGTGATGACGAGATCCTCGAACTGGCTCGTTGGGCCTGTATCATCGAAGATCATTACGGCCGCCCCATGGATGTCGAGTGGGCCAAGGATGGTGATGGGGTTGCAGTGGGAACCGGCGGTCTGTTCATTGTTCAGGCCCGGCCGGAAACAGTTCATTCGCAGAACAAAAAAAGGGTGATGGAGACCTACGTGCTCAAGGAAAAGGGTACCATCCTGGCCAGCGGGCAGGCTGTTGGCGCCAAGATTGGCCGGGGAACGGCCCGTCTGCTGCACGATGTCAGTCAGATCCATGACTTCAAGGCCGGAGAGGTCCTGGTTACCGATATGACCGATCCCGACTGGGAACCGATCATGAAGATTGCCGGGGCCATTGTCACCAATCGAGGTGGACGGACCTGCCATGCGGCGATCATTTCCCGGGAACTGGGTATTCCCTGTGTTATCGGTACGGTCAACGGGAGTCAGAAGATCAAGGACGGACAAGGGGTTACGGTCTCCTGTGTCGAAGGAGAAACCGGACACATCTACGAGGGACTGCTCGAATATGTTGTTGAATCCCTTGATCTTGACAACATCCCGGAAACCAGGACCAAGGTGATGATGAATGTCGGCTTGCCGGAAAAAGCTTTTATCGAAGGGCAGTTACCCAACGAAGGGGTCGGGCTGGCCAGGGAAGAATTTATCATTAATGCGCATATCGGTATTCATCCGCTGGCCCTGTACAACTACGAAAGTCTGCGGCAGCAGGCCGAAGAGGATGACGAGATTCTGGACATCATCGAGGATATTGATTTTAAAACCTCGGCGTATACTGATAAACGCCAGTATTTCATTGATAAACTGGCTGAAGGCGTCGGACGGATCGCCGCCGGTTTTTATCCCAAGGATGTCATTGTCCGTCTTTCTGATTTCAAGTCAAATGAATATGCCAACCTGATCGGCGGCCACCTGTATGAACCGGTGGAGTCCAACCCGATGATCGGCTGGCGCGGCGCCTCCCGCTATTATGACCCGAAATACAAGCCGGCCTTTGAGTTGGAGTGCAAGGCCCTGCTCAAGGCGCGTAACGATATGGGGCTGAACAACATCAAGTTGATGGTCCCGTTCTGCCGCACCCCGGAAGAGGGGCGGAAGGTGATTGAGGTGATGCGGGAATTTGGTCTCGTCCAGGGGGAAAACGGACTTGAGGTCTATGTGATGTGTGAAATTCCCTCCAACGTCATTGCCGCCGATGCCTTCAGCGATGTATTTGACGGGTTTTCCATCGGGTCCAACGATTTGACCCAGTTGGCCCTGGGGCTGGATCGTGATTCGGACCTGGTTGCCCATATTTACGACGAACGGAATGAGGCGGTGAAGACCTTGATTCGGATGGTCATCGCTACAGCCAAGCGGAGAGGGCGAAAAATCGGCATCTGCGGTCAGGGGCCTTCCGATTTTCCCGATTTCGCCACCTTTCTGGTCGAGGAAGGGATCGATTCCATCAGTCTGGTTTCAGACACGGTGGTGAAGACGCGGCTGGCTATTGCCGCCAAGGAACAGGAGTTAGGCATTACACCTTGAAAATAAGCCGCAATGCCGGGCCGGCGGTGCCAGAGGC
>NZ_JAFFQC010000259.1 GCF_016918545.1 Desulfobulbus alkaliphilus | reverse complement strand
GTCTGCGCACAGTTCAGCAGTCCTTCCGCTTCGAAGATCGGGCGCAGGATCGCCATGGGATGCGCCTTCAGCGACAGGCGAAGGGTCTGGTAGTCGGCGGCGACATGCTCGCCCAGCGGCATGACCGGCAGTCGGGCGTCGGGTTCGGCGCCGAGCTCGCGCGCATCGGCGGCGGCGAACAACGGCAGCGGCGCGTCGTCGGGCAAGCGTCGTACGGCCCATAGGGCTTCACGCCGATCCAGCCCCAACGATCGGAAGGCGTCGGCGTCGGCCAGCTTGCGCATGGCGGCAGACGACAAGGCGGCGCGGCGGGCCAGAGTTTCGATGTTGGACAGGGAGAAGGCGCGGGCGGCGGCTAGCGCCTCTGCCCAGTCTTCGCGGAAGCCCTCAATCTGGCGCAGGCCGATCCGCAACGCTGGCGTTCTGTCCGAACCTTCCAGA
>NZ_JAFFQC010000258.1 GCF_016918545.1 Desulfobulbus alkaliphilus | reverse complement strand
ATCCCGGACTGAAACCGTAAGAATAGCTCTCTTCGCCGTTTCGAGAGACGACGATAACGTGACCTTCGCGACCCGATGTGTCGGCAACGGCATTGAAGTTGTAGCCGCCTAAATCCCAGCGCGCCTCGCGTGCAGGCGGCACCATGAGATTAAGTCCGGCAACCTCTATGCATTTGGAGGCGCCTTCGCCGCATGGCGTTAGTGCGCCTCCGATGTCCGACGGTCCGCCAACCTCCGAAACGTCAGCATAGTTTCGGTAGGCACCATCATCCAAGTATAAAGCCACTACGGATGGGTATGCGTTAGACTTGAAGACGATCGTCTTCCCTCGAAACGCTGTCAGCGTTTTCTGAGTGCGGGCGCTTTCATCCGGAGCGCATGCGGTCACCACGAGCAGGGTCAACGTAAGTATGATGACTTCTCTCATCGGCCTATCCACCC
>NZ_JAFFQC010000257.1 GCF_016918545.1 Desulfobulbus alkaliphilus | reverse complement strand
GCAGCCGGGTTGGTTTTCAGTATTTTACCGGCACAGGTTCGATGTCCTGGAGCTGGCAGGAAATTGTCGGTTCGATAGCGGACGGGGGTGGTTGGGCCCAGGGTGACCATACGGTGCAGGTGATCGCGATAGCGGCCAATGGCAGTCGTCAACAGGTCAATATACCTATCACCATCGACAACACGCCTGAGGTTTCCGGTGCCGCGGGTCAGGCGTCGGGTGATCTGGATATCAAGGGGACAGTGCAGTTCAAGGAACGAGTTGGCGGACATGAAGGTCATATTGAACTGTGGCATGTTCGCCCCAACAGGTATCGCAGCCGGGTTGGTTTTCAGTATTTTACCGGCACAGGTTCGATGTCCTGGAGCTGGCAGGAAATTGTCGGTTCGATAGCGGACGGGGGTGGTTGGGCCCAGGGTGACCATACGGTGCAGGTGATCGC
>NZ_JAFFQC010000256.1 GCF_016918545.1 Desulfobulbus alkaliphilus | reverse complement strand
GAGGTATTGCGCAAGGGCGTTTTCGTCAGCGACGTGTTCATGGGCTTCCGCAATGTGCCGCATTTCATCATCGCCGTCTTGCGTCATGAAGGGGGCGAGAGCTTCATCATGCGTGCCACCATCGACATGGAAGCCATCAACGGTCTGTTGCAGCGCGTGTACTCCGGGGAGCGTAGTGATGCCTTCCTGATCAACGAGCAGGGCGTGCTGCAGACCGATTCCCGTGACTACGGCCGCATCCTTGAGCACTTCGACGTCACCTTGCCCAATGTGCTGCGCCAGGGCATCGCTCTTGTGCCCCTGCCGTCCCAGCCGGGCGACAGCGGCAGCAAGGAGCCTTTGGCGGCCATGATGCATCTGGATGCCATGCCCTGGTTGCTGGTGGTGGTGGACGATGTGCGGGAAAGCCTGGCCCCGCTGCACCGTCTGCGCATCTATATCC
>NZ_JAFFQC010000255.1 GCF_016918545.1 Desulfobulbus alkaliphilus | reverse complement strand
CTGTTCACTAGTGATATTCTTCCAATTTCGGCGCGATTTCGGTGCAGAAGTCGCGGGTTGCACCTTTTCGCACGGGCATCACTGTCAAGCCGCGATCACCCTAGGGGGGTCAACGCAGGCGAGGGCCGATGGCTACAATGTGGCTTTTCGTCGGCGCTGGCCGACCCTCTGCACAAGGATTGGACATGGATTGCACTGTGAGCTGGACCGGCCCGGATGGCATGGCCTTTTTGGCGGAAACCGGCAGCGGCCACCTCGTCACGATGGATGGGGCCCCGGACGGCGGTGGCCGCAACCTCGCACCGCGCCCGATGGAAATGGTCTTACTGGGCACCGGTGGCTGCACCGCCTATGACGTGGTGCTGATCCTGAAGCGGGGTCGCCTGGACGTGCAAGGCTGCAGCGTCAAGCTGCACGCCGACCGCGCCGAGACCGATCCGAAGG
>NZ_JAFFQC010000254.1 GCF_016918545.1 Desulfobulbus alkaliphilus | reverse complement strand
GTTCGGCGATGTGCTGATGTTCGACTATCCCGGCTCCGGCGATACCCCGGGGCAGGCCAGCTTCGCGACCTACAGAGATGCAGGCGAGGTCATCGCGGCGACCGCCCGAGCCTAGGCTGACGCCGAAGGCCGCAGGTTGATCGCATGGGGGCATTCCCTGGGCGGTCCGATCTGCGCCGAGGCCGCGCGTGTCATCCGCGCCGACGCCCTGGTGCTAGAGGCGACCACGCCGACCGCCCGCGCCGCCGTTGATTCAATGGTGGGTCTGTGGCGGCCGATCGTCCGCGTCCAGTTGGCCGAGCCCCTGACCATAGTGGATGTGCCCGCGACGCTGGACGGCTATTCAGGCAAGGTCGTCGTGCTGGAAGCCTCTCGCGACACGACCCTGCCGCCCGTACTCAGCCGCAAACTTGCTCATGATCTTCGGGCGAGAGGCGTGAACGT
>NZ_JAFFQC010000253.1 GCF_016918545.1 Desulfobulbus alkaliphilus | reverse complement strand
GGTCCTCACGAAGCTGGGCGCCGACCTCAACCGCGTGCGCCAGCAGGTCATCCAGCTGCTCTCGGGCTACCAGGGCAAGGAGCCCGTCGCCTCGGGCGCCCCTGCCGAGGGCACCCCGGCCGGCTCGGCAGTGCTCGACCAGTTCGGCCGCAACCTGACCCAGGCTGCCCGCGAGGGCAAGCTCGACCCGGTCATCGGTCGCGCCAAGGAGATCGAGCGCGTCATGCAGGTCCTCAGCCGACGCACCAAGAACAACCCGGTGCTCATCGGTGAGCCTGGCGTCGGCAAGACCGCCGTCGTCGAGGGCCTCGCGCAGGACATCGTCTCCGGCGACGTCCCCGAGACGCTCAAGGACAAGCAGCTCTACACGCTCGACCTCGGCTCGCTCGTCGCCGGGTCGCGCTACCGCGGTGACTTCGAGGAGCGCCTGAAGAAGGTCCTCAAG
>NZ_JAFFQC010000252.1 GCF_016918545.1 Desulfobulbus alkaliphilus | reverse complement strand
GTGCAGGTGCTGGTCAAATCCACGGCCATCGCCGAGGACAACCCCGAAGTGGTGGAAGCGCGTCGCCGCAACATCGCCATCATCCCCCGCGCCGAGATGCTGGCCGAACTGATGCGCCTGCGCCAGGGCGTGGCCATTGCCGGTACGCACGGCAAGACCACCACCACGTCCCTGACGGCCTCCATCTTCGACACGGCCGGTCTGGACCCCACGGTCATCATCGGGGGGCGTCTCAATGTCTACGGCACCAACGCCCATCTGGGTAGCGGCCACTACCTCATCGCCGAAGCCGATGAATCCGACGGCTCCTTCCTTTGCCTGTTCCCCATCATCAACGTGGTCACCAACGTGGACGAAGACCATCTGGACCACTACGGGACCCGGCAGGCCATCGACGACGCCTTCGTCCAGTTCATGAACAAGGTGCCGTTCTACGGCCTCAACG
>NZ_JAFFQC010000251.1 GCF_016918545.1 Desulfobulbus alkaliphilus | reverse complement strand
GGTTGGCGCCGGGATGCCGGCATCCGCTGGTCTACATCATGGAGGCGGCGGACGACATCTCCTACTGCATCGCCGATCTGGAAGACGCGGTGGACAGGCGCATCCTCAACCAGGGCGAGCTGCTGGTGGCGCTGCGCGGTGCCGATGAGGGGGACTACATGGCCAGCCTGCTCGAGGAGGCGCTGGCCTCCGGCAGGGGCTTCTTCCCCCATTTCCGTCAGCATCTGACCCGGGATCTGGTGGCGCTCGCGGCCCACACCTATGTGAGCGACCACGAGGCCATCCTGAGCGGCGCCTACCCCAGGGCGCTCTTGCACGGTCAGGCACCGGCTGCCAGAGTGCTGGATACCCTCAAACGTGTGGCCCGCGAGCAGGTATTCATGCGCCCCGAGGTGGAGGCGCTGGAGCTGGAAGGCCATGCCGCCCTGCGCGGGGTGCTTTCCAC
>NZ_JAFFQC010000250.1 GCF_016918545.1 Desulfobulbus alkaliphilus | reverse complement strand
CGATGCGCACATAGACCACGTCCTTGGCGTCGAACTCGAAGTCGAGCCACGAGCCGCGGTACGGGATCACGCGGGCGGCGAACAGCAGCTTGCCCGACGAGTGCGTCTTGCCCTTGTCGTGGTCGAAGAAGACGCCCGGCGAACGGTGCATCTGCGAGACGATCACACGCTCGGTGCCGTTGACGATGAAGGTGCCCTTGTCCGTCATGAGCGGGATGTCGCCCATGTAGACGTACTGCTCCTTGATGTCCTTGACCGAACGGGCTCCCGTTTCCTCGTCGGTTTCGAACACGATCAGGCGCAGCTTGACCTTCAGCGGCGCGGCATAGGTCATGTCGCGCTGAATGCACTCCTCGACGTCGTACTTCGGCTCTTCGAACTCGTACGAGACGTATTCCAGGATGGCGCGCTCGTTGAAGTCCTTGATCGGGAACACCGACTTGAAG
>NZ_JAFFQC010000024.1 GCF_016918545.1 Desulfobulbus alkaliphilus | reverse complement strand
GATCACTTGTCAATGCTTTTTTCCGCCGCCCTTCCGCAAATCCAGCAGGACACGGACAGGCAAATCCTGTCCCCAAGGCAACGGAGCGGCAAATTACCGGAACCGGAACGCCTTGTCAATGGGTTTTTTCACTTTTCCTGAATCCGTGACGGCTGGACGCATGTTTTGGATATATTTTACTGTACTCATACTATAATTGTAGCTAACCCCTTGAAAAAACTTTCGCCAGCCTCCCTTCGGGGCATTCGTCCGCACGCCATCTTCATTGCCCGTACCCGTCCGATAAAGTGTCCTTTCATCGAACGGCCACGAACAACGAAGCTGACGCACGGACGAACGCTCACGGATTCAGGACGTTGGTATGGATGCCGAGGGCCACATGAATGAATGCGCTGGAATGACACCGTTTATTCGTTTGCTTTCGTTGTCCCTTTTGTCGTACCATGCAAAATGAAGACAACGGCCGAAGCGTTCCCTGTTTCCGGTCTGCACACCTCCATCATTTTTCTGTGGTTTTTTCAAATATGGACTCTGTCTCCCGCTCTCTGCGCATGATCCCCAATGTCAATGAATGCCTGCATTCCTTTATCGAATCAGGGGATCTTGACGATGTGCCCCTGTCGCGACTCAAGTATTGCACTCGCATCTATTTGGAGAAAACCAGACAGGAAATACTCCGGGGTGATCATATTTCCAGTTCTGATCGCACCTCAATCATTGATGGCCTTAAAGCATTTGTGCGCCGATACCACCGTCCCAGGCTTGAACGGGTTGTCAACGGGACAGGGGTCATCGTCCATACCAATCTTGGCCGCTCCCTGTTGCCTTCCTCTTCGACAGACGCTCTTTTGCTGGCCGGGCAAAACTATACCAATCTCGAATTTGATCTTGAAACCGGCAAGCGCGGTTCTCGGTACGCCCATGTCGAGGACCTGCTCTGCGAGTTGACCGGTGCTGAAGCTGCTCTGGTTGTCAACAACAACGCTGCCGCAGTTCTTCTCGCTCTTGAAACCCTTGCAAAAAACAAAGAGGTGGTTGTTTCTCGCGGGCAATTGATCGAAATTGGCGGCTCCTTCCGTATACCTGACATCATGAAGCGAAGCGGGGCATTGCTGGTGGAAACCGGGACCACCAACCGAACCCGCATCGAGGACTATCGCGGCGCTGTGACCAATGAAACCGCACTGCTCCTCAGGGTACACTGCAGTAATTATCGGATCATCGGTTTTACCAGCGAGGTATCCGGCCCTGAACTTGTTCAATTGGGGAAGAGCCTTGCGGTTCCAGTCATGGAGGATCTCGGCTCGGGTTGTTTCATTGATTTGAGCCGGTTTGGGCTGGCAAAGGAGCCGACGGTGCAGGAGACTGTTGCCTCTGGTATGGGTATTGTCACCTTTAGCGGCGATAAGCTGCTTGGCGGACCTCAGGCTGGGCTCATCCTCGGCAAAAGAATCTACATTGAGCAGATAAAGAAGAACCCCTTGAATCGGGCTGTTCGCATAGACAAGTTCACTCTCGCGGCCCTGGAGTCCATTTTGCGGCTGTACCTCGACGAAACCCTTGCTGTCCGCGAAATTCCGACCCTGGCGATGATCGCCTCTCCGGAACAAAGCGTGCGTGAACGGGCCAAGGCATGTCAACAGCGCCTTGCAGCAAAAATGAAGGACCTTTGTTCCGTTGACGTGGTTCAGGTGGACTCAAGAGTCGGTGGCGGTGCCATGCCGGAGCAGAATATTCCCAGTTGGGCAGTGGCCCTGCGGCCCGCTGTCATGACAATCCATCAATTGGAAAAATCCCTGCGTCGTTCATCTGTCCCTGTTATTGGCAGAGTTGAAAATGACCTGTTTCTTCTCGACATGCGGACTGTGCGTGATGATGAACTTGCATTGATTGTTGAAGGTCTCTTGGGCACTCTGGTTGTGGCAGCAGGGGGTGAACAGAAAACATATCCTGGAGAAAAATAACAATGGTCTCCCGCGAAGACCTGCATGTTCTCAGAGTACCCCTGACCCGTGAAATACAGCGGTCTCTGCCCGTACCTGGCACTGTTCATTTTTTCTGTTGTGAAGACCAGCACCAGAACGAATCCGGATCTGTCCAACCATCGCTTGGTGGAACTGAAGCCCCAACCTCGTCCATGGACAATGGCGGTGTTGATCTCTTGTCTGCACAAGGACAGTGCATAGCTTCACTGCCGCTGACCTCGGGAGCTTTCGCCGCTGTTATCTTGGGTGATGTCGATTCGATGCTGGAAAAAAAAAGTACATCGGACTGGGTACACCAGATGCGCATAATCCTGCCGGAGCGGCTTGAAGCAATTCGCCTGGGGTATGTCGACCCGGAAACCGGATTATATAATCGACGAGTAGCTGAGGAGTTCCTGAAAAATCATGACGAGTCAGAAACCGGTATCTTTTTTCTGGTCAGCACGATCTTTCCCCGGCGAAGTGCACGGGGGAATCTGCAAAAGCTCAAGGAGATGGCTACCCTCCTTCCGGTTTTGACTGGAGGATTCTGTTTTTCATTCGGATGCGGGGTCTTTGGTGTGTTTCTAGGTAATGTCAGCAAAGATGTCGCCTTGCAAAGGGGAGCTTATCTCCAGCATCGATTGAAGCGAGAGGGGATTCGCAAAGTGCAGATGGGCTTTGTTGCCTTGACTGGATCCGCGGGCAAGCCTGATTCTGATCTTCTCGCGAGATGCTGGCATTCCCTGGCTGAAGCTGAAAAAAAAGGCCCTTTCGGCATGCATGATGCGGATGACGAAACTCGGCATCCCCTTCCTTTTCATGTATCCCACCCGGACCTTCTGGGATCGCTGAAAAAACAATGGCGGGGGCTGAATGGTTTTACGCTGGCGGTTCTTTCCGGTTCTCCTGAGGTTATTGCTGATATCTTTTTGGTGGACAGCGGGGTCAGGGATGTCGTGGAAAACGTCGGCATCTGCTGTGGAGGTTCGAACAACAGAGGTCTGTTTTTTTTTCCGGAGGTACCGTGGGCCACCATTCAAGCTTGTATTGATGAGGTGCATCTCCTTTGCCGCGAAAAGTATGGGGACAGCGAGATCGCCATTGGTGTCGCCTCCTGGCCCTGTCTTGATTTTGCTAAAAAAGATGTTCCCGGAAATTGTTTGAAAGCGCTTGCGCATGGATCATTGCTTCATCCCGGCAGTGTGGTGGTGTTTGATCATCTCAGTCTCAACGTCAGCGGAGATTTGTTTTTCGAAGAGGGCGATTATCGCAGCGCCATCCGGGAATACCGGCGCGGGTTGCTGCTGGAACCGTGTGATATCAATCTGCTCAACAGTCTGGGCGTGGCCCTGGCTGAATTCAATCAGGCAGGGCAGGCCGCCGAGTGCTTTCTGGAGGTCCTGCGGACAGATCCGGATAATTACATGGCGCTGGTGAACCTTGGCTATGTACACCAGTCCCGCCGGAAAAAAGAAGCGGCTCTGGTCTGCTTTGAGCGAGCTTATGCACTCATGCCCCGGGAAGAAAGGACAGGGCAGGAGTTGTTTTTGTCGTTGAGCAGGCTGTACAATGAACTCGGTCAGTACGAACAGGCAGTGGCTCTGCTTGAACAATGGCAGGGGGTTGCGGGGAGCGAAAAAGAATATCTGCTGTTTCGTCTTCTCGGGCAGGGGTATTGGGAGACTGGTCGACCAGAGAAAGCGATTGTTGCCTGCCAGCGCGCCTTGCAGCTTTTTCCCCGCGACAGTGTTTCCTTGAGCATGCTCGGGGTCTTGTATGTTGAACAGGGCGAAGGGCATGAGGTGGGGTTGTCGCTGTGTCAGAGGGCGCTGGCTCAGGACCCTTTTCACCCTGACCATTGGTGCCGTTTAGGACGGGCTCTGTTATTCCTCGGCAACCATGGCGAGGCTCTTGATGCCATCAGGCAGGGACTAAGAATCAAGCGTAATCATGTTGAAGGCCATTTGCTGCTCGGTGTTCTTTTCCTTGCTCAAAAGCGGTATGCGCAGGCAAGAAAGTATTTTTTACGGGTGATAAACATGAAGGATGCCACTGCGCGGCAGAGAGAACGAGCCAGGCAATATGGTACCCAATCTGGCCAGGCAGGGAATTTGTGACCATGTGGTTGACCGTGTGTAACCGATTACGGGGTTTGAATCCGGGTGGTTTATCATGCTTTTGAATTGGATCCGATGGACCACAGGCTTCCCCCAGCCCGCCAGGTATTCCAGTTGAACCTGATTTTCCCCAACGTTCGGGAATGAGAGTGGATCTGATTGGTCTCGGTCGAACAATGTTTGATTCGATCAAAGGTGATAATTCAATGTTGCTGTTGTGATAACTGAGGAGGAGAGGGGTGGAGGTAGAGAACAGGTTTCAGAAATTCAGAGAAAATCAATATTGTCTTGACAGCATGGATCAAAAGGATTCCTGGCGTATGTTCCGGATTCTCTCTGAATTTGTTGAAGGATTCGATACACTTTCCGGTTTGCGGCAACCGGCAATCACCCTGTACGGATCAGCGCGAACCGATGTGAATCACCCCGACTACAAAACAGCCTGTGATCTTGCCGAAAAACTGGCCCGGGCCGGCTACGCTGTGATTACCGGAGGGGGGCCGGGAATTATGGAAGCTGCCAACCGTGGTGCTGCAGCGGCCAGCGGGCTCTCCATCGGTCTGAATATAGATCTGCCCCACGAGCAGGCTGTCAATGCGTATGTGAACCTGCCCCTGGCATTCCGGTATTTTTTTGTCCGCAAGGTCATGTTTATGAAATATTCGACGGCTTTCATCTGTTTCCCGGGTGGATTCGGTTCCCTGGATGAATTGTTTGAATCCCTGACCCTGATCCAGACCAGAAAAATCAAGCCGTTTCCGATCGTTCTTGTTGGTTCGACGTTCTGGGGCGGGCTTGTTGGCTGGCTACAGGAAAGATTGCTGGCTGGCGGCAAAATTGCCGAGGAGGATCTCAATTTGTTCGTTGTTATGGATGATGTCGAAGAAATCGTTGACCATATTCGAGTGAACCTGGCGGTGTAACTGGTGAACACCCGCAGAGTCCGAAATATTTTGTACAATATGAACTGATGCAAGGAAGAGGAGCAGCGAATGGCCCAGATTGATGCTTTTTTTAAACTTATGAATGATGAAGGAGCCTCTGATCTCCACATGATGGCTGGACAGCAGCCAGTGCTACGTATCCGTGGTGATATGGAACGGGTTAAATTCAAGGCGTTGGACAATGAAACCCTGAAAAGCATGCTGTATGAAATCTGCCCGGAGGATAAAATAAAGATTTTCGAAGAAACCGGTGACATGGATTTCGGGTATGAGATTCCGGGACTGGCACGGTATCGCTGTAATTTTTTTCAGCAGAAATACGGTATCGGCGCTGTCTTCCGCGAGATTCCCAGTGATATCCTGACCTGTGAGCAGTTAGGCTTACCCAAGGTTGTCTCGAAGCTG
The DNA here is from genome assembly GCF_016918545.1 of Desulfobulbus alkaliphilus. Classification (GTDB taxonomy): domain Bacteria; phylum Desulfobacterota; class Desulfobulbia; order Desulfobulbales; family Desulfobulbaceae; genus Desulfobulbus; species Desulfobulbus alkaliphilus. The sequence goes on along the minus strand of NZ_JAFFQC010000024.1, from coordinate 61,280 downwards.
GCCTCCCTCCCAAAGGGACTGGTGCTGGTCACAGGGCCCACAGGATCGGGAAAATCGACCACTCTGGCAGCTATCCTCGATGAATGCAATAAGACCCGGAAGGATCATATTCTGACCATCGAAGATCCCATCGAGTTTGTCCACAAAAGCCAGAGTTGCATCGTCAATCACCGGGAAGTGGGCAGCCATACCAGGAGCTTTTCCGCCGCCCTGCGTGGAGCGCTCCGTGAAGATCCGGACATCATACTGGTGGGAGAAATGCGGGATCTGGAGACAATAGCCCTGGCCATGGAGGCCTCGATGACCGGGCATCTTGTTTTTGGTACTTTGCACACCATGAATGCCATGAAAACTGTTGACCGTATTATCGAGATATTTCCCGCAAGCCAGCAAGGGCAGGTTCGTTCAACCCTGGCCGATGCCCTGCGGGCTGTGGTTTCCCAGACATTGTTCAAACGGGTCGATATCAAGGGAAGGGTGGCTGCTCTCGAAATCCTTATCTGTACGCCGGCGGTGCGCAATTTGATCCGTGAAGGCAAATCGTATCAAATCCCCTCCAGTATGCAGACCGGGAAAAAATACGGTATGCAGACCCTTGATGACGCTATCTTTGAATTATTGGAAAAGAAAAAAATCAGCGCTGAAGACGCATATATCAATTGTTACGAGAAGGCGCGATTTGTCAAGTATCTGCGTCGTCAGCCAACTGATTTTACCGATATTTGACCTTTTGCGGAGATAGCAGCCGGGGTGATCCGTGTTGACTGATACAGGTTACGAGCACTTTTTGTTGCGCTTGGTTGAGATGGATGAACCGGGCGCTGTATCTGAATATCGAGGCTTTTCTTCCTTGTCTGTTCAATTCTTGTTCGGATGAGGCAACAATTTCGATCCGGAGAGATTCCAGCGAAGAGCCGTCATTGCAGTTATAGAGGTCAACCACAAGCAGACGGGTGTCGGCGGGAAGAACATTGACGTGATGAATAAAGGACAGGCCGCCGGGGCTGATGTTGGTGATTCTCGCGTATTGATTCCGGGTTCCTTGAATGCGGAGGAGAAAATTGACTGGCAGTTCGGAGGGGGGGGTGACTCTACTCTCAAAAGCAAGGGCAAAGGGGAACAGGTACCGGAACTGCTGACAGCATTCCTGGCAGGAAAAGATCGTGGCAAATGATAACGGTGTCGTACGCGAGGTCTCTGATCGTGAAGTAAAGCGCTTGCTGCCGCAGTGCGGACATTTTTTCGTCAAAGTCATCATGGGCTGGAATTTTTCCTCTGCAAGGATCTGCGTATATCTCGTACTTTACCGTATATTTTTGTTTGCTTCAATGCGCTCTTTTCCCGGGAATTTCCCACTGTATCAAAGAAAATCGATTCTTTTCCGTCAAAGGTTTTGATGCGCAGGGTTGTTCCGTCCGTAGTGGCGGTGACGGTGCCGTTTTGGGCTGTGATCAGGGTTGGTATCCGCTGTCGCTGCCACTGCTCGAGCCGTGCTGGAGCGGGCAGAATTCCCTGTCGTGCCAGTCCCGAAGAGACCACAATCATTGCCGGCGAGACCGCGGCAATGAAATCTTCGTTTCCAGAAGTCAGGCTGCCATGGTGTGGAGCCAGAAGAATATCCGCGGAAAGAAGAGGGCCATGGGAAAGGAGCCGACGTTCGCTTCGGGCCTCAATATCCCCTGGAAAAAGAAAACGGCGGTCACCGTGTTGCAACATAAAAACAAGGCTACGATCGTTGGTTGACCAGGAATGGCTGTCATTGAGCAGGCCATCCATGCCCAGGCATTCCAACCGCGAATGGTGGTCCTGGTGCAGGATGTCTCCAGCTGCCACATGTTGCACAGGTGTGTCATTGCCGCGGACCTGATCAAGAAAATCTTGATAGGCCGGTTCATTGCCGGGATCACTGTTGATAAACAGATGCTGGGGTCGAAAATGTTCATAGACAAAAGGCAGGCCGTTGTAGTGATCCTGATGCGGATGGGTAATGATGAGATCATGGATCCGCCAGATCCGTTGCCGCCAGAGATATGGTCCAATGACACTCTGGCCGACGTTGAACCGTTCACTTGCATATCCGCCTCCGTCGATGAGGACGTTTTTCCCATTCGGCAGACGCAGAAGGGTTGCTGAACCTTGCCCCACATCGAGATAACTGACTGTCAGGTGCCGTGGCCGGTTGGGATACCAGAGGGAATGGGTGAAGGAGAGCAGGAGCAGGCTGGTGAGGAGTAATGCCGGAATGAGGTGAAGCGCTTTGATTGGTCGGGGAAAAAGGACCAGAACAAGAACCATTGCAAACAGTAGCATTTCAAATGCATTAGGGCTGATGGCCCGTATTGAGGCCAAGGAAAAGCCACTGACTGTTTCCGTGAGGGTGACGGCAAGGTGGATGCCGATGGCGCCTGTTTTCAGCATCAGGGCTGCCAGGTCGGGTGACAGGGGTATTATGGGAAGTGCCGCGAGGCCCCAGGGTAATGCCCACAGACAAAGCAGGGGCTGGACAGCGAGATTCATCAGGGGGCCGATCAGCGAGACCCTGTTAAAATGGTAGAGCAGAACAGGCAGGGTTCCCGCCGTTGCCGCCAGGGAGACATAGAGCATGGATTGCAGGACAGCCAATCCCTGACGAATCCTGGGCCGTGGCGGAGTCGCTGTGTCCACGTCCTTGAGGATGGGCAGTCTGGGGTATATAAGGTTGATGGCCAAAACCGCGGCAAAGGAAAGCTGGAAAGAGGCGGTGAATAGAGCCAGGGGGTTGACGGCCAGGATGACCAGAGCGGCGGCGGCAATGAGATGGATGAGGGTGTGCTGCCGGCGTACCAGAACAGCAAACAGCACCAGGAGGGCGGTGACAAGTGCTCTGAAGGCCGGCGTGTTCATGCCGGCGATAAAGGCATAAAAAAGCAGGATAGGCGCGGTCAGGGCCAGGGCCAGGGTGGGCACATGGGTGCGCAGCAGCAGCCATTGGGATCGTTTAAGCGCCAAGGTGAACACCGCAACCGTGAACAGGCCAAGGAGGCTGAGGTGCAGACCGCTGATGGCCAGAATATGCATGCAGCCGCTGGCCTTGAACGCTTCCAGGGTGCGTGGGTCAATATTGACCCTGGAGCCAACCAGCAGAGCCTGGTAGAGACCGGCACTGGTCGGTTCGAGTCGCAGGAGAAGGAAGTCGGCGACATGCTGGCGCACCTGTTCCGGAACAAAGCGCAGACGGTCCCGATGGGAAAGGGGAGGCTCCTGTATGCGGAGTATATCATTGGGGCTCTGAATCCAGCCTGAACAGTGAATGGAGCGGGAAGCCATCAGCATCTTGACGTCAAGGGCACCGGGGGTCTGGTACCGGCGAACTCGATCGAGGGTGGCAAGAACCATGATCTTTGTGCCCGGGGTGTATTCCCGATCCAGGCTGCCGCGGACAGAGAGTCGGGCTGTGCCTCTGGCCGGCTGAAATGATGCGTTGCCGGTATTGTCATGAATGAGCAGGGACTCCGTGGCCAGGTCAAAACGGCTGTTGACACCATTGTCTTCCACCATGGAGAGGATTCGGCCGACCAGTGTTACCCTGGTGCGCTGTTCGATGAGGGTGGCCAGGGTATGTGGATCTGTTGGCGGTTGCAGAGCCAGATGGGTGTGGAACAGGCCGACAAGAAAGAAGAGAGGCAAAGGGACAAGCAGACGGAGTTGCCGGCCAAGGAAAAAAGCGGCGAATACCAGGGCCGGGACCATGAGCAGGGTCAGGTTGAAGAGAGGCAAATGGGTGCTGCTTGTCGAGAGAAAAAAAGCGCTGCAGGCACCGGCAAGAAAGCACAGGGTGGCGCTGATCAGCAGGTTCTCTGTGCAGATATGCAGCAACCTATGCATGGGGCAATCATCCGTTGTTTTCGGTCCGCACGAGAAGAGCGGTCATTCTTTCAAGATGTCTCCGGGCGACCCCCTGGTTCCTGCGGACACATTGCAGGGCTGCGGTGGCCATGGACGTGCGCAGGGCCGGATCACGCAGGATCTGTTCCACAGCAGTGGACACATCTGTCGCGGAACCGACCTGAAGAGCACCACCGCAACGAGTCAGTTCCGCGGCAATCTCCTCGAAATCTTCCATGTGGGGACCAAACAGCACCGGGACACCGGCTCTTGCCGCTTCCAAGGGATTATGCCCGCCTTCGGCAACCAGGGTGCCGCCGATGAAAACCACCTCAGCCATGGGATAACAGGCAGCCAGCTCTCCGATGGTATCGAGGATCAAAACCGGTCCCTGCCGTTGCACACCCATGGTCCAAGCGCGGGCATCAAGGCCGTGCGCGGCGGCAAGCGCCAGGATATCCTGACTTCTTTCAATATTCCGTGGGGCAACAAGGAGTTGCAGTTCAGGGACTGTACCACGCAGGTGCTTATACACGGAAAAGAGCTGTTCTTCTTCATCGTCATGGGTGGAACCGCAGATCCACAGAGGTGCGGTGGGTGCAAAACCGCGCGAGATTTTTGTCGGCATGGACACTGGAGCGTTGGTGCCGGTCGTAGCGGAGAGTTCTGTATCGAATTTGAGATTACCCAGGGTGACGACCTTGCCGGCTTCTACCCCCAGATCTATCATTTTTTTTGCATCGGCGGCGGTTTGCATGGAGAGAAGGGTGAAGCTCTGAAAGATGGTTCGGAAGAGAAGAGGGCATCGTTGGTATTGGCGCAGCGATTTTTTTGAAATCCGCCCGTTGACCAGGACCACAGGAATCTTTTCCCCGGCGAGACAGGAAAGCCAGTGAGGCCAGAAGTCGGTTTCCACCAGAATGAAAAGGTCCGGCTGGATCATTCTGGTGAAAAAAGGAACAACAGGTCCCAGGTCCAAGGGGGCGGGAAGCAGGAGATCGGCATGGGGGGCAAGCAGACGTTCCGCCACCTGACTGCCCGAAGCAGTGGTCAGGGTGCAGATGATCCGGGCTGCCGGAAAGCGCTGGCGGATAGCATGCACCAGCGGAAGGGCGGATGTGGCCTCGCCCACGGAAAGGGCATGAACCCAGAAGACCGGAGCAGACCGGGGGAGCGGCCCGAGTTGGGCCACCTGATGTCTCAGTCCGAAACCCAGTCGTCCTGTAATGCGCTGCCGGTACTTTTTTCGCAAGAGGAGCAGGGGGACGAAGGGAAGCAGGACAAGGACCAGGAAACTCGAAAAAATCTTGTAGAACAGAAACATTGACTGGTCCCTTATGGTTTGCCGAGTCCAGGGTAAAGGATACGGCTTTTTTGATACCCTCAATCCGTGACGACCGGACGCTTGTTTTGAATATATCTTGCTGTACTCATCTTATAATTGCAGCCAATCCCTTGACAATACCTTTCACCAGCCGCCTTTCGGGACATCCGTCCGCACGCCATCTTCATTGCCCGTACCCGTCCGATACAATGTACTTTCATCGAACGGTCAAGAACAACGAAGCTGACGTACGGACGAACGCTCACGGATCCAGGGATACCAGTATGCTTTTTTTCTGTCGAAGAAGAAAGGTGCAACAAGCTTGACAAGCTTTTTTCCGTTCACTTTATATTCTTTTTTTGTGGCAATGTTACGAATATTTTTTTGCATACAGATAATTGCAAGGGTAATAATTCTGTATTATATCTGACCCTATGAATTTTGTTCTTAATATTTCCTTGAGCCGCTTGTCTTTGGGTTGGCAGAAGCATGACCTTTGGCTGGAGACCTGGTGTGCTGGATGAAATCAGTTTGAAAATCCTGAAAATACTGCAGGAAAAAGCTCGGATACCCAATGTCGAGGTGGCCCGTCAGGTCGAAATGGCTCCCTCGGCTGTTCTGGAACGTATCCGCAAGATGGAGCGGCAGGGAGTTATCGATGGGTATGAGGTTCGGCTCAACCCTGAACAGTTTGACCGACGACAGATTGCCTTTGTCGAGGTCCGCACCAGATCGGTGGGCGACCGGCCGGAAACCGGCAGATCGCTGGCAGCTGTCCCGGAAGTTCAGGAGGTCCATTATGTCGCCGGCGAGGACTGCTACCTGGTCAAGCTCCGGGTCGCTGATACCGCTGAACTGGCCGTTGTCATCCGTGAAAAAATCGCAGGTATCCATGAGGTGGTTGCCACCCGAACAGCGACCGTCCTGCGGACCTACAAGGAAACCGCTCGTATTCCCATCCGTTTTTGAACCTAGATCCGTGAACGTTCAGCCGTCACGGATTCAGGGTGAACTTAAAAAGGAACAGTACCATGCCCATTACCCCCGGCTTTGCAGATCGTCTGTATCCCCACTTACCCGCCATTGCCGAGCATTTCGGCACGCCGTTTCACATCTATGACGAAGTCGGTATCCGTGAAACAGGCCGGAAGTTGCAGCAGGCCTTTGCTGCCATTCCCTCCTTCCGCGAGTATTATGCGGTCAAGGCCCTGCCCAACCCCAGTGTTCTCAAGATCATGCAGGACATGGGTTTTGGTTTTGATTGCAGTTCAATCACCGAGTTGCTCCTTGTCCGGGACATCGGCGCCGACGGCGACGCGATCATGTTTACCTCCAACAATACCAGCCGTGAAGATTTCCTGGCTGCGGCAGCGAAAGGTGGCTGCATTCTCAATCTTGATGATATCAGCCTCATCGACAAAGTGCCGCAGATGCCGGAGTTGATCTGCTTTCGCTATAATCCGGGATCGCGGCGCAGCGGTAACGATATCATCGGCAAGCCCGAGGAGGCCAAATACGGGGTCAGCCACGAGCAGATCGTCGAGGCCTATCGCCAGGCCCGGGCCCGGGGGGCAAAACGCTTTGGTCTCCATACCATGCTGGCCTCCAATGAACTCAACTACACCTACATGGTCCGTACCGCGGCCATGCTGCTTGAACTGGCGGAAAGTATCGGCAGGGAGCTGGAGATAGCTTTTACGTTCCTCAATATTGGTGGCGGGCTCGGTATCCCTTATACCCCTGATGCCCGGCCTCTTGATATCGCGGCCATGGGCAGGGAAATAACCGCGCTCCTTGCCGAATTTCAGCAGCGTCAAGGCTACAGTCCGGCTTTATTCATGGAGAGCGGCCGCTATATGACCGGTCCGCACGGGGTGCTCGTCACTCGGGCCATCAACCGCAAGGATATTTATCGAACCTACATCGGCGTTGATGCCTGCATGAACTCGTTGATGCGGCCCGCTCTGTACGGCGCTTATCATCATATCGAGGTGTTGGGCAAGCAGGAAGCCCCGGACATGGAGACCGTGGATGTGGTCGGTTCGCTCTGCGAAAATAATGACAAGTTTGCTATCCAAAGGCAACTGCCGAGAATCACAGACGGCGATCTTCTTGTCATTCAGGATACCGGTGCCCATGGACTGGCCATGGGCTTCAATTACAATGGCAAGCTTCGCCCCAAGGAACTTCTACTCCGGCGGGACGGTGGGGTCGCCCTGGTCCGCCGTGAGGAAACCCCGGAAGATTACTTTGCCACCTTGCGTTTTGAGGACAAGGTGCTGCAGCTGTGACAAGTTTTCATCAGCAGGTTGGTGGTGATCCGATCTGCTGCGGATATCCTGCCTCTGGGCCATGAACCTGCTCCTTTTTGACCCCTTGGAGTTGACCGGCGATGAAACCATCCTTACCGGTCGCCGGGCCGAGCATCTTATCCGTGTCCTGCGGGTGGAACCCGGAGACTGGGTTCGGGTCGGAGTAATCAATGGTCAACTCGGCAGTGGCCGGGTGTTGGCCGTTGAGGGAGCGTCGGTGCGGCTGGCGGTGGTCCTGGATCGTGAGCCAGGGTGCGATTTGGATGTGGACCTCATTCTGGCCCTGCCCAGGCCGATCATGCTGCAGCGCATTCTCAAGCAGGCCACCGTGCTTGGGGTACGGCGTTTTCATCTCATCCGTTCCCGGCGGGTGGAAAAATCCTTTTTTCAAACGCCGTTGCTTGCAGCCGATAAAATGCGCGCCATTCTTGTCGACGGCATGGAGCAGGCCATGGATACCCGGATGCCCGAGGTGTCCATTCATCCCAGATTCAAACCCTTTGTCGAAGATGTCCTGCCCGGTCTTGATGGCCATGGCTTGATTGCCCATCCGCAAGCCGATGGCACCCTGGCCGACGTTGCGGTCGCCGGTTTGCCCGGTCAGCGACTGTTGCTCGCTGTCGGTCCGGAAGGTGGCTGGAGCGACTATGAGTTGCAATGTTTCGCTGAGCGGGGTTTTCTGACGTTCACCATGGGTCGTCGTATCCTTCACGTCGATACCGCGGTGGTCAGCGTGCTGGCCCAATTGCAGCTTCTCTATGATCTGCGCAACCGCTGAACGAGTTTATCCGTCAGCAGGGTGCATTCGGGCAGTCGCAGCAGTTGCAGAGCCACCACATACAGTCCTCCACCCACAGTGATCAGCAGGCCTAATCCGAAAACCTGGAGCAGGGTCGGCCCGGTCAGCCAGCCAGCCAGCACCTGGACCAGCGCCCATATTGCCACTGACATCAGAGCCGCGGCCGTAAGGATTTTCATCAGCCCGGTCAGCAGGTACTTCAGGGGCAGTCCGGCAAGTTTCCAGTGGAGGATTATGGCAAGGAAAAGGAAGTTGCAGCTCATGGCCAGGGATGTGGCCATGGCAATCCCCCGGTGCTGCATGAGATCGATCACCAGGATGATAATGATAATGTTGGCGGCAACGCCAAGGAAGCTGCCGATGACCGGAAATCTTGTCGTGCCGACCGCATAGAAGACAGGAACCATCACCTTGATGGCCGAGTAGGCAAAGAGACCGCAGGCATACCAGGAAAGGGCCGACGCGGTTTGCAGGGTGTCAAAGGCCGTAAACGCTCCCCGCTCAAAGATGATACGGATAATGGGCTCGGCAAGGAGAATAAGCCCGGCCGTGGCCGGTATCGCCAGGGCAAAGACCAGGATCAAGGACGAGGTGAAGGTCTGTTTCAGACTGGCCATGTCCTTTTCCGCGGCCTGTTTGGCCAGGATCGGCATGATGGCTATGGACAGGGCCACGCCGAAGAGGCCGATGGGCAGCTGAACCAGACGGAAAGCATAGTTGAGCCAGGAGACGGAGCCTTCGGCACAGCTGGCAGCGAAATTGGTGTTGACGAAGATATTGATCTGGGTGGCCGAGAGGCCGATGATGGCAGGGAGCATCAACAGCAGGATGCGCTGCAGGCCGGGATCGGCAAGGTTGCAATGGACACGGAGACGGAAACCGATATTGCGCAGGGCAGGCAGTTGCACCATGAGTTGCAGCGCACCACCGAGGAGGGTCCCCCAGGCCATGCCGGCAATGGCTGGTTGACCAAAACGGGGAAAGAGCCAGGCCAGGGTCAGGCCGCCGACAATGGAGCCGAGGTTGAAAAAACTCGACGACAGGGCCGGGATGAAAAATCTGCCCTTGGCGTTGAGCATCCCCATGACCACTGCCGCCAGCGAAACGAACAGCAGGAAAGGGAACATGATCCGGGTGAGTTGGACGGTCAGCTCCGTTTTGCCGGGAACCAGGCTGAAATCCGGTGCCAGCAGATTGACGATCGGGCCGGCCATGTACATGCCGATGAGCGTTAACAAACTGATCAGGATAGCAAAAAAAATGAGCACATTGCTGGCCAGCTGCCAGGTTGCCTCTGGGCCGCGTTTGGCGTCATATTGGGAGAACACGGTGATGAAGGCGGCGGAAAGGGCCCCTTCGGCGAACAGATCCCGCAGCAGGTTGGGGATACGGAAAGCGACAACAAAGGCATCGTAGGCATACCCCGCTCCAAAGAATCCGGCAAAGACCTGTTCGCGGATAAGGCCGAGGACGCGGCTGCACATAACGGCGATACTCACCGCTCCAGCGGAACGGGCGATCCGACCGGTGGATCCGGATGGGGTGACCGATGGAGGCGTGCTCATTGATTGATCAGGGTTTCAGAGGGTTATAGCTTGACTTTGCAATGTTAATACGAATATAACAGTAGCGGTTTTTTTGGACTAGATGGTTACCATTCCTCTCTGGAAAGAGAAAGAGCTTTTCAATGCTTTTCAGTCGGGAATAGTCATCCTTTAACCTTTATGCGGCACCCGTTTCACTCACTGGAGGTATCCATGCAGGACGTACAACAGATCAGGAATACGGTTATTCTCGGACATGGCAACAGCGGTAAATCAACCCTTGCGGAGGCGTTACTGTTTACCGCCGGTTCAGTGAAACGGCTGGGTAAGGTGGATGAAGGAACGGCTTCAATGGACTTTGAGCCCGAGGAGATCAAGCGCCGGATTTCCATCAGCACCGCTTTTAACCATCTGACCTGGAAAAAAAACGATGTCTATCTCATCGATACGCCCGGAGACGATAATTTTTTCAACGAGACCCGTCTGGCTGCCCAGGTTGCCGACAGCGCCGTGCTGACGGTGGGGGCTGTCCTGGGCGTGCGGCCGCAGACGGAAAAATTTGTCGATCTTATCAAGGAACACAATCTGCCCTGCCTGATCTGCATTACCAAAATGGATCGGGAACGGGCCAATTTTGCCAAGACCGTCGACGGCATCAGGGAAACAACCGGTCTCAATCCGGTGGTGCTCTACCTGCCCATTGGCGCCGAAGATCACTTCAAAGGTGTGGTGGACATCGTTGCCAACAAGGCCCTGCTGTTCACCGAAGGCGGCAAGGCAACAAATGGTGAGATTCCGGCGGACATGGTCGATGAAGTGGAAGCTCTGCGGGAAAGCCTGCTTGAATATGTCGCCGAGACCGATGATGAGTTGCTGGAGAGATTTCTTGAGGAAGGGCTCCTTTCCGACGAAGAGCTGCAGACCGGTTTGGCCGCGGCGATTCGAACTTCCCAGATCGCGCCGGTTTGCGCCCTCGACGCCCTCGGCAATGCTGGATCCTCAATTGTCCTCGATGCTGTCATCAATCTGCTTCCTTCTCCGGATCAGCGTCCGGCCCGGGTGGGCAGTCATCCCAAGACCGGTGATCAGGTCGAGCGACGGGGAACCGCTGACAGTCCGTTTTCCGCCCTGGTCTTTAAAACCATGGCTGATCCTTTTGCCGGTCGTTTGACCATTTTTCGGATTGTCTCCGGAACCCTGAAAGGCGATACCTTCTATAACGCCACCAAGGGAACCTCCGAGCGATTCGGGCAACTCTTCATCATGGCCGGAAAGGAGCAGCGACCGGTGGAGCAGGCCCTGCCCGGGATGGTAGTGGCTGTGGCCAAACTCAAGGAAACAACGACCGGAGACACCCTCTGCGAAGAGGCCAATCCCATCGTATATCCCGTGGTTGAGCCGTTGCCCACGGTGATAGCTTATTCCGTCAGCGCTAAAAAAGGCGACGAGGAAAAACTCTTTTCGTCCATCACCCGTTTACTTGACGAAGATCTGACCTTGCGGCTCACCAGGGAACAGCAGACCCATGAAACGCTGATTTCCGGAGTGGGGCAGGTGCATCTTGAGGTCATCGGAGAAAAAATTAAACGGAAATTCGGGGTGGAAATGGAGCTGCATCCCCCCCGCGTCCCCTATCGAGAAACCCTCAAGGGGAAGGTGACGGTCCAGGGAAGACATAAAAAACAATCCGGAGGTCGCGGCCAGTTCGGCGATTGCACCATCGAGATGGAACCCCTGCCGCGGGGAGAACATTTCGAGTTTGTCGACAAGATTGTCGGTGGTGTCATTCCGCAGCAATACCGGCCGGCGGTCGAGAAGGGTATTCTCGAGGCCATGGATCGAGGAGTGATTGCCGGATTCCCCTTTGTCGATCTCAAGGTCAACCTGGTCGACGGATCGTACCACACGGTTGATTCCTCGGAAATGGCCTTCAAGGTTGCCGGCTCTCTGGCCTTTAAAAAGGGTGTGGTGCAAGCCAATCCGGTTCTTCTCGAGCCCATCATGGAAGTCGAGGTCCGGGTTCACAAGGATTTTGTCGGTGATGTCATGGGCGACCTCAACAGCCGCCGGGGCAGGGTATTGGGCATGGATTCAACCGGTAAACTGGAAATCATCAATGCCCACGTCCCTCAGGCCGAGATCCTGCTGTATGCACTCGACCTGACCTCCATGACCGGGGGGCGCGGAACCTTCACGGTGAAATTTTCTCATTACGAGGAGGTGCCCGCTCAGATCGCCGAGAAGATCATCGCCGAATACAAGCAGCAAGCGGAAGAATAGTGATCCGGCAATCTGCCGTCCCTTATCGGTGTGGTGTACTCACCCTCAGCGACAAGGGGGCCAGGGGGGAGCGTGAAGATACCTGCGGGCCATTGTTGCGGGAAATGCTGCATGCCCAGGGGTTTGAGGTTGCCGTCTCTCTGGTTATTCCTGATCAGCAGGCGTTGATCGAGCAGACCCTGGTGCATTGGGTGGATGAGATGCGTCTGGACCTGATTGTCACCACCGGAGGGACTGGTGTCGCCCCCAGTGACAGAACTCCCGAAGCGACAGCAAGGGTGGTGGATATGCAGGTTCCCGGCTTAAGCGAGGCCATGCGTCTGGCCAGCCTGGAGAAGACTGTGCAGGCGGTTTGGTCTCGTGGCATTGCCGGCATCCGCAAGGAGTGTTTGATTATCAATCTCCCGGGCAGCAGAAAAGCAGCCCGGGAGAATCTGGAGGCAGTGTTCCCGGCCTTAAGGCATGGTCTGGATAAAATCAAAGGCAGTGATGCGGACTGCGCCCGGATGGAATAAAACCTGAATCCGTGACGGCGCAATAAAGGATCAGCAGGAGAACAATCGTTTCTGGATGAGCACGTCCTAACAGACACCGTCGATAACCACCTGCTTGCCCCCACCGACCTGAGCGGTAGTTTTTATCTCACCGATCAGATAGGCCTGCTCCCCACGCGCTCTGAATTGATGGAGGAGGTCTTCGACCAGATGTTCGGAAACAATGGTCATCATGCCGATGCCCATGTTGAAGGTTCGAAACATCTCTTCACTGGAAACGGCTCCTTTTTCGGTCAGGTAGGTGAAAACCGGCGGAATGGGCCAACTGTCCGCGTGGATGTGGGCAACGCAACCCGCGGGCAGGATGCGGGGAATATTGTCGATGAAACCACCACCGGTGATATGCACCAGACCATTTATTTTATAGCGGCGCAGGATGGTAACGATGCTGTCCACATAGATTCGTGTCGGCCGCAGCAGCTCTTCTCCGAGGCTGCAGCCGAATTCTTCGATAAAATCATCCACCTTTTTGCCCAATTGATCAAAGAAGATTGTTCGGACAAGTGAAAAGCCGTTCGAATGGAGCCCGGAAGACGCCAGGCCGATAATTTTGTCCCCGACCCTGATATCACTACCGTCGATAATGGCGTTACGGTCGCCAATGCCGACAACAAAGCCGGCGAGATCGTAATCCCCTGGCTGATAGAGGCCTGGCATTTCCGCGGTTTCACCGCCGATCAGGGAGCATTGAGCCAGTTTGCAGCCGGCTGCAATGCCGCGGACGACATCGGTGGCTACGTCAATATCCAGGGAGCAACTGGCAAAATAATCAAGGAAAAAAAGCGGTTTGGCGCCACTGACAATGACATCGTTGACACACATGGCCACCAGGTCGATTCCGATGGTATCGTGTTTGTTGCATAGTTTGGCCACAATGAGCTTAGTGCCCACCCCGTCGGTGGAGGCTATCAGCACCGGGTTGGACAGATCCTCGTTGCCGATGGCAAAGAGGCCGGAAAATCCCCCCAGGTCAGCGAGGACCCCACGGCGATGGGTTTCAGCGGCAATGGATTTGATCCGGGAGACAAAAAGATTACCCTTGTCGATATCGACACCGGAATCGCGGTATTTTGAATTCAGTTGGGTCATGGATACACGGAGCTTTGTTGATCCTCACCTGTTTGCAAGAGGTTTGGAATGCTGAATCGTGAAGGTCGATACATCATGGCACGGCAAAATAAACCATCGAATACACCAATTAAATTACTTTTTTCACCTGACTATTGTCAATACCTTTGTGAGGATTGCACAGGTTATTGAATTTTGGTATTGCTGGAATATGGAACTGTTTATAACCCTGATCGGTCTTATTCTCATTCTCGAAGGTTTACCGTACGCGGCCTCGCCTGAGGCCATGCAGCGATGGCTCAGGCAGATCCTGGAGATGCCTCCGGAACAATTGCGCCGCATTGGTCTGATAGCCATGGCCATCGGTTTTTTTCTCTGTTATCTGGCCCAGAAAAGCGGTCTGTTCGGATAAATACACCTGCTTCCTGAATCCGTGTGGACGGACACCCCGAAGGGAGACTGATGAAGGTTATTGTCAAGGATTCCGCTGCAATTATAAAATGGGTACGGCAAGAGATATCCAAAACAAGCGTCCAGCCGTCACGGAGTCAGCAAGGTGTTTGTCTTTGCAGCGTCACATCCAGCAGCTTCGATTATCAGGAAAGATCAAACCCGGTAAACGCTTCTCTTGCAGCGATCACCGGAAATCCTGACGTGATTGTCCCCTCATCTGACAACCTGGTTTGATTTATCTGCCCAAAGGTGATTCCTTGGCTGCTTTTTCTTCAAGGTCCGGTATCAACCGTCTGACGATTCTCCTTGTGCTGTTCGTGGCCGGCTGGCTGCTATTCCAGACCTTTCAACGCCCCCTGCATGATCCAGGGGCGGTTCCCCGCCCTATAGATGCCCGTGGCGACCTGGCCGCTGACGAATTGAACACCATCGAGATTTTTCGCAATGCCGCTCCTTCGGTCGTCTATATCACCAGCATTGCGGTACGGCGCAATATCTTCAGTCTGAATGTATACGAGATCCCCCGGGGCACGGGGTCGGGGTTCGTCTGGGATAAACAGGGTCGGATCGTGACCAATTATCACGTTATTGCCGATGCCAGCCGCTTGGAAGTGACTCTGGCGGATCGGACGACCTGGAAAGCTGTACTGGTCGGTGTTGCTCCGGACCGGGATCTCGCCGTACTGCAGATTGCCGCTCCGGCCGGCCGACTTCATCCCCTGGCCATCGGTGAGTCCAGCAATCTGCAGGTCGGTCAGAAAGTTTTTGCCATCGGCAATCCCTTTGGCCTTGATCAGACCCTGACAACCGGCGTCGTCAGTGCGCTGGGTCGGGAAATCAACGCGGTAACCGGACGGACCATCCATGATGTCATTCAGACAGATGCCGCCATAAATCCCGGCAACTCCGGAGGGCCGCTACTGGACAGCGCCGGCCGGCTGATTGGTGTTAATACAGCTATCTACAGTCCTTCTGGAGGAAGTGCCGGGATCGGCTTTGCTGTTCCGGTGGGAGAGGTCAACCGGGTGGTGCCAAGGATTATCAGCCAGGGAAGGCTCATTCGCCCTGGATTGGGTGTCACCCTGGCCAACCGGAGACTGACGGATGAACTCGGTCTCCAGGGCACCCTGGTCCTGAATGTGCTGCCCGGAACTTCAGCGGAAAAAGCCGGTTTGCGGGGCACCACCCAGATGCGGGATCACCTGGTTCTGGGGGACGTCATTCAGGCAGTCAACGGCCGCAGGGTCAGCGACCATACCTCTTTACGCGACGAATTGGAACGCTATGAAGTCGGCGATACAGTTCGGCTGACCCTGGTCCGTGAAGGCGCGACCATCGAGGTGGCGGTGCAGTTGGAGGCAATGAACTGATAAAAATGAAGCGATTATCGGCACCCTCATCTCTGCACGGTCGCGGCTGCCCGTATACAGGGGCTATACCTTTAACCAGCCGTCCTTCGGGACTTGCGCTCTCGGATCCGGGCGATTGTCAGCAAATATGGTGACGTAGCCGATCGTCAGAGCAGGGATGATTTTTTCCGTCGAACCCCGCTGTTTGTCATTCGGCCGATGAGCCAACCAAGCAACAGGGTGCCCGATCCGGCCAGAAACCATTTAATCGATTGGTTTTTTTTCAATATGCTGTTTTCGATCTGAAGAACCGCATTCTCCACCCGCTTCTCTTCAAGCTGCCCCAGGGCTTCGTCCAGAAGGATGGTTGTATTGAGGAGAGTGGCGGGATCGTTTGTCGCTGCCAGTCCTGTCCCGGAATGAGCTGTTTGCTCCGCTCCCCTGGTGGCAGCGATTTCCTTGCGCAGTTGTTCGTTCTCGGTAATCAGGCTTTTAAACAGGACCTGGAGGTCAACAGGGATATCGGTTGCTTCCGCCGCTCCAGGAAGATCATCAGGCAGGAGTGGTGCAGGGTCGAGAAAGCGGGAGTGTACCCAGCCTTCAGTGCCGTCCTCTAAACGGATATGGGTCCATTCCTCCTCAACCAGCACCACCTGCACAGCTTCTCCCATCCAAATCGAGGCGAGGGTGTCCGCGGCGACGTTTTGCTCCTGATACACGGTGACTTCCAGACTTGGCTTGATATACCTTGTCTCCGCCAGAAGGAGAGGGGCCGCAAAGAAGCTGCAGAGCACAAGGAGAAAGGTGACCCAAGGGGTGTTGTGATTGAACGAAGGATGAGCAGGGAAGTTCATGATGAAATGTTCCACAGGGAGAGAGATTCAAAACAAGCGTCCAGCCGTCACGGATTCAGGAAAAAAGATGATCAGGGATCCAGGGACAATGTCGCATGCCTAAAGGGTGTTGATTTTTTTCTTGCGGATACGGGCCAGCTCCCGCATGTTGCGGGCTTTATCGGATTCATCGACAATCTCCCTGCCGATGATTTCTTCAAGAATATCTTCCATACTGATCACGCCGGTAACGCTGCCGTATTCATCGACAACAACAAAAAGATGTTGGCGGTGCTCAAAGAAATCGATGAAAATGCGATCCAGTGGGGCTGTTTCCGGAACAAAATGAACCGGACGCATGATCTGTTGCAATTTGAGATCCTCCTGTCCGATCGCCGCGGCCATCAGGACATCCTGGCTGAGGACGAAACCGACCACATTGTCCGGTTCACCTTCATATACTGGAACGCGGCTGTGCATCCGCCATTTTTCCTCAATAAATGCCGCTTCTTTGATGGTTAATGACTGGGAAGCGGAAAAAGTGACCGTTCTCGGAGTCATGACCTGACGCACTGTTTTTTTACCGAGTTGGAGGATGTTGGCAATCACGGTTTCCTGCTCAGCTTCGATAACTCCGGATTTTCTGCTCAGGCTGGCGATGATTTTCAACTCTTCCGCGGAAATGTGATGCGGTTTTTTACTGTTAGGCACCAGATGGGTAACGAACTGCGCCAGTATAATAAGAGGTTTCAGGGCGATAATCATCCAATGCAGCGGCACAACAATGTGGGGAGCCAGTTGTTTGCAAAAACTGACGCCAATGGTTTTAGGGAGGATTTCCGTGCAGAGGAGCACGGTCAACGTGAAAAACAGAGAAAACCAGATCAGGCCCTGTTGACCAAAAAGAGAGATCGCCGCGGCTCCGGCCACTGAAGCACCGATGGTGTGCGCCAGGGTGTTGAGGGTCAGGATGGCAGTGATGGGTTGTTCAATGTTTTCCTTAAAAGCCTGCATGCGCTCTGCCTGTCTGGGGTGAGTTTCGGTCATCAACTCGACCTGGGGGGGGGACAACGACAACAGCACGGCTTCGAAAATGGAGCACATCGTGGAAATAAGCAAGGCGGAACTGACGGCAATGATGAACACGGTCAACAAGGGAAGCCTCCGATCATGTATCCTGTTATGAATGAGTCGTCTCTTTGCAGCGATGTTGGTAACCGGTCACGGGCCCTTGGGATCTATCCGGATTCCAGGTCAGGCAGCCTTTTGCCTGCACGCTGAATACAGGTAGCTGCATTGGCGACGGTTAGGCAACTGTTTGGCTTTTATTGTACTGTAATCGGGGAATAATTGTAGAAAAATTTTAATAATAAGCCGGCACTCGCCCCCTTTGGGGCGTCCGGCCGCACGCCATCTTCATTGCCGGTATCGTCTGATAAAATGTCCTTTAATCAAACGGCCACCAACAACAAAGCTGACGCACGGACGAACCCCCACAGAGCCGGGAGGCCCATAACGCCCGTGCAGAGATGGGGTGCCTGTGATCACTTGCCAGGGTTTTGTCGATTGAGGTTCAATCAACTTTCGTGTATGAAACAGGTACATTAAACAGTTCCTGTTCCTTTTTAAAGTGTTTACCATATCCGTACAGGAGGGAAAAGGCCGATGCACATGGGGCAAGAAACAATCAACATGACCTTGGAGGATCCTCACGGGTTTGCGGGAGACCTACTGGTCTGTTTTGTGGAGGAAGATGCGTTGACTCTGGATTCTGAGATTCTCGGCGGAGTCAACAGAGCATTGCCGCGAATCAAAGAAATCGGTGATTTCAACGGCAAGAAAGATCAGACCTTTATTTATTACCCCACCCTGATTTCGGATGATCAAGAACCAATTCCACGGGCAAAAAGGGTCCTGCTCGTTGGCCTGGGTAAACAGGATGATGAAATCAATGATCGCAGGGAACGACTGCGCATGGCTGGCGGGACCATAGCCAGACAGGCGGAAGGGGTCAAGGCCCGCGATCTGCTGGTTGTGCTGCCGAGGGAATATTCCCTTGATGCCGCCGAAATTGCCCAATGTCTCGTTGAAGGGTTGCTGTTGGGGAATTATCGTTTTCACATGTATAAAACTACTCTCAAGGAAGAGGAAAAGGCTGCCAGGATGGAAAACATTGCTCTCCATCCTGGGGGGTTAGTTGAGGAGGCTGTTCACAAGGGGATGATCGCAGGAAAAATCGGGTCGGAAGCGGTTTGTGCCGCTCGTGATATGGCCAATCGGCCCGGTAATGGCTGGACGCCGCATGATTTTGCCGAATATGCGAAAAAAATCAGTAAGAAAAGCGGATTGAAATACAAAGTGCTGGAAAAATCCGCGCTCCAGAAACTGGGTATGGGTGGTATCCTTGCCGTCAATCAAGGATCGGCTCAGCCGCCAAAACTGGTGATTGTTGAATACAGAGTCAGCAAGAAACTGCCCACTGTTCTCCTGGTCGGCAAAGGCCTCACCTTTGATTCAGGTGGGATCAGTGCCAAGCCGCCGGCCGGCATGGAAAGCATGAAGTATGATATGAGCGGCGGCGCAGCGGTCCTCGCCGCCATGCAGGCCATCGCAGGTTCCAGAATTTCCGGGATCAATGTGGTCGCTCTGATTCCGGCCACCGAAAACATGCCCGGACCGGAAGCTCTGAAACCCGGCGACATCATCACCCAGTACGGTGGTAAAACAGTGGAAATCATCAATACCGATGCTGAAGGACGCCTTATCATGGCCGATGCCCTTGGCTACGGGATCGCCACCTACCAGCCTGAAGCGGTGATTGACCTGGCCACCTTGACCGGTGCGGTCATTGTTGCCCTGGGGCACCATTACACCGGTCTGCTGGCCAATAATGATCAGTTGGCGGCGCAGCTAACCGAAGCCGGAGTCCAGGCGGGAGAACCGCTCTGGCGCCTGCCGCTGGGGCCAGAGTATCGAAAATTGCTTGACTCCCGGGTTGCGGACCTGAAAAATACCGGAGACAAAAGTGCTGGCACCATCACCGCTGCCTGCTATTTGCAGGAGTTCGTCGGTGATACGCCCTGGGCGCATCTCGACATTGCCGGGACTGCCTGGGATTTTACCGAAAAATCCTATATTCCCAAAGGGCCCTCAGGTATTGGAGTCAGAACCTTGGTGGGGCTGCTGAATAATTGGCAGCCTTTGAATCTTTCCGCAGCACAACAATAAATACCCCGGAATACACCGCAACAGTCAGGGGAAAAAAGAGGGGGAAGAGCGATGTCAGCAAAAAGAAAAGGTATCACCGTCAGTCGCCAGATCATGGATGATCAGTTACTGCATCCCCAAGCCACCGGCGAACTGACCGGGTTGCTCAACGATCTGGTCGTTGCCGGTAAAATTATCAGTGCCGAAGTGAACATGGCCGGACTGGCGGATATCCTCGGTCAGTCCGGGCGGACCAATATTCAGGGTGAAGATGTCCAGAAGCTCGATGTTTTTGCCAACCAGACCATTATCCGCCGTATGGAGCAGTGCGGCCATGTCTGTGTCATGGCCTCGGAAGAGGATGATGAAATCATCCAGGTGCTGCCAGGATATGAGGGAAATTACGCCATTGCTTTTGATCCGCTCGACGGTTCCACCAATATCGATGTGAATGTCAGCATCGGTACGATTTTTTCAATTCATAAAAGAATCAGTCCGTCCGGTCAGGGAAGCGTTGAGGATTTATTGCAAAAAGGAACTCAACAGGTAGCAGCGGGCTATATTATTTATGGTTCTTCAACGGTGATGGTCTACACCACCGGTTGCGGCGTGCACGGATTCACCCTTGACCCGAGTGTGGGTGAGTTTTTTCTTTCCCATCCAAACATCCAGGTTCCCGTCAGGTCCATGTATTACAGTGTCAATGAAGCGTATGCTGATCGCTGGTTTGACAGTACCCGCAACTACATTAATCATTTGAAAAGGGACGGCACCGGCAGTGGTCCTTACAGCCTCCGCTACATCGGTTCCCTGGTGGCGGATTTCCATCGGAACCTCATTAAAGGTGGTGTCTTTCTGTATACCCGGGACAAAACCAGCGGCGAGAAAGCCGAAGGCAAGCTGCGGTTGCTTTATGAAGCGGCGCCACTGGCGATGGTCGTCGAGCAGGCAGGCGGCCGGGCTATTACCGATGACGGGCGGCGTATTCTCGATATCGAACCGACCAGCCTCCATCAGCGGGTGCCGCTGATCATCGGATCGAAACAGGATGTTGACCTGGCGGAAAAATTCCTCCGGGGCGAAATGTAAGGGTATCATGGCAGCGAAGGCAGCGAAGATGGCCAGAGTTTGTCTAGATCATACAGCTCCTGAATGTATCCCCGCTGTTTTCCTCCTTGACAAAAGGCATCGGCGCTTTACTATGCAGGCAAAACTTTCTTAAAAGGATTCTGGTATGGAACAAAAACTCGCTCTACTTCTTTTTCCAGGTGGACTGCACGGTACTACCGTGGCGGGGAAGGGGGGCGTGTTCTGACGGACCCTGGAGATTTCAGCTCTGCCAAGCCACGGTTTCCCAAACCGTGGCTTTTTTTTTGCTGATTCCTGGAGCCGTGAGCGTTCGATTCAAGGACACTGTATCGGCCGGGTACGGGCAATGAAGATGGTGTGCGGACGAACGCCCCGAAGGGCGGCCGGTGAAGGGAATTATCAAGGATGTCGCTGCAATTATAATATGATCACAGTACGATATATCCAAAACAAGCGTTCAGCCGTCACCGATTCAGGTGGCTGTTGCATGGAGAGCGATTATGAACAAGGATAAACTCAAGAAATACAAGCCCTATCCAGTGGTCCATCTCCCAGACAGGACATGGCCGGACAAGTCGATCACCACCGCACCGGTGTGGTGCAGTGTTGATCTGCGCGACGGCAACCAGGCGTTGATCCAGCCGATGAATCTGGAAGAGAAGCTGGAGATGTTCCAGTTGTTGATGGAAGTTGGCTTTCGGGAAATCGAAGTCGGTTTTCCCGCGGCCTCGCAGATTGAATATGACTTCATCCGCTTACTGGTCGAGGGCGGGCACATCATGAATGGTGTTGTCCCCCAGGTGCTGACCCAGGCCCGGGAGCCATTGATCAGAAAAACATTGGCTTCCGTTCAAGGGGCCCGCGAGGCGATCGTTCACCTCTACAATTCCACTTCAACCCTGCAACGTGACATTGTCTTTAAAAAAGGCAGGAAAGAAATTATTGAACTGGGGGTGGCCGGGGCTCGACTCATCCATGAGCAGGCACGGGAAACCGATACCAGGATTCGCTATGAATACTCGCCGGAGAGCTTTACCGGCACTGAGCTCGACTTTGCCCTGGAGATCTGCAAAGCGGTTCTCGATGTCTGGGAGCCGACTCCAGACAATCCGGTCATCCTCAATCTACCGGCCACAGTGGAGATGTCGACGCCGAATATCTATGCCGATCAGATCGAATGGTTCTGCCGGCATCTCGACAATCGGGAGCGGGTCATTATCAGTCTGCATGCCCACAATGACCGGGGAGCAGCGGTAGCAGCCACGGAATTGGCTCTTATGGCAGGAGCTGATCGAGTCGAGGGGACGCTGTTTGGCAATGGGGAACGTACCGGCAATGTTGATATCCTCACCCTGGCCCTCAATATGTACACCCAGGGGGTGGATCCTGTCCTTGATTTTTCTCGCATCAATCGAGTGATCAACACCTATGAGCGTTGCACCAAGATGAAGGTACATCCCCGTCATCCCTATGCCGGCGAATTGGTGTACACTGCCTTTTCAGGCTCACATCAGGATGCCATCAACAAGGGGATGAGCGCAGCCGAGCTGACCGAAAGCGGTCTCTGGGAGGTGCCGTACCTGCCCATTGATCCCCAGGATGTCGGGCGCACCTATGAATCGATCATCCGGATCAACTCTCAGTCCGGTAAGGGCGGGGTTGCGTATGTCATGGACCGGGAGTTCGGCTTTAAGCTGCCCAAGGATATGCATCCCGGCTTTGGCCGGGTGGTCCAGGAAATTTCCGATGCCACCGGCGATGAACTGACCCCGGAGATGATATTTCATGCTTTTGAAAAGGAATATCTCTTCAATACCAACGGATATGCTTTGCAATCCTTCAATGTGGTGAAGCGCCATATCGATCGGGATGAAAACGCGTCCAGCGCGGAAATAGAGGCGGTGGTGATTGTCAAAGGGGAAGAGAAAACCATCGCCGCGGTCGGCAATGGTCCGCTGGACGCCTTTTGTACGGCTTTGCGGGTCGGGCTTGGCCTGCAGTTTTCCCTCCATTCGTATCACGAACATGCCCTGGCGCGGGGCAGTTCATCCAAGGCGGTGAGCTATATTGAAGTTTATGATCAGGATGAGGATGGCTGGTGGGGGGCTGGAGTGGATACCGATATTATTGTCGCCTCGATCAAGGCACTGCTCAGTGCATTGAATCGTTCAGCAGCGAAAAAGCACAAAAAATAAACTGGATCCGTGAGCATTCGTCCGTGCGTCTGCCTTGTTGTTCGTAACCGCTCGTTTCGCTCGTTTAAAATGCACTGTATCGGACGGGTACGGGCAATGAAGATGGCGTACGGACGGACGACCCAAGGGTGGCTGCCCACTCGACCCCTCCATGCGGGTGGCCGTGACCGTGCAGGGAGGGGGATCTTTGATTGTGGATGATGATTGAGAATGAACTTCAGGCCTTGGTGACGATTCCCTCCATGCTGATACACTCCTTGCAGAAGTGTTGCGGGGTGGACGAACTCTGACATTTGCCACAGTATTCACGGCCACAACTTTTACAGGAGGAAACTTTCAGGGTCTTTTTTTTGCAGACAGCACAGGTTTTCTCTTCTTTTTTCATGCATGGCCTCATTTGGCATCGATTTTTCACAAGCTGTATTATACCATGAAAGACCGGTCATGGCCAGGCCGCCGAGACTTCCGGGCCGGCCATGACCGCCTTCCTGTTCATCTGTGAATCCTCTTACCCTGTTCTCTCCTCAGGGCAGATATTTAGTCCGCAGAGTTTTTTTATCAATTTTTTCGACACTGGTCTTGTCGATGGTTTCAACCACCTTGATTTTGATCAGCATGGCCTGCTTGGAAAGCAGGCCTTTTTCTATGAACTGGTTGACGTGGCTGACCAGCTGCCTCGGGGTAGGTGCTTCGGTCTCATTTTTCGGAACGATGAGCGCCAGGGGGCGTTCTCCCCATTTTGCGTCCTGCTTGCCGATCACCGCTACCTCGGCAATGCCCGCATGCATGCCGATGATGTCCTCCAGCTCCAGGGAGGAGAGCCATTCGCCTCCGGTCTTGATGACATCCTTGATCCGATCAGTGATGGTCACATAGTTTTCCTTGTTGATATGAGCCACATCGCCGGTGTGGAGAAAGCCTCCTCGCCAGAGATTCTCTGAGTTTCGCTGGTCCTTGAGGTAGCCCTGGGTCAGCCAGGGGGTGCGAACGACGATTTCACCGACCTGGGTTCCATCGCGGTCCAGATCGTTCATCTCTTCATCGACCAGGCGCATCTGCACCAGGGGGATGGGGCGGCCTGTTCTGCATCGCAGGGCAATTTCCTCTTCAGGTGCGAGGCCGTCTTGATGGACATGGGCGATGGTCAGGATCGGGCAGGTTTCGGACATGCCGTACCCGGTGAAAATATCAATGCCACGAGCCAGGGCTTTTTGACACATGGCTTTGGGCAGAGCAGATCCACCGATGAGCACCTTCCAACGGGACAGGTCGAGTTCCTCGAAGCTGGGGTGGTTGATCAGCATGTGCATGATGGTGGGGACGCAGTGGGAGAAGGTGACCCCTTCCCGGACTAGCAGCTGCAGGATCGGTCCCGGGGCGTACTTGCCGGGATACACCTGTTTGACCCCCAGGGCGGTGGCGACATACGGCAGTCCCCAGGCATGAACATGAAACATCGGTGTCAACGGCATGTAGACATCCCTTTGATGCAGGCGTCCCTGGCTTGAAGGTGTGCCCAGCGCGGCCATGACTGCCAGGGTGTGCAGTACCAGTTGACGGTGGCTGAAATATACACCCTTGGGCATACCGGTGGTGCCGGTGGTGTAGAAGGTGGTGGCCCTGGTGTTTTCATCGAAATCAGCGAAGTTGAAATGATCATCGGCCGCGGCCAGCAGGGCCTCATATTCTCCCGCCAGGGGCAGGGGTGTCTGGGGCGCTGTATCCAGATCGGTGAGCAGCACATACTGTTTGACCTTGTCGATACGCCCTTTGATTTGTTCAATGACGGGCAGGAACTCGTCGTGGACCAGCAGGTAATCGTCTTCAGCGTGATCAATAGTGTAGAGGATCTGTTCCGCTGAAAGCCGGACATTGATGGTGTGGAGGACGGCACCGAGCATCGGCACGGCCAAAAAACACTCCAGGTAGCGGTGGCTGTCCCAATCCATCACCGCCACCGTATCCCCGGGCCGGACCCCCAGGGCAGTCAGGGCGCCGGCAAGGCGATGGACGCGCTGACGTAATTCATGATAGGTGTAGCGGAGCTGATCACGATACACGATCTCCTGGTCCGGATTGTCGACAACCGGAGCGTTGAACAGGTTTTTGATCAGCAGGGGATAGTCGTAGGCGGACGCGGTACGCTGAATGAGGGAAGTGGACATGATCGATTCCTTTTGAGTGTTTTTATCAGAGTACTGGAAAAAAAACTGATTTCAAAACAGGCTCTCTCCCATACTGAACAAGCTTTTGCTTGTCAAACAGCTTCAAGGTGCCGGGAGAAAAAAGAAGGATTGTCCGGCACCGACAGGAGACCATTCATCCGCATGGAATTCTCTGCACCTCGCCATGAGGAGGGCAATTGCTGTTGCCAGACAGTTTCCTTTTTGCCTGTGATTGTTGATGACCGGCTTTTGAGCAGAGAGGAAAAACGGAGAGAAGTCACCTTTGAAAAATGCTTGTTGGCCCGGTATGCGTCGATTATGGTGGGAGAAATATCCTTGATCCGTGAGCGGACGCCCCGAAGGGCGGCAGGTGAAGGGTATTTAAGGATTTCGCTGCAATTATAAGGTGATTAAGCCAGATATATCCAAAACAAGCGTCCAGCCGTCACGGATTCAGGAAGACGCCCTTGCCTCCTTCTGCGAACTCTTTCCCGCCAACGTATGGATAAGAATAAAAAAAAATCGGTTTCTTCCGGTATTCCCCAGCTGGATAATCTTCTCGGCAATCTCTATATCGGTGACAATGTCCTCTGGTACGAGGATGCGGGAAGCTTTTCCGCGACATTCTGCGTCAACTTCATCCGTGAGTCCCTGGCCGGGAAAAAGCCGATGATTTATGTCAGCTTTGACCGTTCACCGAAGAACGTCGTCACCTTTCTTGGCCCTCTGGCGGAAAGCCAGAATTTTACTATCCTGGACTGTTTTACCAACGGAAAGGGTGACCGCTCCGAAGTGTTCAACAAATTCTACGAAAAAGACGGGGCCCAGTGGTCGTATCAGGTCGTCAAGGTCAATGATCCCACCGACCCTGGCCTGGTCGGTGATGCCATATACGGCCTGCATGGCAGCATGAGCGGGGATATCCGGTTTATCTTTGACAGCCTCACCGGCATGCAGGATCTGTGGGGCGGTGAGGAACAGGTCCTTAAATTTTATGCCCGGACCTGCCCCCGACTCTATGAACTCGACACCATCGCCTATTGGATCATTGAAAAGAGTGCCCATTCCGGCAGACTGAAGGCAAACATCAACAAGATCGCCCAGGTGGCCATCGATCTGGCCGTCCGGAATGGGAAGCCGGCCCTCAAGATTCTCAAGGCGGAAAAGCGCAATTCGAAGTTTCTCAATGAGCCGCAATCTTTCGCCAGTGAAGATATGGAGATTGTCTTTGAACAGCAGCGGACCCTGCCTTTACGCTTTGATCTGGGGGCCAGGATTCGTTCTGTGCGAAAACAGCAAGGCCTGTCGCAAAAGGAATTGGCGGTCAAAACCGGTGTGAGTCCCAGCAGCATTTCCCAGGTGGAAAAAAATTTGATCTGCCCGTCTTTACCGGCCCTGTTTCGCATGGCGGAAAGCTTGACCGTGGGTATTGGTTCTTTTTTTACGGAAGTGGACGAACGGGGAGAACGGTGGGTCTGCAGGAGTGGAGAAGGAACCAGTGTGTCTTTCGACAATGTACCCAAGGGTGCGATCAGTGGCGAACGTTTGTTGCCGCCCGGGATGATTGGCGCTGAAGTTGAGCCGTATCTGATCCATTTTCCCGCCGGCAGGAAAATACCCTGTCATTTTTTCAACCACAAGGGAGCGGAGATGGGCTGTGTACTGGCTGGCAGCCTTATTGTCCAGATTGCCGGGCAGACACGCGAGCTGGCACCCCATGATGTCCTGTATTTGCAGAACGATATTCCGGAGCAATGGGACAATCCCGGCGAAATTGCCGCCGAGCTTCTCTGGTTGAAGATCCGTTGATCAATTGCCAAGTTAAACGATTTTTGCATCAGGTGGATGTTGTCCACGAATCCCATCCCGGGCGGACTCTGCCCGCCCGGGATGGACCTGAGTATTGCCTGGATCCGTGAGCGTTCATCCGTGCGTCAGCTTTGTTGTTCGTGGCCGTTCGATTAAAGTAAACTTTATCGAACGGTTACGGGCAATGAAGATGGTGTGCGGACGGACACCCCGAAGGGCGGCGGGTGGAGGCGTACTCTGAAAAATACATCTACACGTATACCCTGATTACAGATAAATATATCCAAAACAAGAATCCCGCCGTCACGGATTCAGGTATTGATCAGGCCGAGAGAATTCTCTTGGCGCTTTCATCCCGGGCATCGGTGACATAGGTAATGCCGGTTTCCCGGGCAGTTTCCCTGTTGCCGGCATACAGATCGTTGCGGCTGATCTTGTCCAGCCTGAATTTTCTCGCTCCGGCCATGAGTTGTTGAAGGCCGCAGGCCAGTTTATCCATCATGGTCCACATGGCAATGGCCCCATAGGGAATATTTTTCATTTCCTCCTTGCCGACTTTTTTCTCCACATCAAAGTAGGAGGCGAATATCTGTTCCGCGGAGAGGCCCAGGGAAGAAATGCTGGCCGGAAGTTTGTCCCAGCTGCCATTGACCTTTGCCCTCTTTTCCGGATGGAGGGCTCCTTCGATGTTGGCGCCCAGGAAGCCGGGAATCATGATGGCGCGACCCATGCAGATCAGCTTGGTGTACGGTGCGCCCAGGGCTATCCCCTTGAAAATACTATCTTCCAGGGCAAAGCCACCGGCAAAGGAGAGATCCACCACCCGTTTCCCCTGGGCAGCCAGGATACTGGCATACTCATAGGCCTTGGCATGCAGGTTAATCGATGGAACCCCCCAGCTCTGCATCATATTCCAGGGGCTCATGCCGGTCCCGCCGCCGGATCCGTCAATAGTCAACAGGTCCAGTTTGGCGTCGGTGGCGAAGCGGAGGGCCATGGCCAGTTCCTCCATGCCGTAGGCACCTGTTTTCAATGAAATACGATTAAAACCGAGGCTACGCAGGTAGTCCACTGATTTCATGAAGTCTTCCTGAACCAGATCCACCGTGCTCATGTTGGTGCCGCCCAAGCGACTGTGACGGGCAAAGGATTTGATGGCGCCTTTTTCAAAGGCCTGCTTGACTTCGGCCGAGGCCGGGTCCGGGTCGACGATATAGCCGCGTTCCTTCAGAAACAAGGCGTAATCAAGGCTGCTCACTTGAATTTCGCCGCCGATATCCTTGGCACCTTGCCCCCATTTCAGTTCAACAATACAGCTGTTGCCATATTTTTCCGCCACATATTCGGCAACGCCATTGCGGGTGTCTTCGACGTTCAGTTGAACAATGATGGCCCCATATCCATCGTGATAGCGAAGGTAGGTGTCAATGCGGCGGTCGAGTTCAGGGGCCTTGGTTATTCTGCCGTCTTTCATTTCCGAGGCTTTGTCAACCCCGACCACGTTTTCACCAACCACGATGGGAAAGCCGACCAGGGCGCCACCGATGGCAAAGGAATCCCAGTACTTGGCGGCGATGAAGGTCGAACCCAAGGCACCGGTCATCAGGGGGATTCTGCTTTTGGTTTTGACTTCATGCCCAAATTCCGTGGTCAGGTCGACATTGGGAAAAATACAGTCGTCGGCATCGTTGGACAGGCCCTGGGCAAGACCATGGGAACCATAAGCATAGCCTTGAATGCGTAACGAATTATAGGAAACACCCACATGGGTGGTGTTGTTGGCCCCGGCGGTTACTACCCCGAAATCTCGAGGATAGAGCAGTTTGCGGCCGATCAGGCTGGATTTCCAGGTCTCGCACTGCCCCATGCAGTCGGCACGGCACAGGGTGCACAGGCTGGATTCGGCGGTGTTGCCCCGGTTGGTGGTGCCTAGAACATCGTTCGATTTTGAATAACGCATAGTATACCTCTTTGTTGGTGTGGTTGCATACCGGTACCATCCAGTGATCGATTCTTTGGTATGCCGAAAAAAAAGGCGTCTATGTCCCCACGGGTGGAGAGACAGACGCCTTTGTCGTGTCAGTAATGGTGTGATCAGCGCAAGCGTACGCCTTTGTACGCTGCATTTGTATCGTGATCTATTTATTGAAACTTACGTATTGTGTCAAGAAATAAGTTTAAATGTATATAGTTTCAGTTTGCCGGGAGAACCTATTCCTGAACCCGTGAGCGATCGTCCGTGCGATAGCTTCGTTGTCCGTAACCGTTCGATTAAAGTACACTTTATCGGACGGTTACGGGCAATGAAGATGGCGTGCGGACGGATACCCCCAAGGGTGGCTGGTGAAAGGTATTGTCAAGGGTTCTGGTGCAATTAGAACATGATTACAGCAAAATATATCCAAAACAAGAGTCCAGCGGTCACGGATTCGGGATATTGAGTATGCAGGGGAATCGACCGGTCAGTACAATTCGGTGGTCAGTATAATAGCCTCCGCCACTTCCAGCATGGATTTGCGTGAGTCCATGCTCCGCTTCTGAATCCAACGATAGGCCTCATCACCGCTGATGGACTGTCGCTCCATGATGATTTCCTTGGCCCGCTCGATTTTTTTTCGTGATTTCAGCTCTTCCTGAATAATTTTGGTCTTGATGATCAATTCGGTGTTGAGAATGGCCACCGCCGCCTGGTTGGCCACGGCAGTCAACATGTTGATGTCGGTTGTGGAAAAATCATGGGGGGTGGAGGTGAAGCAGTTGAGGACACCGATGACTCTGTCCTTCTTGCTCTGCAGGGGGACACCGACCATGGAGACCAGGCCCATTTTCCGGGCCATCTCCTTTTCCTTGAAGATCTCGAGGTCGAGGACGTTTTTGATTACCAGGGGTTTCTGGGTGGCAACAACATGGCCGACCACGCCTTCGCCTATCGCCAGGGATCTGTCGATGACATATTCAGGTTCAATGGCCTGGGTGGCCTTTAATCTGATTTTGGGAGGATTGGCCTGTTCATCCACCAGCCACAGAGAACAGATGTCTACCCCGGTGACCTTGGCCACCACCATGACGATGAGTTTGAACACATCCTCCAGGAAAAGATCCGAGGTCACGGCTTCGCTGATGTCCATCAGCGCTTTGATGTAGTGGTCGTAGCTCTGGGGGAGGGTGTCTTTCATCCTGGATCGTGAGCGTTGTCCCTGCGGCAGCTTTATTGTCTGTGACTGTTCGATGATAGTACGCTTTATCAAACGGTTACGGGCAATAAAGACGGCGTGCGGACGGGCGCCATGAAGGGCTGCTGGTGAAGGTTATTGTCAAGGATTCCGCTGCAGTTATAACCTGAGTACAGCAAGATATATCCAAAGCAGGTGTCCAGTCGTCACGGATACAAGGTTTGCGATTCCGGTGTCACATGGAGGCCTGACCGCTCAGATAGTGGACGCCCTTGCGAGTGATAAGAGAGAGTTGGTTGTCCACATTGCTTTCGATGACGCCCATGTCATTGAGCACCTTCAACAGGGTCTGGGTTTCCGGCACGGTCATTTTGAGTCGCTGGGCAATATCGCTTGAGCGGACAAGTTGGGGTTCCGGATTGTTCAGGTTTTCCGAGAGAATATGCAGGACCTGGAGTTTGCGGGTGGTCTGGGCCTGAGTAGCCATGGGTAATTCTCCTGTTAACAGTATCAAGCTGATTGTTTAAACCAGAAAAACACAGGCTTCAAGCTACGATTATCGGGTGCGTTCGATGGGTTGCTGCTGTGTCTGGTTTCAGTGTTGATGTGTTGACAGTTGTACCGCAGGCAGAACACAGAGGCAAGAAAAATTAATTTACAATAAACTATATTCGAACATATATCATTTTTAATAAACCTGCATCAGCGAACGTTCGTCCGTACGTCAGCCTCGTTGTTCGTGGCCGTTCGATTCAAGAAGACTTTATCGGACGGTTACCGGCAATGGAAATGGCGTGCGAAAGGATGCCCCGCAGACCGGCGTTGGATTCAACTGCTGATTTCCGGACAACGGATACCCGCATCGGGTTCACTGAAAAAAGTGATCATGACTTGCAATAAATACCACCCGTCCAGGTGACCGGCGGTCTCTCTGATGGAATGCATGGCCAGTTGCGGAACACCGATATCAACGGTGGGGACACCGAGCTTGGCGGCAGTGAAGGGACCGATGGTGGAGCCGCAGGCAAGATCGCTGCGCATAACGAACTGTTGACAGGGAACATCGGCCTTGCGGCAGAGGAGTCGGAACAGCCCTCCGGTCAGGCCATTGGTTGTATAGCGCTGATTGGCATTCACCTTAATCACCGGTCCGTGGTTTAAGAGCGGCAGGTGTTCAGGGTCATGTCTGGCGGTGAAGTTGGGGTGCACCGCATGGGCGTTGTCCGCCGAGATAAAAAGGGAACCGGCAATGACCCTTTGGCGTTTACCCGGATCCGGAAAAAGCCGCTCCAGTACATCGGCGAGAAACGACCCCTGGGCGCCGGCGGTGGAGACGCTGCCCACTTCCTCATGATCATTGAGGACGATGAGGCAGTTGCGACGGGATTCGTTGCGGATCAGGCCTTGCAGCAGGGCATGACAGGAGAGGAGATTGTCCAGTCGAGGTCCGGTGATGAATTCATTGTTCAATCCCATCCTGCCTGCCGGCTGGGTGTCATAGAGATAGAGATCAAAATCGATGAGTTTCGCACCAGCGGCTTGCGGGTGCTGCCGGTGGAGTTGTTGGCTGAGAATGGCCCTGAAGTCCGGGGTCTCTTTTTCTTCGCTGAGCATGACCAGCGGGACAAGATCGTTCTGCTTGTCAATATTTCTGTTGGTGTTTGCATCACGGTCCAGGTGAATGGCCAGGCTGGGCAGGATCGCCACCGGCCGCTGGAAATCGATCAGACTGCACTGCAGGGGACTGTTCTCGTGCTGCCAGCTCACCCGGCCGGCAATCGACAGGTCACGGTCGAACCAGGGCGCCAGCAGAGGCCCGCCATACACCTCTACCCCCAGCCGCAGGTAGCCGTGGCGGAGCTGACCAGGGTTGGGCTTGATCCTGAGAGCCGGGCTGTCGGTATGAGCCCCGGCCATGCGGAAAAGAGTGACTGATCCGAGGGGTTCAGCCAGGGTAAAGGCGATCAAGCTGGAATCGTTGCGTATAATATAGTAGCGACCGGGGCTGAGGCCGTCCCAGGAAATGGACGCATGGAGACGCTCAAATCCGGCGCCGGCCAGCAGAGCGGCACTGGTGGCCACTGCATGCAGTGAAGTCGGTGATTGATTGATATAGGAAAAAAGATCATCGAGGTAGGCGGTCTGTTCCATGCGTTTGCCCAGGGAAAGGATGGGTGAGGAAGGGAAAAAAACCAGGATCGTGAGCGTTGTCCCCTGTACCGGAAAACAGAGGGTGAAGGATAGGTCAGGCTGTTATGTCAACAGAACGACTGTCGGCAACGCTTTCAGGAGCGGAATGTTCGGTTGGCGATGTTGTCATCTCCCGCATTTCTTCAGCCTGTTGGGCTTGCAGCTCCTGGCGGGCTTGTGCTTCCGTGGCGGTTGCCGCCGCGGCTATGGCCCGGTCAGCGGCCGAAGGCGAGGCCGGTGCCATGGCGGCGCGGCGCACTGTCTGCATTTTGTCAATGGTCTCTTCGGGGGTCTTTTCCTTGCTGGTGTCGATGTTCACTTCACCACCCACGGCGTATCGTCGGCCATCCGGACCCTGCTGATAAGTATAGGTCGGTCCCCCTCTGGCATGTCGACCGGCAGCGGCCAGGTGGGCTTGTTCGTGGCTTTTGACCTCCCGGTCGCGATTCTGCAATTCACGCAGCATCTGTTCCTCTGCGGGAGAAAGTGCCTGGATTTCCAGCTTGCCCAACTGGGCTCGAGACTGGTCCCGCTCGGCCGGGTCAGTATCCACGGAGGTTCTTGACTGTTGCGACTTCTCCATGCCATCGGCGGACAGGGTCACTTTATCCTGGAAGACTGCTGCTGTGGGGTTCCCTTTTTCAGGAATGCCGGTGATATAGCGTGCCGGCTCGGCCCGGAGTGAAGAAAAACCAGCGTTTCTGTTATAGGTGAGGGCGGAAAAGTTGCTGTCGGCGAGAGCGTTGGTCAACATCGGCAAGGTGGTGAAGATATGTTTTTATTAAAGTATATGTGATCAACCCGGCGGGAGACAAGCAGTTTCTGCTTAAAATGGCGCAAAATGGTGACAGATTTATTAGAGCTCCGCGATGACAGTGCCTGTCATCCCGGCCTCGTATCCCGGCAGGGAGTCCAGGTCTCGCCGCAGGGCTTTGCTCTGCAGCACATCCAGGAGGATCCGTACCGCTTTCAAGGCAAGGAAATCTCGAGGAATGATGAGGTCGCAACGGACGAATTGCAGCGGCATGAAGTCCAGATCATAAGTGGCAGCCACGGCCCGCAGGCCAAGGGCAGCGTCGGCAAGACCGAAGGAAACCATCTGGGCTCCTTCAATATGGCCGGAGGCCATTTCATTATATCCTAGTATTGATGTTGCCTGGATGCCGGATCGTTGCAACAGATCGTCGAAAAGGAGACGAATGGCCGCGCCCCGGTCGCGGTTTATGAACCGGACGCCTTTATTCGTCAGATCGGCAAGCGTGGTGATACCAAGAGGGTTGCCGGGCTGGAGCATCAGTCCTTCCTCGAAAAGCGAGAACCCGATGACCAGCGTCGGTGTCTTTTTCAAGGCGGTTCTGGCCAGCTCCACGTTGGCTTCTTCCGTGCCGATGTTATGAAGATGGGCTGCAGCCAGGTGCGCATGACCTGCTTCCAGTCCGTCCATCGCCCGCATGCTTGAGGCGAACCGGCACAGGAGATCGGCGCCGTGTCCGGATCGGATGACATGAGCATTGAGGATGGAGAAAGCCGGATCACAGCCGAGCAGGAGGATTGTATTCTCCAGTCGTTGTGCATCCTGGAGCAGTTGGATGTCGCGACCTGTTTTATCCAGCAGACCATCGGCGGCATGAAATCCCTCGTTCAACAGCCATTTGCCATCCTGGGGGTAGGCGATCAGACGTTCGTTGACGCGGACAACCGAGAGTCTGGTTCCGGGTTGGTCCACCTGTTCGGGCAGGATGATGGATTCCTTTTCCTGCTGTCCCTCCATGTGGAACAGTTCTTCCACTTTGCATCCCAGTTCCCTGGCCAGGCGTAAGGCCAGCGCTGTATTCGGCACGTAGCGCCCTGATTCCATGTCGTAGATCGCCTGCCTGCCGACCCCGACCCGCCGCGCCAGATCTTTTTGCGAAATCCCCCTGGCCATTCGCATGGCCTTCAGGGTGCAGACCAGCTCTGCTTTATCGCCAGACATACCGACATCTCCGAATATTTTCGGACAAGGTTGCAGCAGGTGGCCGGGACAATTGTGTGCTCGCAAAGACAAAATTGTCGAAACAACAACAAAATTTGACGTGTATAAACATATGTTTCATGTGGCCATGAACAAGGGCATGGGAAAGATGGAATGATTTGCCTCTCTATTTCAATATTTTAGGTGCTTTTCCGACGATTGTGATTTTTGTGGAGCGGTTATTGCCTGTTGATGGTACAGATGGTGCGACCTCGAATGACGTTTATAGACGACATTTGTGGGCGTTCGAAGATAGAATATATCCGGCCGGTTTCGCCATGAAAGGGTGAGCGGCTCGTGCTGTGCTAATGTATTGGCAGTTCATCTTTTTATCAACCGGGAAGATGAATGAATGTATCTGATGGGAATCGGATTCTTGTTGTTTGCTGAAAAAAGAGGAGGAACAGACATGTGGATCACACTCACGCTAGGTGCTGCTGTTGTACTGTTGTTGGCTTGTGAAAAATGGATCGGCGGTTGTCCTGCAATGTATGCTGATGATCCATCGTACAAGGATCAATGCCACTCGAGCCCGATTTCCCTTGGCGAGACAACCTTTGGGCTTCTCCCGATTTTTCTTGGAGGTATAGGGCTGCCGATGGTGCTGGCCCTTCCCATATTGGGATTGAGTTGTCTGCTGATTTCCCTCGGCCTGTTTTTTGCCGGAAAAAAACTGTGTTTGCTGAACGTATAACTGTCACAGGCTTGTTTTTACCGCGAACTATTTTTCTTTCATCAAGAGGAGAGCGTCGTGCAGCGACCAAAGACCCTGATTGCAACCCTCGCGGCCGCCATCCTGTTGACCGCATCATTTCTCCAGGCAGCCTCTGAGATCAGAATCTCGTTGGCAGCCAGCATGACCGATGCCGTGAAAGAGTCAGCGGCACTGTTCAGTGTTTCGGAAAAGGATGTCCGGATTGTTCCCAACGTCGGTCCCTCGGGATCCCTGGCCAAGCAGATTGCCGAAGGCGCGCCCGCTGACCTGTTCATTTCGGCAAATCAGAAATGGATGACCTGGCTCCGCGACCAGGAAATGATCGATCCGGCCAGCGAAAAGATCCTGGCCACCAACACCCTGGTCTTTGTCGGGATCAGGAATCCGGCGATAACCAGGCTATCGGATATTACGGAACTCAACCAGATCGCCATCGGTAGTCCGCGAAACGTCCCTGCCGGCGAATACGCGGCCCAGGCCATGGAGAGGGCCGGCATCTTCAAGCAGATGGAAGAAGGGCGGAAACTGGTCATGGCCAAGGATGTGCGCCAGGCGCTTGTTTATGCTGATCGGGGTGAGGTGGACGGCGCTTTTGTCTACAAGACCGATGCTCTGATGGCCACCCAGGCGGTCATTCTTTTTGAGGTGCCGCAGGAATTGTATGAAACGGTGACCTATTCCATCGCTCTGACCACGGAGGGCGCCGGGAATGAACAGGCCAGGGCTTTTTTCGACTTTCTCACCGGCCCGGAAGCCCTGGAGATCTTGGTGAAATACGGCTTCAGCAGCCCGAAATAGTTCATCACCACCCCGGGCGACACCATGCTTGAATTGCAGCCTTCGGACTTTGATGCGATCCGGCTCTCCCTCAAGGTGGCCACCTCAGCCACCCTGCTGTCAACCCCTCTGGGCATCGGTGTCGCCTATCTTCTTGTCCACACGCGCATTCCCGGCAAATCCATCATCGAAGGCATCGTCAATCTGCCTCTGGTTCTGCCGCCGGTGGTCGTCGGCTACCTGCTGCTGGTGCTGTTCGGTCGCCGCGGCTTGATCGGTTCCTGGCTGATGGAATACAATATTCAGGTGATTTTCACTCTCACCGGGGCGATCATTGCCTCGTCCGTGGTCGGCTTCCCCCTGCTGGTCCGTTCGATACGACTCGGCATGGAATCGATCGACCCTTCCTACCGCAGGGCGGCCCGCACTCTGGGGGCCAGCGCCTGGGGTGCCTTTTTCACGGTCACCCTGCCACTCTCCGGCAAGGCGGTCTTTGCCGGCATGACCCTGATGTTCGCCCGCAGTTTGGGAGAATTTGGCGCCACCATTATCCTGGCCGGCAATATTCCGGGTGTCACTCAGACCATTCCGCTGGCGATCTACGAATACACCAGCACGCCTGGAGGCGATCGGATGGCAATGATGCTCTGCCTGGTGTCGATTCTGCTCTCGTTCATCGTCTTGCTGATAAGCGGTGCAGCCTCCAGATCGCTGGACAGGAAATAGCATTATGCAACTCGCTGTTTCGATACGGAAAAAACTCGGCACATTTCACTTTGCCGCCGAATTTGATCTGATCGGCCAACGCATCGGCCTGTTCGGACCGTCAGGTAGCGGCAAGTCGACCCTGATGCACTTGCTGGCCGGACTTCTCCGACCCGACAGTGGCTCCATTCGCCTGGACAGCACCGTTTTGTTCGATAGCACCCGCGGC
Organism: Desulfobulbus alkaliphilus; assembly: GCF_016918545.1. Classification (GTDB taxonomy): domain Bacteria; phylum Desulfobacterota; class Desulfobulbia; order Desulfobulbales; family Desulfobulbaceae; genus Desulfobulbus; species Desulfobulbus alkaliphilus. The sequence goes on along the minus strand of NZ_JAFFQC010000024.1, from coordinate 24,632 downwards.
ATCAATCTGCGCCCTGAACAGCGGCGGATCGGCGTGGTCTTTCAGCACAGTCACCTTTTTCCCCATATGAATGTACGCCGCAATCTGCTTTACGGCTGGCGACGAATCCCTGAAAGCGACCGGCATTTCGAGCCGGAGTCGATCATCGAGGTGCTGCACCTGGGCCATCTGCTCGACCGGGGCGTGAATCTGCTTTCCGGGGGCGAACGCCAGCGCGTGGCCCTGGGCCGTACCCTTCTCAGCTGTCCCCGGCTGATTCTCATGGATGAACCGCTCAGCGGCCTGGACGAGAGTTTGAAATTCCAGATCATGCCCTACCTGAATACCGTTTTTTCCCGGTTCGGGATTCCGCTGCTGTTCATCAGCCATTCGCTGCTGGAGATGCGGTTGATGACCGAGCAGGTGCTGGTGGTTGATCATGGTGAAATCAAGCGGCGGATAGTCACCGAGGAACTGGCGCAATCAGCCTGGGGCGCACCCGGACAAGCTTATGTCAATCTTCTCCGCCTCGGTCGACCGCAGCCCCAGGGTGACCTCTGGCGTTATCAATGGGGGGATGCAGGGCTGGTGCTCACCGAACATGCGGAACAGGAGGAGAACATTTTTGAACTGGATGCGCGGGACATCCTGCTCTTCAAGAGGCATCCCGAGGCGACCAGCGCCCGCAACCTTCTTTCCTGTACGGTGCGTAAACTGTTCACCGTCGGCAACCGGGTGCGGGTGGAACTGCAGTGCGGCACACAGCCTTTGATCGTTGAGATCGTTCCCGAATCGATGCGGGAGCTGGGCCTCGAGGAGAACAAGGAAGTGGTGGCGGTGATCAAGGCTTCGGCATTTCGAGGGTTGTTGTAGATAAAAGTCGGGAATGGGGATAGATGTGAAGTTTAACGCCGGGGCAGGCGTTACATCCCCATCCCCTTCATGTCCAGGTCATGCATGTTACCTGAATCCGTGAGCGGATGCCCCGAAGGGTGGCTGGTGAAAGTTTTTTTTCAAGGGGTGAGCTGCAATTATACTATGCTTACAGCAATATATCCAAAACAAGCGTCCAGCCGTCACGGATTCAGATGTTAATGAACAGACGGGATCAACAGCACCGGAACCTCGGAGGTGCGGGCCACATTGAGGCTGACGCTCCCCAGAATGATTTTGCCCAGAAAACCCCGGCCCTGGGTTCCCATAACCACCAGATGGATGTTGTTATCCCGGGCCACGCGAGTGATCTCCACATAGGGTTCGCCATGGCGGATTTCGATGTCGACCTCGGAGACACCTCGCAACAGCAGGGTTTTTCGCAGATTATCAAGACGGTTGTGATCAAGGGCGTTGATTTCCGCCGAGCGTTTTTTAAGGTGCTGCTTTGCGTCATTCTGGTCCTGGACGTGAATCAGCGTCACTTTACGGACACCACAAGCCGCCATCTGTTCAACATGGATGAAGGCGGTATAGGCCATTTCCGAGAAATCAGTGGCCAGCAAAACGTGCCTGCTGAACTCACAGCGGGATGGCAAAACGCAGGTATCCGGGTTGTCGGAAGCCCTGGTGACCGGCATGACCAGGACCGGTTTCCGCGAAGTGCTGATGATGGCATACGCGACACCTCCCAGCAATCGCTCCCTGGCCAGGGATTGGCCCTGTGCTCCGACCACGATCAGATCGTACTTTTCCTCGGCCGCGATCCGTTTGATTTCCTGTTTCACTGACCCGGCAATGATTCTGGTCTCAACCGTAAATCCCTGTTCTTCAAGAAGCGCTTTTTGCTCGGCAAGCAATTCATCACCTGACTCGGATCGGGAAGAGGAGGATGCCGAGACCGCACCCGGCAAACTCAGGCAATGCAGCAGCAGGCATTGCTGAGCATGAAAGGCCTGCAATCCCTCTAGGCTCTGCACCACGGTATAGGATGCAGGGGAAAAGTCGGTTGCAACCATAAAACGTCGAAACATATGATCATTCCTCATGAGAAGTCCGCCGTGCAGACCCGTGTCCCTACCCAAGGCCGTATTCTCCCGTTCATCATGCTGTACCCGATTACGCTTTTTGTTCCTGTTTAACGTATCACGCTCTCTACTTTCCGCGAAGACAGGTTTCCCGGTTTTGTGCAGACTCGGCTGAACACTCTGCCCTTTCTCTGCGGGCATTCGGGCTCGGGTTAAATGGGATGCATGTAATTGCCTCCATCATAAGTTCTTTGTGAATCCTAAAGCAATAAAAAAGACTTGCTCGGTTTGGAAGCGCAGGCAGGGGAGGTAGGGTGGTTCAAATTCTTCATGGGTGTGCGACTATCCAACCACCTTCACTTGCTGAACAGCCCGCATGCTGCAGCCTTGAGAAAGTGTGTTCAGGCAAAAGGCAGGGACATTTCGGCGTAAAGCGTCTGAATAACGGTGATAGGCGTTGAGTCTGTTCAAGGGCAGAGTTTTTTTGAGAGATGATTAAGTTCTTTTTTGTTGGTATAATGATGTTATGATTACGTGTAGCTTGAATTGTAATATGATTACAGTAGTATATGTCAAAAACGAAAGTCCAGCCGTCACGGATTCAGTAATCAGTTTTAACCGCATGGAGGACTGACCATGGCGATTGTCGAGGCGGAAGGTCTCTGGAAAAAATTTATTGCCGGCGATATTGAGGTTGAGGCGATTCGTGGGATAGGCTTCTCCATTGTCCCGGCCTCGTTCGTCTCATTCATCGGCCCCTCTGGAAGCGGCAAAAGTACCCTGCTCAACATGATCGGCTGTCTGGATCCGCCAACTTCAGGTCGCCTGTTGGTGGCTGGACAGGATGTCACCCGCCTTGGCACCCGGGACGCGGCCGCGTTCCGCGGTACGCATATCGGGTTCATTTTTCAGGATTTCAACCTGCTGCCGGTCCTGACCGTGTTTGAAAATATTGAATACCCTCTGCTGATGGTCCAGAACTGGCCGGTCGCGGAACGAAGGGCACGGGTGGAGAAAATGCTGGCAGCGGTGGGCATGAGCGATCAGGGGCATAAATTTCCACACCAGATTTCCGGAGGACAGAAGCAACGGGTGGCCGTGGCCCGGGCGCTGGTGACCAGAGCTGAACTGGTCCTGGCCGATGAACCCACCGCCAATCTCGACCGGGATACCGCCCAGCGTATCATCACCCTGATGAAGACCATGCGTGATGAATTCGGAACCACCTTCATTTTCTCCACCCATGACTCTAAAATAGTCAGCAACGCCGAGGTCGTGTTCACGCTTGAGGACGGCAGGCTTGCTGCCTCCCATCACAGTGGAGAAGCCCACGCCTGAATCCGGGGCGGCTGGAGTCTTGTTTGAATATTATTTTGCTGTAATCATGTTATAATTGGAAAAAAATCCTAGATAATACCTTTCACCTGCCGCCCTTCGGGGCGTCTGTCGGCACGCCAACTTCATTGGCCGTAACCGTCCGATAAAGTCTCCTTTCATCAAACGGCCATGGACAACGAAACTGACGTGCCGGCAAACACTCACGGATCCAGGCCATGGTTAACATCGTCAAAATCGCTTTTCGTAATCTGCGCCGCTATCAACGCCGAACCCTGCTGACCTCGATGCTGATCACCCTGGGGGTGGTGGCGGTCCTGCTCTTTCTCGCTGTTTCCGGATCCTTTAAAAACATGATGATCGGGCAGATCACCGATTCCATGCTTGGCCACCTGCAGATCCATCAGCGAGGGTACATGGCTGCCATCGACACCTTGCCGCTGGATCGCAACCTTGACGCGCAACAGGTTGCTCTGGTGGAGAATCTGCTCTCCGAACATGAAGCGGTGGAAGCCTTCTCAACGCGGATCAAGCTGGGGGCTTTGTTCAGCAATTACACCGAAACGACCAATATCCGGCTCAATGGCGTGGAACCTGACCGCGAGCTGCGCACCGTGCCGCTGCTCCTTGATCGCGTTGTCCAGGGCGACAAGCAGGGGTTGCTCGAGCGGGGTGAAATTGTCGTCCCGGAACTGCTGGCCCGGGGCATGAACGTGGGCGTCGGTGATGGTGTTGTCCTGGTGGCTACCAACAGGGATGGCTCGGTCAATGGCCAGTCCTTTGTTGTTCGCGGCATTGTTGAAGGCGTCACTGGACCCGGGGGGCGTGATGGTTTCATCCACATCGAGGATGCTCGCAGTCTGCTGCGTCTGGAGGACAGGGAAGTGAGTGAAATCGCGGTTAGGCTCAAGGATCGGCAGCAACTCGAACAAGTTATGGCTGCAATTGGCCCTGCCCTGGAGGCCATTCGTGTTCATCCGGACCGGCCGGTTTTCGAGGTCCATGCCTGGGAGCGGTTGACACCCTTTGCCAACATTGCCCGGATGATCGATCTAATGACTGTATTCATCAAGGTCATGCTGGTGGCCATTGTCCTGGTGAGTATCATGAATGTCATGGTGATGGCCGTATATGAGCGGATCAACGAGATCGGGACGATTGCCGCCATCGGCACGGGACCGGGAAAGATTCACTCGCTTTTTCTTGTCGAAGGGTTGCTGCTGGGCGTCTTCGGTACGGTTCTCGGGGTGCTGCTCAGTCTGGTTTCGGTTCTTGGCATCGGGGCAGCCCGCATCAGCTTTGATTTCGGGCAACAAAAGGGGCTGATCCTTGATCCAATCCTTTATCCGGGGGATATTATTACCACGGCCTTGATCGTTGTTGCCATAGCTGTTCTCGGCAGTTTGCATCCGGCCTGGAAAGCGGCGAAAATGGATCCGATTACCGCTCTGCGCCATGTTTGAAAAGGGGAATACGCGAATGAAAAACAAATTGTCTGCCTGCGTTATCGCTGCCATCCTGATGTTTGTCCATACCACGGCCCTGGCCCTGGATGGTGATGCCATCCTTGAGGAACTGGATCGGCGGATGCAGCCGGAATCGTATGAGATGTATCGTAAACTGATCAATGTCGAACCAGACGGACGTTCCAGGGAATTTGTCCTCTACACCCTTAAAAAAGGTCAGGATAAAATGGTGGCCCTGTTCCTGTCCCCGGCCAGCGAAAAAGGCCGGGCCACTCTGCGTCTGGGTGATAATATGTGGCTGTACATCCCCAATGTCGGCCGACCGATCCGGATCACCAGCCTTCAGTCGGTGGTTGGTGGGGTCTTCAACAATTCCGATATTCTCCGTCTTGATTTCAGTGTCGAGTATGATGTCCGCGGCGCCACCGAACAAGAGGACACATATCTCCTTGACCTGCAGGCGAAAACATCAGCAGTGGCCTATGACCACCTGCATATGGTCGTTGATAAGGCCACCTTGTTACCGATAACCATCGACTGTTATGCCGCCAGCGGTATGCTGATCAAGACCCTGCGCTACAGTGCGATTAAGGAATTCGGCGACGGCATGGTCCGGCCTTCGGTACTGGAAACCGACAGCCCCCTGTATCAGGGATACAAATCGGTAATGCTCTTTGCCGGCCTGGAAAAAAAGGAGCTGGCTGACGAGGTGTTCACGCTTGATTATCTTTCCAGGATCGATGAATTGCGCTAGCAAGGGTGATGGACGTAATGGACGTAAGGGGCGTAAGGGACGATGGCATGCATTTCTGACCTTGTTTCTCGTCGCGGTGGTCGTCCCGGGGAGCAGTTGGGCCCTGGAAGACTTTGTTTTCGATGTCGAGGCGTTTGCCAGGAAGCCCTTGAATCTTGGTGGTTTTGCCGAGATGAAATGGGAGCATATGGATGTACGCCGTGATTCGGTTTTTTCCCGTCTTTTTTTCAACGATGATCCCCCCACGGTTTTTGATCAGTTGACCGCCAGCCTGCAGCTGAATGGTTCCTACACCCGCGGAATCGCCCGGTTCAGTTGGCTTCTTTATGGATCAGTTCGGGAGAACACCCTCGGTTGGTCGGACAGGGCTGACGTCTATGAATCCAACCTTACGCTGTCGCCGAGTCCGGAATTGACGGCTTCCCTGGGAAAAAAATCGTATCAATGGGGCAAAGGGTATGCCTGGAATCCGGCGGGGTTCATCAACCGGGGCAAGGATCCCAATAATCCCGAAGAAGCCCGCGAAGGATATATCACTGCTGATCTTGAAGCGATCCGCAGTTTTTCCGGTGATCTGCGGACCGTATCCCTGACTGCGGTGGTGCTTCCAGTCTGTGCTGATGTTAATGAAGACTTTGGCGACCGCGACAATGTCAATCTGGCGGCCAGACTGTATCTGCTGTATCGGGATACGGACATCGATGGGATCGTCTTCAGCGGCAACAGTCGGTCCACTCGTTTTGGCGGTACTTTTTCCCGTAATATCCGAAGCAATTTCGCCATCCATGGCGAGATTGCTCATGTGCCCCGCCTGAATAAACCAACTGTGGACCAGAATGGTGGGTTGAGCCGAGCAACCATCAGCGCGACTTCGTACCTGCTCGGCGTTCGTTACCTGAGCTCTTTTGACCTGACGACCATCCTTGAATATTATCACAACGGCGCAGGCTACAGTCCCGCGGAGATGGAGCGCTTCTATCACCTGATTGATAACCGCGGTGTTCAGCTGTCAGACACCGGCGCAACAGACCTGCAGCGCGACCTTCGGCAAATGGCAGCCGCCGATTTCACCCGGCCCAATGCCGGGCAGGATTATCTGTACGCCCGATTGTCCCAGAAGGAACCCCTTGCCATCCTCTATAGTAACGCAGCCTTGATCGCCATTGTCAACCTTGGCGACGGCAGCTACTCTCTGACACCGGAATTGACCTACAGCGGCATCACCAACTGGGAGCTGCAGATGCGTTTTTCCGTGCTCAACGGCGGTGCGTTGAGCGAGTACGGCGAGAAGCAAAACAGGAATAAACTGGAATTCCGGCTTCGTTATTTTTTCTGAGCGGCCATACTCTTTTTCTGGCTCCCTCCCCATTTTTTTCAACCGTTGATCCAATGCAGGTGGAATCCAGCCGTCACGGGTTCAGGAAGAAAAGATGGCATGCCGACCCGCCCAATCGGGGCGGGTCGGCAATGGTTGATATTTAAATGATCCGATGCAGCAAGGGGGGCAAGGGACATTAAGCGAAGGATCAAGTCTGTTCAGTGAGCATGGGCGTTTTTGTGCAACCATTCCTCCATCATGGCGATTTCAGCTTCCTGCGCGGTGATGATTTCTTCCGCCAAGGCGCGAATTTCCGGGTCCTGGCCGTATTGCAGCACTACCCGGGCCATATCGATGGCACCTTGATGATGGGGGATCATCCCGCGGACAAAGTCGATATCAGCATCGCCGCTGAAGGCAATGGCCATATCGCGATGCATTCGCTCGTTTGCTTCCTGGTATGCCAGTACAGCGGGATTTTCCGCCTGTTCCTGGGTCATGGTGTGTTCGGCATGCGCTTCGTGGCCGTGATGTTCATGGTCATGGTGACTCATAGAGTGGCTTGCAGGTGAAAAAACAAGGATGACGGCACCGGCAATACTCAAGGTTGTGATAATCGATTTTTTTAAAAAAGGTGTAGGCATGGATATCTCCTCCTGTCTGCTTAAATTGATGTACGTTGTCGTTCTGCTCAGGTTCCTGAATCCGTGAGCGGATGCCCCGAAGGGCGGCTGGTGAAAGTTGTTGTCAAGGATTCCGCTGCAATTATAAAATGATTAAAAAAAGATATATCCAAAACAAGCGTCCAGCCGTCACGGATTCAGGAGGTTGCAATGTTGCATAACCTGGAACAAGTGGTTTATTGGGTGGCGGAAGAAAAAAGGAACCTTGCAAGGTTCAATCTGCATATCAGACAATTTTCACGATGGCCCGGCCCTTGTTTTTTCCTTCCAGAATCAGGCTGATGCGGTCGTCGAGCGCTTCCAGTGAATCGAGTTCGGTGGTGATTTTGTCCAGGTGATCCAGTTTCCAGTCCGAGGCAATTTTTTCCCACACCTGCAGGCGGAGATCCGTGGGGCAGTTGACCGAATCGATCCCCATCAGGCTGACACCGTTCAAAATAAATGGATAAATGGAGGAAGAGAATTCACCTGAGCCGACATTGCCGCAACAGGTCACGGTGCCGCCATATTGGGTGGCCTTGATGGCTGTGGTCAGAATATTGCCGGCAACGGTGTCGATGGCCCCGGCCCACCGTGGTTTCAGCACTGGCCGACCGCTCTTGTCATCCGCTTCTTCAATGGAGATCACTTCCTTGGCCCCCAGTTCAAGCAGATATTCTTTTTCATCGACCACGCCGTTCACGGCGATTACGTCGTAGCCGCTTTTAACAAGAATGGCCACCGCGATACTGCCCACGCCACCGGTGGCACCGGTGACCAGTACCGGTCCCTTGTCCGGGGTCACCCCATTGTTGATCATTTTGTAACAGGATAAGGCCGCGGTAAAACCAGCGGTCCCATAGATCATGCTTTCGCGCAGGCTCAAGTTGGCCGGTAATCGCACCACCCATGCCGCGGGCACGCGAATGTATTCCTGGTATCCTCCGGAGGTGTTCATGCCCAGGTCATAGCCGGTTACCAGAACCTTGTCGCCGGGTTTGAAATCGGCGACTGCACTTTCGACAACCTCGCCGGCCGCGTCAACACCGGGGGTGTGCGGGTATTTCCTGGTCACCCCTTTGTTTCCAGAGGCTGAAAGCGCATCCTTATAATTCAAGGAGGAGTAGTGCACCTTGATCAGCACCTCATTATTCGGGAGATCGGCAACATTTTTTTCCTTGATTTCCCGGGTGAATTTTTTGTCCTCGGTTTCGGTGACAATCATTGCTTTGAATGTGATGTTTTCCATGTGGTCCTCCTTGGGGTTGTGGTCAATATGACCAGTCGTCTTTTTTGTCGCAACAAAAGAGACAGTAACTGTCTGATGGCTGAGTGCGCTGAGAGTGTGTTGTTACTCAGCTGCGTTTTGCAGGATCTGGTCGAGAAGAAGCTGGAATTCCTGGAGCGGTGCCGCCGATTTATTGGCTTTCATGAGCACCAGGGCACCGAGCCAGCAGTTGCGGATAAGGCTGGTCAACTGGTCAGGATTTTTTGAGGGTGCAATAGCTCCCTCCCGCTGAGCCTCCTGAAGGCAGGCGAGCAACGGCGCGTATTCATCCCTGAAACAGCGTGTTGCTTCACGGGCGATGGCGTCGCTGACATCCGCCATTTCCAGGGTGATGTTGCAGAGAAAACAGCCTATGGAAAAGGCAACAGTCGTCGACAGAAACTCAATTTTTTGATGATAAAGTGCCCGTATCCGCTGCAGCGGCGGCATCCCGGTATCGCAGAGCGTGCGCTGCATCACTTCGATCTCACGCTCGGTGAAAAGACGCATCGCCTCAATGGCGAAATCTTCCTTGTTTTTGAAATAATTATAAAATGAACCTTTGGGGATGTCGGCGGCATTGGCGATCTCTTGGACGCCGGTCGCATTATATCCCTTGGTGTACAGTGCTTTTAATCCCTTGCGGATAATGTCCTGTTTGTTCTGGTCGTGTTGTTTCATGGTACATTTCAATATATGACCAGTCGTCTTGAAAAGCAAGGACCTATTTCAGATTGGTGTACATTCCATGCACGGTAGCCTGATCGTCCGGAGACGGAAAAATAGAACGTAATCGGGCACAAAATCCGCAAAAGCCTGGATTCCACTCTCCGAATCGGGCCGAGGCAGCCTTTTTTTTGAGCCATGAAGATCCTTCAGGGCCGGAAGGACACCGCCGATAAAGGGAAGCGGCATTCCCGCGGCAAAATGCGGCGGGAATCAATAGAAGAAAAAATTTATCCGCTCGAGCGGATATGAGCAAGGCATTGGTCATCCGTTCCTGCTTTAAACGATGAGGCAATAATTTTCGTCAAATTCGATTCAACCCGGCCTGTTTTCTTCCTCAAGGAAGCACGTTATGTTAAAATATGCATTCTAACCGTTCACCTGTGATTGCCCTGTGGACGATCCGGTTAAAAAGAATTAAATCAATCAGATCAGTTATTGAGGAGCCATGAAAAACATCCTGTTCAGTCTAATCCTGGCTACGTTTCTAGTGACCAGTACAAAAGCTGAAGACAACGTTGTAGCCGTTATCGATGGATACCAGACTCTGTTTCTTTTACAACACGGAGCAGCATTCATCGATAATCGACCCCAGCATAAATTCGCCCGCGGACATATCCACGGCGCGGTGAATCTGCCCTATTATACCCCTGATCACAGCACGAACATCATGAGTAAGGACAACTTGGCTGTCGCCCTCGGCGGTAAGGATGTGGCGGTATTTTACTGCTCAGGGGCGTTGAGAGCGTATCAGGCCATCCGGCAAGCCCAAGAATGGGGATTCACTCTGCCGATGTACTGGTATAGAAACGGGTGGGCAGAGTGGCAGTTGCTGACCCTCGGACCAGCGTCTGAATCTGTGGCGGCAGATTCAGACCAGCAGGAATAATGGCCACAAATGAAAATTACTGCTGAATTTTTTAAATCCCTGGCCGATGAAACCCGGTTGCGTTTGCTGGTTCTGCTGCATGAAGGCAGGGAATATTGCGTCTGTGACCTGGTGCAGGCTCTGGGCATACCTCAATCCACTTTAGCATACCTGAGACGGCATGGTTGGCTGCAGGGGCGGCGAGAGGGGCTGTGGATGCACTATTCCCTGGTTAGCGGCTTTGATTCTCTCTACCGTGATCAGCTCAATCTGGTTGTCAGCCGGTTGGCAGGTACCAAAATCTGCCGTGAAGATCGTCAGCGGCTAACAGCCTGGTGTGCGGAAAACAATAATGCCATCTGCCGGTAGGTTTGTCGAACGGTGGCAGCAGCGTGCTCCGTCAACAGGCAAAACAACCAGGCATCGAACCGCCCTTGGGCAAGGAGGAGGATACGATGCTCAACTACAAAGCCATTGAGATTTTCACCGATGAGAAGGCGCGTCATGGCAAAAAGCCGGTGATCGATGCGGTTCTCCACTATATCCGGGGGTTGAAAATCGCCGCCCGATGCATTGTCACCCGTGGGATTGCCGGCTGTGATGAAAGCGGCGAAATGACGACGGATCGTCTGGAAATTCTCTCCTTCAATCTCCCGATCCGGATCTATATCATCGTCCCGGCCGCGGCAACCGACCAGGTACTCGCCGGCCTTGACGAACTGATCGGCAGCGGCGTCATCGCCCTCCATGATCTCCAGGTGGTTTCCCACAAAACCGCCAGCACCTTTTTCCCGCGGCAGCTCCAGGTGCGGGATGTGATGACGGCCAGGCCGGAAAGGGTCACCGCGGACAGTCGGCTGAGCGAGGCGGCCAGGTTGCTGCTTTCCTCCATATTCACCGGATTGCCGGTGGTCGATGAGCAGGGACGGCCCATTGGCGTGATCACCCAGGGGGATCTGATCCGTAAAGGCGGGCTGCCGTTACGTCTGGGACTGCTCTCGGCATCCGGCAGGGACGACCTCGAAGCGATCATGCACGATCTTGCGCAAAGGCGGGTTGCAGAGGCAATGAGCAGTCCACCGGTCCTTATCGCCGAGGAGCGGCCACTGACCGAGGCCGTGGAGCGTATGCTGGCGCATGACATGAAGCGGCTGCCGGTGGTCGATGCCGCCGGACGACTGGTCGGGATGCTGTCGCGTCTGGATATTTTTCGCACAGTCATGCGGGAAGCCCCTGACTGGAGCGCTTTCCGGGCTCAGGAAATAACAATCAGCAACCTGCGCACCGTGGCCGACATCCTCCGCCGGGATATCCATACTGTCGGACCGGAGACCCCGCTTGATAAAGTGATCCAAATCATTAACGATAACGATATCCAGCGGGTGGCGGTCGTCAACGCCGAGGGCCTTTTGCTCGGTCTCATTGCCGATCGTGACCTCCTCCGATATTTCCAGCCTGACCCGGAAGGCCTGCGCTATCTCCTGGCCAGATTGACGCGTCCATTTCGTCAGGATGGCTTCACCCAGGAGCTTGATCAGCGGCTGCAATCGACTCGGGCCGAGCAGGTGATGCGCACCGACATTCTGACCGTGCGGGAGGATATGCTGATTGACGAGGCGGTGCGGATTATGACGGAAAAGATGCTCAAGCGGCTGCCGGTGGTGGATGATCAGGGGCGGTTCCGGGGGATGATCAGCCGTGATTCCCTGCTCCGTACCGGCTACGGTCATGCCGATGGCCGGGATCAATCCTTGTCGTGAAACACAAAAAACAAACGCGAGTCGTTATTCTCCTTGGGCGAAGGCCCAGATAAGCTCATAAATTTCCGTCGGTCTTTTGTTGTTGGCCTCGGCTATCTGGCGGATGGTGTTGCCCGGGGCACTGGAGATCCCCCGTGCCGACAGTGCGGCGATAATGGCGGGACAGTCAAGTTGCATCTCGCTGCAGAGCTGCTCAAGGGTTTTTCTGCCCAAGCCTGATGGGGGCGGTTCGATGGGCGGTGCCGCCGCCGTATCGTTGACGGACAGCTGAACCTTGGCCGGCAGGATGATGTTGTAGATGGCTTGCGGGGTCATACGGTTGTCCCGGGCAATGGCCAGCACGGTTGCGGAACCCGTGGCCCCCCGCACCCCGTGCTCATCGAGCAGAGCCAGGGCCTGGTCAAGCTCGATACCTTCGCGCCGGGTCAGCATCTGCAGGGAGCTTTTTTCGGCATGGCCATAGGGTGGTTCACCGTATGTTTCCGCGGCGCTTCTTTTGAAATACGCACTGAGATCAAGAATATAGCTGACCGGCGGAACCTGAAAATAGGTCAGAACGATGATCAATGAGGTAACCGCCAGGGCAATATTGCAGGGCAGGGTGAACACCTTGATCTCCTTGACCTTGTTTTTCAGATAGCTTTTGACCACCCCCCAGTTGTAGTAGAGGTGCAGGAAGCTGGCTAATAGGAACAAAAAACCGATGGTGATGTGCTGGTCGCCCCATTCCGTCTTGGTCAAGCCCAGAAAGCGCCAGTCAGCCCAATAAGCAATCCGGCCCTCGGGTACCACATAGAGGACAATCGAATTGAGGATCAGGACAACAAGGGTGACCAGCATGGTCATGGAGGTGATTTTGCGCATGGATCCGGATCCGGGATAAGAAGGTTGTTGTTCTGGTTCAATTTTTTCGGTAACACTGATTACAATAAGAAAGAATCCTGCCTTTGGCCAGAGTCATGCCAAAAAGTTCATGGAATAGAAGTGGTCGATGGCCGGTAAACGTCCACCGGGTGCGACGACCTGACCGGTCACAGGGTTTGTAACTGATTGATTTATGACGTTTCTGTATTGTAAGCGATATCAGGTACCCCGGGTATGCGCAGACTTGGCTGACTGTTATAGCCCCCTTCTATGCGGGCAATTGCGTCCGTGCAAAGATGGGGTGCCTATGATCGCGTACGTCTACCATTGATCCGGGTTGATTTTGCCCAGAAAAATTTTCGTACAATGAGGATGTTGCGGGCATTGTCTCCAGCCTGAATCCGTAACGGTCCTTCGCTGATAATGATTTTTTCTAGTAGTTCCTTGCCGTTGGGCTCTTGTTTTAAAAATATTTTACTGTACTTTGATGTCGTTTTGAGTCTGGGAACGGTTGCCGGAATGCTCCTCAATCGCCAGCAGGATCAGCTCGGATCGACCTGGCTCCCCGAAAATGCGGCGCGCGTTGAGATGAAGCGTGCGCCACCCAATTGTTTCAAATTGGTGGGTCACGGTAAAATCATTGAACACGGCATCGTGGGTCAGGACCTTTTCCAGCAGGGTGTGCAACTCCGGAATGTCCCACTGACGATTGCCCAACTCATAGAGTAACTGCCCCTGCGTAGCGTCGGGCGTTACCTGGAAGGTGCTGTAAAAAGCACTGTTCGCCATGGTTACACGCAAATCAGTATCGAGCACCAGCAACGGTTCGCGGACCGTGGCGACAACAGCCTCTGCCAGATGGGCATGCGCCTTGCTCAAGGCCGTCTTTATCTGTTTATATTCTGTTATGTCGGTAAAGGTGATCACCGCGCCTTCAATTACGTTCTCCAGGGTTCGATAGGGCAGGATGCGCATGGTGTACCATCTCCCAGCCTGAGTATGGACTTCCATTTCTTTGGGGACCAGGGTGTCCAGGACGTTTTGGGTATCCGCCAGCAAAGCGTCATAGTCGACCAGATTGGAGACGATATGGCCAACAGGGCGTCCGATGTCGCTTTGGATCAGGTTGATGATTCTGGTAGCGGCAGGGGTGAAGCGCAGGATTCGCATCTGGAAATCGACAAAGACCGTGCCGATGTCGGTGCCGGCCAGCAGGTTGTTCATGTCGTTATTGGCGCAGGTCAGATCAGCCACCTTGTTTTGCAGTTCGGCATTGACTGTGGTCAGTTCCTCGTTAATCGATTGCAGTTCCTCTTTCGAGGTTTCCAGCTCCTCGTTGGTGGATTGCAACTCCTCGTTGACCGATTGCATCTCCTCGTTAATGGATTTCAGCTCTTCGTTCGTCGTTTGGAGGTACTCCTCCTTAACCTGCAGTTCTTGCTGCAGAGCGGCAACCCGCATGTCGATATCCGGGGCTGCATGTGGCACTGCCGGGGTGCTCGTGCCCTCCTGCTGCGGGGTTGGGAGATCGCACGCTGCGGCCCCCTCAAGGATGACCAGGTACAAAGGTGTCTCGGGTATGGCGTCAGGGTCTATTTCCACTCGGCGAACGATCAGGTTGACCGGGGTGAAGGTGCCGTTGGTTTTGACCATCAGACCGGTGGAGCGAACGAACTCCACACCTGCCGTCACCTTGTGCATGGCCGCGGTCAATTCACTTCGCAATCCCTCTCTTGCCATTTTGAAAATGTTATAGACGCCGACTTCGCCCATGGCTGGCTCAAGAAACAAACTGGTGCGGCCGTGGATGTAGAGGATGTCGCCGGAACCCTTGACAAGGGCGCCTGCAGGAATGATTTGCTGCAACAAAGCCTGTTCGGTCAACTCGCGCAGTGTTGGTTTCCTTTGGGTTGTCATTTTTCCAGCGGCCCGCGGCAACGCTGTCTCTAGCGAGGTCAGGGGTGGCAGATAGTTGCCTAAGCCTATTATGGAGGTGCCATGGAGTGTGTCTTTACGCCGGTATATCTTTGCTTTGCGATCCTGCACGGCAAAAAGATCGGCGAAATCTCCCACCGTCTCCGAAATGCCCAGCAGAAGATACCCTCCGGGATTGAGAGCATAGTAAAAAAGGGGGATGAGTTTTTTCTGCAACTCAACACCCATATAGATCATCAGATTGCGGCAGCTGATGAAATCAAGCTTGGAAAAGGGCGGGTCTCTGATTACATTTTGTTCGGAAAAGACCAGCAAGTCGCGAATGGTTTTGTGGATGCGATACGCACCACTGTTGCTTTCGGTCGAAAAAAAACGTGCCAGCCGCTCCGGTGTGATGTCGGCGGCGATGCCAGCCGGATAGAGTCCGGCTCGGGCCCTGGCAATCGCCTGGCTGTCGATGTCGGTGGCAAAAATTTGTACCTTGTGATTCTGCTTCAAAGACTCCTGACGCTCGGCGAGCAGGATGGCGAGGGAATACGGCTCCTCGCCGCTGGCACACCCCGGTGACCAGGCCCGGATCGTTCCACCGGCAGGTTTATCGGCAAAGAGTTGGGGGATGATCTTTTCTTCAAGAATTTTGAAGACTTCAGGGTCGCGAAAAAAATTGGTGACACCGATCAGCAGGTCACGGAAAAGAGATTCCACCTCCGCAGACGTTTGCTGCGAAAACTTGATATAGCGCTCCACTGTATCGATCTGATGGAGGGCCATGCGCCGCTCGATTCGCCGCCAGATGGTGCTCGACTTATACAAGGAAAAATCGTGCCCAGTGTGGGCGCGGAGCAGGACGAACATTTTCCTCAGCGCGTTCTCGCTTTTTAACATCGGGGTGGTGCCGACCTTCGGTGACTTGCCGAAGGCATGGGCTGCATAACGGATCAGTTGCGCGGGCATCTCCGCTGGCAACAGTTCAAAATCCACCAGGCCGGTGGCGATGGCACTGCGCGGCATGCCATCATACTCGGTGGAGTCGGGTCGCTGGGCCATGACCATGCCGCCTTCGCTCTTAATGGCCTGCAACCCCAGGGTGCCGTCACTGCCGGTTCCGGAAAGCACGACACAAATGGCCCGCTCGTGCTGGTCCTGAGCCAACGAGCGGAAGAAAAAATCGATGGGCAGGCGACGACCCCGTGGTGAGAAAGGCTCCAGTAACTGCAGAGCCCCACCCAGGTAAGCCATGTCGCGATTTGGGGGTATGATGTAGGTGCAGTTGGGGCGTACCACCATGCCGTCTTCGACCTCGAAAACCTGCATACGAGTGTAGCGTTTAATCAGATCGGTGAGGATGCTCTTGTGATCCGGAGCCAAGTGCTGCACCAGGACAAAGGCCATGCCAGGCTCCTCATCGACCGGCATGCCCGAGAAAAAAGACTCGAAAGCGGCCAGTCCTCCGGCCGATGCGCCGATGCCAACAATGGGAAAATCGGCGGTTTCTCCCTTATCCTCCTCGGGAATTGCAGCTTCATTTACCGGGCTGTTTTGTCCCTTGCTCGTTTTGGCATCACCTGGTGGATCCGGTGGGATTGCTTTATCCTTTTTTCGTGATGCCATGGCGGCCTCCCCGTTTAATTGAATTTCAGGTGCCGGGTACGACTATCATTCATTTGTACCCGTTGAACGGTTGCCAACACCTCAGCGCGTCAGTCTCAAATTCGAGAAAAACTTACGCTGTCCCTGGCAAACTCGTCAAGCACTCCCTTGCCTAAGGAGGGAGGAACCTTGGGGAGGATGAAGGCGAATGTCTCCGCCGTTACCTGGAAGTCCTCTTGACTGGCCAGTTCCTGCTCAAAGGCAAAATGGGCGACCTGCTGGAAAAGATACTGAATATCCGCGGGGGTGAACCCGGATGTCATTTCGACAATCCGTTCCATATCAATGTTGCCGGTGTTGAGTTTGGTAAGATAATATTCGAGAATCGTCTTCCTGCCTTCCTTGTCCAAGCCTCCAACCGGAATGATGCAGTCAAATCTTCCCGGACGCAGCATCGCTGCATCCAATTGCCGGATGTAGTTGGTGGCGCAGACCAGCAGGATCTTGTTGCGCTGGTCCTTGAGTAACTGAATTTGTTTGAGAAACTCGTTGGTAATAGACTTGTCGATCCGGTCCCCTGCATCGCGGCTGCCTGCAATCTCTTCAAACTCGTCGATAAAGAGAACCACCTCATCCAGATTTCGTGCTTTTTCCATCAGTTCCCGCAGATTGGCACCAATTTTCTCGACACCGTTCACCATCAGCATGCTGGGGACAATCTCGATGTACCGCCAGGATAAGGCACCGGCAATAGCCTTGGCAAAATGGGTTTTTCCCGTGCCTGGAGGGCCAAAGAATATAATCGCTTTCGGGGGGACTACCCCATGCTTTCTGGAAAGGCCCTCCTCGGTCAAGGGCAGAATAATTTTGCGTTGCACCAACTGCTTGGGGGGTTGCGAATCAGAGATGGTAGCCCACATCTCCCTGCTGATGATCTGGGCGCCCATCCCGTTGAAAATTCGTTGTTGTTTATGGATTGCATACTCAAGGGGGGCCTGCTCCATATTTTCCAGGAAATCAATACAGGCAGTCCGCAATCCCACGTCCCGGCAGAGTTTTTCCGAGAGGAGCCACTTATGGTTCAAGATCAGGGGCCACAGGGCAGCGGCAACCTCCAGTTCGTATTCTTCTCCACTCAGTTCAATAATTGTCTTTCTGCACTCTTTCGGCGACAAAAGCGCCTCTTGGGTCTCTTCCATGCTCTACCTGCCTGTGATGACTGAACGTTGCTGCTCAGTTCGGTATTCTTTTTTAAAAAAGGAGAAGAAACGGTCCGTCTGCACCAAGGTGCATCGGGCCGTGTCCTCTTATTGATATGATTGCTGTCCGGGTTTTTTAATCGAGGCCGTCTTACCTGGTGTCCATCCGGAAACGTGATATTTTATTATGAATCGAGGCGCGCTGGCAAATTTAACCGCAGGCATATTGTTAACTGAAGTTTCCTGTAAAAGTCTTATGCCGCCATCCGCATCAGGGCGGTCACAAGCGTATTAATCATCGATTTGCGCGGAACTGGGCAAAGCAATGGAAAATCCTTGTCCAATGCTGCTTGGGTCACTAACCTTCTAACATCGGAAAAGGCGAAATGGTTGCGGCCCTTGACGGTGTGCCGTCGCTGCGGAGTTTTTTCCAGGCGACAGGCGTAGATCCAGGTAAATGTTGTGGCCATCGAACAGAAGTCCAGGTGGTTTTTCACTGCAACCGGATTTCTGGTCTGGGTTTCGGCACTGCCGATATCTCTTTTCAGTTCTTTGAACCCGGCCTCAATCTTCCACCTGGCGCCGTAATACTCGATTATCTCGGCCACTGACAGGGTTAGATCGGTGGAAAAGAGAGCAACCCATTGCGTCCGACGATACACCCACACTACTCTAATCCGGCATTTGAGTGTTTTCTGCATGACAACCTGATCGTAGGCCAAAACCGTTCGTACCCGGCCGTACAGGTTGACCGTCATCTCCCGAGCCCGCTCTCTGTTTATCAAGGCAAGTGAGGATGTCGTGCCGAGTTTGTCGCCATATTTTTTTGGGCGACCAGCGCCTTTTCCCGTCGGTGGAGCTGGCATGTCAAAGAGATTGTTGTTTGAACGAAGCCGGGACAGCATGTGGGCCTTTTTCCCCAGTGCTTTTCGCAAAGGCTTATAGAGACCATTGTTACCGAACCAGGAGTCGGTCACAACCATGATATCCGACTGGGGAAATTCCACAGCGACTCTACCGAGCATCTCAACGGCCTGGATATGCTTGCTTTGGAAGTCAATCGCCTTGCCCTTGAATACTGGTTTTTTTTCTTTGATTTCTGTTTCCGGCAGATAGTACCGCTGGCTGAGGGGGAGACAGGCCCAGCGTCCTTTGATCATTTTGAGAAGGCCAATGGCGACAATATTCTGAGCCCAGGGATAGCGCGACTGATTCTGCTTGGCTGCATGGTCAAACACCTTGGCGCAGGCAAAAATCTTCTTTCCTGTCTTGGGGTTGATATAATCGTCGAGAGCGACAATCAATCTTCCACCTGTTTCTGGTTCAGGGATCATTTTCCAAAGCCTCGGCCAGAGCCTGTCCCAAGGAAGTTTCGGTGAGGCCATGAAGGTGTAGTACCGTTTCTTACCGATCTCGACATAGCCAAACAGTGTACGGAGCACTCGGAGCAGATTGGAGGTTCTGGATGATGAAAATGGTATAATGATCGCGAGCAGGGTGTGAAGAAACCAAGCGCTACGTTCCTTACCATTTTCCGACGAGGCAAATTCATCTTTGAGTTCACTGAGCAGGGAGTGTAATATGAGCATGCGAGGTTCCTATGGTAATTTGTTTTTGGAGAATTACACTCTACCATGACTGGGCCTCGTTTTCACTCATAACTTCCTGTTTTTGCTAATAAAATATCAATTTCTGGTAAAAGTTGGCTGAAATTTATCGAGTTATATCAAGTACTTATCGAGCCCAATTTTTCACCAGCATCTTGTTGTAATTATTGAATAATTTCCATCCCCGCCGAGGCACTCGCGGCTCCCCCCCGGGCTGGCTTATTTTAAAAATGGGAAACTTCAGATTGTTAATATTACCAGGATTAAATTTGACAGCGCAACAAAGAGTCAGGGGAAAATAGCCGTTTCTGGATGGACACTACCTACGGAGGCTCTCAAGGTGAACAGGTTCCGGCAGTGCAAACCTCAAGCCCTATGCTTATATGGATTGACTTTTCCCCTGAGGAGTTGAGGCAGGGTGACGGCCAAGTTCAGTAAGGGTATTCCTGCACGAATTTTGTTTGCTATGCCGCATTGTTGGTTGATTTTCAATAGGTCCCTGCTTTTCACGTGATTGTGTGCCTCTGAACCGTGAGGTACGGGTAGCTCCAGGGTGATCGCCTGCTTTTGTAACCACTCCGGCCAATCCACTGACCAGCAACGCAGTGAAGGGCTCTGCGGCAAGCGCCCTGCCGAACAGATAGCCTTGTCCTTCATCACAATGCTGTACCTTGAGAAACGCCCATTGCAATTGATCCTCCACGCCCTCGGCCACCACTACTTGCTTGAGGCTGGTGGCCATGGCAATGACGGCACTGGCAATGATGCCGCTACTGGCGGCGGAACTGATGTCGCGGACGAAAGACGGGGCAATCTTGAGGATGTCGATGGGAAACCGGGCCAGGTAACTGAGATTGGAAAAGCCGGTGCCAAAATCATCCACCGCCACTTGCACTCCCAATTTTTTGAGCTGTTTCAGGATGTCGATACTGGCCTCGGCATCACGCATCAACACGCTTTCGGTTATTTCCAGGTGCAAACAATACGGGTCCAGTCCAGTTTCGATCATGATGGCGCGGACGTCCTCAATAAAATTTTTGGCGCAAAATTCCGGCGCGGAGATGTTGACTGCAATGGAGTGCGGCGAAAGCCCGGCGTCTTGCCAGCATTTGACCTGGGTGCATGCTTCCCGCAGCACCCAGCGGCCGATTGGAATCATCAGGCCACAGTTTTCGGCCACCGGCATGAATTCGCCGGGCAGCACCAGGCCCCGTTTTGGATGCATCCAGCGCAGCAAGGCTTCGACGCCGCTCATCGCGCCAGTTTCCAGTTTGACCTTGGGCTGGTAATGCAAGACAAATTCCTGCCGTTGCAGTGCGGACCGCAATGCGGCTTCCATGGCCAGGCGCTCAACCGAGCGTAAGTTCATCTCGTCCTTGAAAAACTGGTAATTGTTGCGGCCCTTTTCCTTGGCGCTGTACATGGCGGTGTCCGCATTCTTGAACAGTGCCTCCGCATCCTGACCGTCTACGGGATAGACGCTGATGCCGATGCTGGTGGTCACATGCAGCTCATGTTCGCCAATGATGTGCGGAGCGGCCAGGGCGGCCAGTATTTTATCAGCGATCTGAACCGCATTCTCCGTAAGCCTGTCCTCGGTTACCAGGACCACGAATTCATCGCCCCCCTGACGACTAACCGTGTCGGAAGCGCGTACACAGGCGCGCAGCCGGTTCGCAACGGATTGCAATAACTTGTCACCGGTCGAGTGTCCGAGCGAATCGTTGATATGTTTGAAGTTATCCAGGTCCAAAAACAGCACGGCCAGATGCGTGCCGTGCCGTTTTGCCAGGGAGATCGCTTGCTCCACCCGGTCGTTCAACAGGACGCGATTGGGCAAGTTGGTGAGGGAATCGTGTTGCGCCAGATGCGCCATTTTCGAGGCCATCGCCTGGGAGGCCGTGACATCGTGGAAAACAATCACCGCCCCGCTCATTTTTCCATCCCAATCGTGGATCGGGGCAGCGGAATCTTCGATTGCCGCTTCGTGGCCATCTCGGCGGATCAAAATGGTCCCGGCTGTCAGGGCCATTGCTTCATCCTGCTGCAGGACCAAATCGATTGGATTGGGTTTCGGTTTGCGCGTGTCGCCATCAATGATGCGCATTACCTCGCCGATGGGATGCCCATGCGCCTCTTCCCGCGACCAGCCGGTCATGGTTTCGGCGGCAATGTTGAGATAATCGACATTGCCCGCCATGTCGGTGCTGATAACCGCGTCGCTGATCGAGTTGAGGATGATTTCAGCCCGCGCTTTTTCCAGGAAACAGGTCTCTTCGACGGCCCTGCGCTTGATAAGATTATGGAGCGATTGTGGCACCAGGGAATTGTCCAGATCGTTTTTCGACAAAGACCCCTGGGCGCCATGCTGCTTTGCTTTTACCAGGTTGTCGTCATTCGCCGCACTGAGGATCAGGATCGGTGTGTGCGGGGCTGCGGCGAGCACCTGGTCGAAGGTGTCGATGCCCTGGCTGTCATGCAGCGCCAGCTCAACGATAATCGCATCGATGCCGCCCGCGCGCAGGCGATCCAGTCCCTCGGACAGCTGCTTGACCCATTCGACGATAAACGCCCCTTCTTGTGCACCACCGAGCACTTTCTGCAACGCTTCGGCTTCAACGGTATCACCAGTGATGATCAGTACTCTATTCGCCATGCCATCTGTACTCCTTACAACGGGTTGCCCTTTGGGAACGGTCGGCGATCTGCTTGATCAATAATCGCGCCAACCGTTGTTCCTGGCGCCAGTTGATCTTGAAACAGTTTGCTTGAAGCCGTTTAAACGTTCACCGAGTTGTAAGTAAACGACTGCATGCCCTGTAAACTGGAACCGTTTTGCCATCGCTTCATACATGGATAAGCAGGCTATCGGGCTCTGCATATTTCGAGGATTAAATTTGACGGCACAACAAAAAGTCAGGGGGAAAGGGCCGCTTCTGGATGGGCGCTATCTGAAAAATAACAAATGAATCACGATGATGAATCTTGATGCTGGGCAAACGGGGTGCGTCAGAAGTTCTACCTGAAAGTGCCATGAAATTCCGCGTTCTCGTCCCCGGTGAAAACAATTCTGTGCCCAATATGCAGAATGTTTCATGGAAAGATGGGAGCGGCGTTAACAGCACGTGCCTGCATACAGCATATCGGCAGCTTGCCGAATGGCAAAAATCAGCATGCCCTCAGCCCTGTCAGCGTTGAGCAGTGCTCGGGTACGTACTACAAAGAGGCGGGCGAACTTAATCGGGCA
Organism: Desulfobulbus alkaliphilus; assembly: GCF_016918545.1. Taxonomy (GTDB): domain Bacteria; phylum Desulfobacterota; class Desulfobulbia; order Desulfobulbales; family Desulfobulbaceae; genus Desulfobulbus; species Desulfobulbus alkaliphilus. The sequence goes on along the minus strand of NZ_JAFFQC010000024.1, from coordinate 2,094 downwards.
CCGCAGGCACGGTTGATTGATCGTCCGCAGATAGAGTGCTGGTGAAAGGTTACAACCTCACTGTTGCGGATCATTCAGCGTTCATGCCTGAACGATCCGCAAAATATTGTTTTTCCATGACTTAGTGAAGGAGACAGCAAATGCTCAGCCGCATTGAACAGGGATCAGTGCCAAGACCTCGTTTTCTGATTGGTCCTTTTTACGGCGAGATTATTTAGTCTCAGTTACTTGCTCTCTTGCTCACTTGGTTTTGTCATCGAGGGTTTCCTTGGCTTCTTCTATCTTCTTTTTTGCCGCATCGGTTGCCTCATCGATCTTCTCCCCGGTTTGTTCAACCGCCTGGTCAACCTGTTTTCCTGCCCTCTCGGCAGGCCCCTCTTGCTTGCAGGCGCTCAGTCCCAAAACCGCAGCCAGCAAAAAGACCGCCAGAAATCCCTTGGAGAACATGTTCATTTGCATCACCTCTTACGGTTAAATTCTTCCCATTAAAAACAGGATTAACACAATAATCAGGATAAGCCCGATTGCGCCGCTCGGAGCATATCCCCATGACCGGCTGTGGGGCCAGGCGGGGATCGCCCCTACCAGGATAAGGATTAAAACTATGAGGAGTATTGTACCCAGTGACATTTCACCCTCCTGTTGTTTAACGGTTACATGGTCAGTTGACTTGCCACGGCCCAATGTTGCGGGCCAGGTCATTTGACGATTAATATGTTTTCACGGAATGGACGTGCGGTTGGGTTCGCGCGCTTAATTCATTAGCCCCAGAATGCCAATGACAATCAAATACACGGCAACAAAATAATTCAGGAACCTCGGTACAACCAGAATCAGGATGCCTATCAGGATAGAAAATATCGGTTCTATGGCGATATCCACGGGGGCCTCCTAGGCAGAGATAAGGATGATGGTGCTGGGACAATGATCGTTGTGGAAGTGATCGCTTGCCTTGGGTCAATATTACCTGTCTTCTACTTGTCGACCGCTTTTTTCAGATCGCCGACTTTATCCTGCATTTTGCCGGCGCTGTGTTCCGTTTTCCCTTCAATTTCCAATTCTGGCTTGTCGATGATTTTCCCGGCAACCTCCTTGATTTTCCCTTTTGCTTGATGGAATTTGCCTTCCGCTTTGTCTTGATTGCCTGATTTCATACTCTCCTCCTGGTTCAGTTTTGATTTGCCTGCCACATGGTGATCTGAACCCGGCGAGTATATTCACCGGGAACGTGCCCGTCCAGAAGCAGGTTTGTATATTTGCCCGTTGGCCCGACTTCGCTACACTCGTCTGCGGCTCTGAAGAAGATTGATCACCACCACGATCAGGGCTATGACCAGGAGGAGATGAATCAACCCCCCCATGGTGTAGCTGCTCACCAGCCCGACCGCCCACAAAATCAACAGTATAACAGCGATTGTCCACAGCATGTTTTCCTCCTTCCCGATCGTTTCGGGTCACCCCTTGCCGGCAGACGCTATTCCGCGCCTCATCCGGCAAACAGGCTTATTGCTGCTAGGTTGCGGTCTTTTTGCGGTCCATTTGGTTGACCACGCCAAAGGGTGCGCCACTGTTCCCATTTCTTGGATGGGTTGGTTGGCGATGTTTATTGTGTGTGTTGCAGCTCCCTCTGCTTATTCTTCTGCAAGTTCAGTGCCCAAGAGAAAGCCTCTGTGTTGTACGGGTTATTGTTTGTAATATCAGTCAATTGTTTTGATATGTATCTCACGACCCTGACAGGGTCCGGTTGGTAAAAGTGTTGCGTGTCGCGTAAACGTTGCAATGTTTGTATGCTGCAACCCCTTGCATTTCGTTGCCACAACCGAATGCCCCTGGCGTGACAGCATTTCCTGGCTCTTTTTTCATAAAGTGATTTTTTTTCCCCTTCTTTTTCTGGCTCGCACAGGAGGGCGCAGGTGCATTTATGATCGCATGGCCTCTTCTTACTCGACCCGCTTCAGTTGGTTTTGTGTAGATTGTCACACCGTATTACCTGAAATCTAGTCGAAATTCTCAAGTAACAGTACCCTTGTGAGAAGGGTCCAACCGCAGGAAATGAGAAAAAGTGGGCAGGCTCGGCGCGGGGGGTAGGGAGGT
>NZ_JAFFQC010000249.1 GCF_016918545.1 Desulfobulbus alkaliphilus | reverse complement strand
GTGTTGGGCAGTCCCTCTTGCCTTGTGACGGCTCCAAACTCTAATCATCGCGCAACCGCCGGCTTCATCGCCATCTTTTGTTTACGGAATACCGAACCTTGTAGTCGTTAAGAGTTTTGTTGCTAAGCTTCTGCTTGACCCTGGCCGCCGTTTCGCCAGCGGCCGCCATGCAAATTTTTGTCGCGACCGGGAGCAGCACGCTCACCCTTGATGTGGAACCGAGCGATTCCATCGAAAATGTGAAAATCCTGATCCAGGATCAAACCAGCATAGATCCGATGGACATGCGGCTCGTGTTCGCCGGGCGCGAACTGGATGACGGCCGCACGCTGGCCGATTACAATATTCAGAAGGAAAGTACGCTGCAGCTGTCGGTCGCAGCTCCTCCAGCCGCCATCCCGACTCTTTCCGAATGGGCGATGATCATCTTGGGCGTAGTTCTGGCG
>NZ_JAFFQC010000248.1 GCF_016918545.1 Desulfobulbus alkaliphilus | reverse complement strand
GTGTAGCATGGCCGACGCACATTCCCCCTCCGACGCCCCCCAGCGCCTGACCGCCATCCGCGGCGAGATCGACAGCGTGGACCAGGAACTGCTGGCGCTGTTCAACCGCCGCGCCGCCCTGAGCCTGGAAGTGGGCCGCATCAAGGCCGGGGACCCCGGCATCGTGTTCAAGCCCCTGCGCGAGCGCGAAGTGCTGGACGGCCTGGCCCGCAAGAACGACGGTCCCCTGCCCGAAGAACACCTGCGTGCCATCTGGCGCGAGATCTTCTCCTCGTCGCGCGCCCTGCAACGCCCGCAGAACGTGGCCTATCTGGGCCCGGAAGGCACCTTCTCCTATTTTGCCGGCGTGGAGTACCTGGGCCATGCCGCCAGCTTCCACCCCTGCAACGACCTGCCGCAGGTCTTCGCCGACGTGCACTCCGGCCGCTGCGAGCTGGGCGTGGTGC
>NZ_JAFFQC010000247.1 GCF_016918545.1 Desulfobulbus alkaliphilus | reverse complement strand
CCTCAAGCCCGACCCCACGGTCCTTCTGCAGATGGCTGCCTCCATGGGCGTGGCCCCGCAGGACTGCGCCTATGTGGGCGACAGCGACGTGGACATGATGACGGCACGCAATGCGGGCATGACGGCCGTAGGCGTGGCCTGGGGCTTCCGCGGCGCGGCCGAGGTACAGGCCGCCGGAGCGGACATGGTGGCCGCCGATGCCGAAGAACTTGTAGATATCCTTTTGAAAGCCTGAGGTGTTATGGAACGTCCCATCATCGAGATCGACGAAGAAAAATGTGACGGCTGCGGCCAGTGCGTGCTGGACTGCGCCGAAGGGGCCCTGGCCGTGGTGGACGGCAAGGCCCGCCTGATCCGCGACAGCTACTGCGACGGCCTGGGTGCCTGCCTGAACTGCCCCCGCGGCGCCCTGCGCATCGTCATGCGCGAGGCCGAAGCCTTTGACG
>NZ_JAFFQC010000246.1 GCF_016918545.1 Desulfobulbus alkaliphilus | reverse complement strand
CGTCAGGATCGTGCGCGCCTCGTCCCAGCCCGAGGTCACCAGGCGACGGACTTCCTCGTCGATGGTGCGCGCCGTCTCTTCGGAGATGTTCTGGCTGCGGGCGACCGAGTGGCCCAGGAAGACCTCTTCCTGGTTCTCGCCGTAGGCCACCGTGCCCAGCTTATCCGAGAAGCCCCAGCGGGTGACCATGGCGCGGGCCAGCTTGGTCGCCTGTTCGATATCCGAGCTGGCGCCCGAGGTGATGTTTTCCGGCCCGAAGATCAGTTCCTCGGCGACGCGACCGCCTGCCATGATGGCGATCCGGTCGATCATCTGCTGATACTTCATCGAATAGCGGTCGCCTTCCGGCAACTGCATCACCATGCCCAGCGCCCGGCCGCGCGGGACGATGGTCGCCTTGTGCACCGGGTCGGCCATCTTGACGTTCATGGCGACGATGGCGTGAC
>NZ_JAFFQC010000245.1 GCF_016918545.1 Desulfobulbus alkaliphilus | reverse complement strand
CTATAACGTAACCTCAGTAGAAGTTACTCAAGTGCGCGGCGGAGCAGCCGTAAAATCACAAACTTTTGGCGGTGGAGCGATCAACTTCGGAGCCTTTGACATCCGTGCTGGCGACGGCTTCAGCGTGAAAGTGCTGGGCGTACAACGCGCAATGTCTACTGGTGGTGTAGAAAATGTTGACTTGAAGCGTGGCCGTATTATCAGCTTCTTTGCCCGATAATCTTACAAACCACGTGTGATATGTACGAAAGTATGCCGTCTGTACGTTTTTGATGAGCAGATGGCATACTTTTTAAAGTTCAAAACGGTGATTGTTATGAAAAATTTATTTGTCTTTGGTATAGTTCTGATAAGCCTACTGAGCTTGTCTATGCCAAGCCAAGCGCAAATTGGTGAGCTGGGCTACAACCCCCTCTCTATCAGAGCTGATGAAGAGCTGCGCTATAT
>NZ_JAFFQC010000244.1 GCF_016918545.1 Desulfobulbus alkaliphilus | reverse complement strand
CTCCAGCAGCGTCAGGAACAGTAGCCCGCGGGCTTTCGCAAGGATGCGCGTATGGATATCTTCCAGCTTTTCATCTCGGCCATCTTCGTCAACAACATCGTGCTGGCCCAGTACCTGGGCAACTGCCCCTACCTTGGCTGCTCCAAGGAAAAAGGCGTGGCCCTGGGCATGGGCGGCGCGGTGATCTTCGTCATCATCGTGGCCACGGCCTGCACCTGGCTCATGCAGCGTTACGTGCTGGAGCCCTTTGGCCTGGGCTACCTGCAGACCATCGTCTTCATCGTGGTCATCGCCTCGCTGGTGCAGTTCGTGGAGATGTTCCTCAAGAAGATGGTGCCTCCCCTGTATGCGGCCCTGGGCATCTTCCTGCCGCTGATCACCACCAACTGCGCCGTCATGGGCGTGGCCATCCTGGTGCAGCGCGAGGAATACGACCTGCTCACTTCC
>NZ_JAFFQC010000243.1 GCF_016918545.1 Desulfobulbus alkaliphilus | reverse complement strand
ATCTAAAGCTGCTGGTGAATCCGGACGAGGACACCGCCTTCCTGCGGGTGGTCAACCTGCCGCGCCGCGAGATAGGCCCCACCACCCTCGAAAAACTGGGCCAGTACGCCAACCAGCGCGGCAAGAGCCTGTTTGCCGCCAGCTTCGAGCTGGGGCTGGAGCAGCACCTGTCTGGTCGTGGCCTGGTGGCCCTGCAGGCCTTCACTAACTGGCTGGTGCGGCTCGGCGATCAGGCGCTGCGCGGCAATCCGGTAGAGGCGGTGCGGGACATGATCAAGGAGATCCACTACGAGGAGTGGCTCTATGAGACCTCTCCCAGCCCGAAGGCGGCCGAGATGCGGATGCAGAACGTCTCCACCCTTTACCGCTGGATCACCGAGATGCTGGAGGGAGATGAGCTGGAGGAAGCGATGACGCTGGCTCAGGTGGTCACTCGCCTCACCCTGCG
>NZ_JAFFQC010000242.1 GCF_016918545.1 Desulfobulbus alkaliphilus | reverse complement strand
GCATCGGAGTTCTGGAGTTCCAGCGCGGTGAGCACATCGGCGTTGGCGTACCAGACGGCTTTCTGGCGCAGATGCTGGGGCATGCGGTTCTTGGCTTCGATGGTCAGCTTCTGCAGGTCCACGAAACCTTCCTCGCCCTTTCGCTTGCCCAGCGCGGCCACGGGCACGTTGGCGATGCGCACCACCCCGCGCCAGTCGCGCACGGCCAGACCGCAGCGCCAGTTGTATTTGTCGCCCGTGACCTGATATTTGCGGCCGTTATCGTCCTGCGCCATGTAGGTCTTGAGGTCTTCGTGGGAAAGGCCGCCGCGGCTGCCCTTGGGGTAGATGCCGTGCACGGACTGCGGTCCCCAGGAGACCAGCCAGAGCGACGTGCAGCCGCCGTCGCGGCCACCGGCATCCAGCACGTTCTCGGCATCGCTGGCCGGGTAGCGCATGGCCAGACCGT
>NZ_JAFFQC010000241.1 GCF_016918545.1 Desulfobulbus alkaliphilus | reverse complement strand
TCCCAGTAGGGCGAGCAGAAACAGGCGTATTCGAAGTCGATGAGCTTGATGTCGTCGCCCTTGCGCAGGATGTTCTCCAGCACGAAGTCGCGATGGCAGAAGCGCTTCTCGTCGCTGTCCATCTCGCGGGCGAAATCGTAGAACAGGCTGCGTTCGTGATCGGCCAGCAGGTTGACGCCGCTCTGGCGTTCGTAGAGCTTGACCTCGGAAAGCACGGAGAGCACGGCGCTGGGGCCGTACTTTTCGCGGAAGCCCTCAGGCATGCGGATGTCATGCAGACGGCGCATGATGTCCACCACACCGCGCACCTCGAACTGGTCCAGGGTGTCGTGGTTCAGGATGCGGTAGCCTTCCAGAAAGTCCGTGGTCTTGATGCCGCCCGCGTAGAAGTGGCACTCGGGCGTGATGTCCAGATCCTTCACCATTTCCAGCATGGCCGCTTCCACGC
>NZ_JAFFQC010000240.1 GCF_016918545.1 Desulfobulbus alkaliphilus | reverse complement strand
GGGCCAGGATGACCAGAACCGACAGAACCGCCGCGACGACGTTGGTCCGTTCCAGCGGCTTCATCCAGCCGTCCGGCTTTACGGCCGCCAACAGATAGCCCGCGCCATAGACCGCGCCGACCAGGGTGCAGGCGGCTGCGATGATCCGATCGGGCGTCAGGCCGTGCTGGCCGATCCGCAAGCCCAGGCCCCAGGCGGCCAGAACGATCAGCGGCGCGATCAGGACGGACGCGGCCCGCACGCCGTATCGCAGAACGACCGGCGGCAGATTGTCTGCGCGCCCATCCTGATAGGCCGTGTTGATCAGCATGATCAGGGCGGCGGCGGCCGACAACACCAAGGCCGTCGCGCTGCGCGTCTCCCAAAGGCCATCCAATCCGGTGAAGGGCAGGGCGAGAAGGAAGCCGCCGACCAGGACCGTGATCACCAGCAGCAGCCAGGACAGCAG
>NZ_JAFFQC010000023.1 GCF_016918545.1 Desulfobulbus alkaliphilus | reverse complement strand
AACCGTTCTCATTTTTAGCGCGTTAAAGCTAAAAACCAACACCAGAAAGAAAACCATTCTCATTAGCGATGACCCCGCCGAGGCGCCGTTGGGTAAAAAATGGGGGTTTTCTTTCAGGCACTAATTAGAGCGGAACCCTTGGTGCTAAATTTCACCATCCGCCCTTCGGGGCATCCGTCCGCACGCCATCTTCATTGCCCGTAACCGTCCGATAAAGTGTACTTTAATCGAACAGCCACGAACAACGAAGCTGACGCAAGGACGAACGCTCACGGATTCAGGTGAAATCAAGTCGAAATTCTCAAGTAACGGTCCCCTGGATATGTACGCAGCACAGCTGCGAAGGCGCGGACACAATTACACTACGCCGGTAAAGGCGGAGTGTCCGCTGCAAAAAAAAGAATCAACAATAAGACCTGCAATCTCGAGGAACCCTTCATGCCGAAATCAACCTCTTCCCGCACCGCCGGCGGCGTTCTCCCTACCCTTGATCTTCAAAATATCTTCGACAACGCCCCCGTCGGTATTTTCTCCTCCACACCCGAGGGGCGTTACATTTCGGCCAATCCCGCGACAGCGAGCATGCTTGGCTACGAAAGCCCGGAGGATCTGATCGAGTCTGTTACGGATATTGCCACCCAGGTATATGCCGATCCTGCCGACAAGGAGGAATTCATGCGCCTTATGGAAGAGCAGGGCGAGGTGTGCAACCACGAGTGCCGATTTCGACGTAAAGACGGGACCGAGTTGTGGGTATCGAGAAATGTCCGCGCAGTATGGGACGAGGATGGGCGAATCGTTGCGTACCAAGGGTTCAATACGGACATTACCGAGCGTAAACGCCATGAGGAGGCCCTGCGCGAGAGCGAGAAAAAGCACCGCCTCCTCTTCGAGACCATGGCCCAGGGGGTCGTTTATGAAGCAGCCGACGGGGCCATTATTTCGGCCAACCCAGCCGCGGAACGAATTCTTGGTCTCTCTTTCGATCAGATGCGGGGCAAAACACCCATGGATCCAGGCTGGCGCATGATCAAGGAAGATGGCACAGAGGTCCCAGGCAGGGACCAACCGTGCATGGTCGCCCTGCGTACCGGCGAGACAGTCGGGCCTGTGGTTCGGGGGGTGTTTCATCCGGGCAGGAAGGCCCATGTCTGGCTGTCCATCACGGCCATCCCTCTGTTCCAACCGGGAGAGCCCAAGCCCTTTCAAGCCTATGCCACCTTCGAGGACATCACCGAGCGCAAGCAGGCGGGGGAGGCATTGATCGAAAGTGAGGCTCTGTTCCGGGGAATGTTTAAGGATCACAGCGCTGTGATGTTACTCATTGACCCCGACACGGGCCAGATTGTTGAAGCCAATCAAGCAGCCGCCCACTATTACGGATACCCTCTGGATCATATGATTCAGATGAAAATCCAGCAATTGAATGTTTTAACACCGGCAGAGATTTCTAAAAAAATGGGCAGTGCAATCAACAAGCAGGTCAACATCTTCGAGTTCCGCCACCTGCTGGCAGATGAGCAGCTGCGTGATGTCGAGGTCCACTCGACTCCGATAACAATTCAGAACCAAACACTGCTTTTCTCGATTATTCACGATATCACCGAGCGGAAACGGGCTGAAGAGGCGTTGCGGAATGAAAGGGCTGTTCTTAGATCTATCATTGACAGTATCCCCGTAATGATCACCAGATATGACCCCAATATTAAAATACTTTTTTTGAACAAAGAGTTTGAAAAAAAAATCGGCTGGAAAACTGAAGAAATCAGGGACATTAACCTGATGGAAGAAGTTTACCCGGACCCGGCCTACCGCAAGATTGTCAAGGAATACATGGAAAAAGCCGTCAGTGAATGGCGGGAGTTTTCAGTAACGGCTAAGTCGGGTGCGATTGTGTTTTCAGAATGGTCGAACACTTGCCTCGATGACGGCACCCAGATTGGTATCGGCATAGACATCACCGAGCGTAAACAGGCTGAAGCGGAGCGCGAAAAGCTCCTGGAACAGTTCCGTCAAGCCCAGAAGATGGAGTCCATCGGTCTTCTGGCTGGAGGAATAGCCCACGATTTTAACAATATGCTGGGCGTGATCCTCGGTTATTCCGAGATGGCTTTGGAGCAGGTGCCAGACGGTCACCCGATCTATAAGGCCGTGCATAAAATCCAGGAGGCGGCCCAGCGCTCCGCCGACCTGACCCGCCAGTTGCTGGCTTTTGCTCGCAAACAGCCCATTGCCCCCAGGGTGATTGATCTCAACGAGACCGTGGCCGGGATGCACAGTATGCTGCACCGGCTCATCGGCGAGGACATCGCCCTGATCTGGCTGCCCGTCGGAAACCTTTGTCCGGTCAAGATAGACCCCGCCCAGATCGATCAGATCCTGGCCAACCTGTGCGTCAATGCCCGGGATGCCATCGAGGGGCCGGGCAAGGTCACCATCGAGACCGGGATGGCGTCCTTTGACGAGGCCTGGTGCGCTGTGCACACCGGAGCGGCACCCGGCGAGTACGTACTGTTAATGGTCCGTGACAGCGGCCGCGGCATGGACCAGGAGACCATCAGCCACCTGTTCGAGCCCTTCTTCACCACCAAGGAGCAGGGCCAAGGCACCGGCCTGGGGTTGGCCTCGGTGTACGGTGCGGTCACCCAGAACAACGGCTTCATCACCGTGGACAGCGAACCCGGGCAGGGGACGATCTTCACAATCTACCTGCCGCGGTATACCGAGACCAGAGCCGAGCCTCTGCCGCAACAGGTTCCGGTTGAGGTGGCAGCGCGCGGCCACGAAACCATATTGCTGGTGGAAGACGAACCGGCGACCTTGGACATGACCTCAATCATGCTCGAGCGTCAGGGGTACACCGTTCTGGCCGCGGGCTCCCCGAAAGAGGCCATCCGCCTAGCCGGGGAATACTCCGGCCGGATCGACCTGCTCGTGACCGATGTGGTCATGCCCGGGATGAACGGCCGTGCCCTGACTGAAAACCTGCTGACCCGCCGCCCCGACATCAAATGCCTGTTCATGTCCGGTTATACCGCCGATATCATCGCCCACCACGGGGTGCTGGACCAGGATATTCGTTTCATCCAGAAACCTTTTTCATTGAAGGAGTTAGGAACGAAGCTGCGTGAGGTTATGGATGAGTGACATGCTGGTCTGCCACTGGTTTCGCATACCCCAAGGCAGCGTTCCATTGATGGCGTGCCTCCTGTCCTTGCCAATCAGGGGCCTGCACAGGTTCGGCCCCGGTGGTCCGGACCAGACAACACCAACAAGGCCTGCTTACGGGAAATTTTTGTGACCTGGTTGTCGCTTGCCCTGCTGTGCGCCTTCAGTCTTGCCGCTGCCGACGCCCTGACCAAAAAGCTGCTCGTCGGGTACAGCGCCGTTGAACTGGTCGTGGTGCGCTTCGGTGTCACCGCCGTGCTGCTGCTGCCCCTGCTTCTGGTCAATCCACCCCAGGCTATCCCGCCGCTTATGTTCTGGGTCTGGGTGGGCTCGGCCCTGCCGCTGGAAATCCTGGCCATGATCCTTTACATGACCGCCATCCGTGACAGTCCCCTGAGCCTGACCCTTCCTTATCTGGCCTTTACTCCTGTTTTCGTGGTTCTCACCGCTTTGTTGTTGTTGGGCGAGCAGGTCTCCCTGCAGGGATTTTTCGGTATCCTTCTGGTGGTGGCGGGTGCCTACGGGCTGAATGTGGAGCACGCACGAATCCGGGAGCCGCGATCCTGGCTGGCACCGATCCTTGCCATCGGTCGGGAAAAAGGTTCGCGGCTGATGCTCGGGGTGGCTTTTATCTACAGCATGACTTCGGTACTGGGCAAGGGGGCGTTGCAGTACATGCCCGCGACAACCTTCGGCCCTCTTTACTTTGTGGTTTTAGGCCTTTTTACCCTGCTGGTGTTCAGTTGGCACCAGCAGGACGCTCTGCGGGTTCTGTGGCGGCCGTCCTGGGGTCATCTTGTCATCGGCCTGCTCATGGCCATGATGGTGGTGACCCATTTTCTGGCCATCGAGCTGGTTCAGGTTGCTTACATGATCTCGGTCAAACGGACCAGTATTCTCTTTGGGATTGTGCTCGGGGCGCTCCTGTTCGCGGAAACCCGGCTTTTGCAGCATTTGCTGGCTGCCGCGCTGATGGTGGCCGGGGTGGCATTGATCGTATTGTGACCTGCCGTCACGGATTCGGGTAAGAGAGTCAGGGGAAAACAGCTGTTTCTGGATGAACACCAGGCAGCGGCAAGGATATCCGGCCGGTGGGATGCCCTCCGCTGGGCCGGGCCAACATTTACAGGCTCCCGATGATCTGCTACCATGAAAAAAAGGAAACATACCTCATGCTGCTTCTTGCCCCGAAGGGCGGCTGGTGAAGATTATTGCCACGAATTCCGGTGCAATTATACCTTTATTACAGTAAGATACACCCAAAGTAAGCGTCCGGCCGTCACGGATTCAGGATGCTGCCAGGCATGGAGAGGTTTGCCGGTCACCCGGCGAGATTCGTAAATTTTATTGATCCTTTCTTGAGACGCTGTGACAATGCATGAACCTATCCCCACCTACGAAGAACTCAAGCATCGGCTCGCCAGTGCCGAGGCAAGCCTCCAGGCCCTGCGGCAGGGGCAAAGGGAGGCGTTGACCGCTGAGCACCGTGCCCTTTTGAGACGTCTGGCCGAAGCCGAGGCACGTTCGGAACATTTCCAGCAGGTGCTGGAGGCGGTCCGTGCCGTCAACCATCTCATCATTTCCGAGGAAGACCCACTCCGCTTGATCACGGGGGCCTGTCGGCTTCTCACCGAGAAAATGGGCTACCTCAATGCCTGGATCGCCCTGTGGGATCACGAAACCGGGGAAGTTGTCGCCACGGCTGATGCAGGCTTTGGGGAAGGTTTCACAGTTCTGGGGGAACGGCTCCAGGCGGGTCAGTATCCTGACTGTGTGCGCGGTGCCTTTGACCATGGCGACCTTGTCATCGTCAAGGATCCAGTGATCGAGTGCCGGCAATGTCCCCTCGCCCCGGAATACCGGGGTCGAGCCGGTCTGAGTCGACGTCTGCACTATGACGGCAGGATCCATGGCGTGCTTTCGGTATCGGTTCCCACTGCCTACGTCCTTGACGGGATGGAGCAGGCACTCTTCAGGGAGTTGGCAACCAATCTCTCCTTTGCGCTGCACAAGATCGAGACGGACCGCATCCGCTGCGGTCACGAGGGTTTCTATACCAGCCTGTTTGAAAACAATCATGCCGTTATTCTCCTGATCGATCCCGAGGACGGTGGTATCGTCGACGCCAATCCGGCGGCTGAACGTTTCTACGGCTGGTCCCGGGAAACCCTCAAGGGTATGCACATCTCGGCAATCAACACCCTGCCCCCTGTCGAGATTCGCGACAGGATACGGGTGGCGCTCGAATCCCGGCGCAATCATTTCCACTTCACCCACCGCCGCGCCGACGGCACGGAGTGTGATGTCGAGGTGTATGCCGGCGCCATTGAGATCAAAGGGCGCGCATTACTCTATTCATTTATCCACGATATCAGCAAGCGCAAGCAGGCCGAGGAAGCATTGCGGGAAAAAACCCTGCAATTGCAGGAAGCGATCCGCGCCACCAACGTCGGGCTGTGGGACTGGGATCTCGTCACCAACAAAGTTCATTTTTCCGCGGAATGGAAACGGCAGATCGGCTACCAGGACCACGAAATCCAGGATGACTTCACCGAGTGGGAATGTCGGGTTCACCCCGATGATCTGGGGTCGACGCTGACCATGGTTCAAGATGCCATTGCGGTGGGGAACCGGGACTATCGGGTCGAGTTCCGCTTTCGTCACAAGGATGGCTCGTACCGATGGATCCTGGCCCTTGGTTCGGTGCTCACCGATGATTCCGGCAGAGCTATACGTGCCCTGGGCTCGCACATCGATATCACCGAGCGGAAATGCATGGAGCAGGCTCTGCGGGAAAGTGAAGAGCGCTACCGCCTGCTTGCCGATGTCACCATGGAAGGTATCCTGATCCATAAAGACGGGGTTGCCATTGACCTTAACGCCTCCCTGACCCGGATGTTCGGTCTTCCCCGCCACGAATTGCTCAATATAAATTTCATCACTTTTGTCCACCAGGAGGATCTACCCCTGGTACACCGTAATATGGCCAAGGAGTATGCACCTCCGTATACCATTCGAATCGTTAAACCTGATGGGGATGTCTTTTTTGCGGAGATCGAATCGCGGAACTATCGGCAGCAGGATGATCTGTGGCGGGTCAGCGCTGTCCGTGATGTTACTGCCCGTAAACACATGGAAGATGCCTTGCGTGAGAGCGAGGCCAGGAGCAAGGCCCTTTTGCAGGCCATACCGGATATGATGTTCGTCTTTGACCGTGATGGCCTCTTTCTGGATTATCATGCCTCCGATTGCTCGAATTTACTGTTGCCACCAGAACAATTCATCGGGCGCACAGTCTATGAGGTCCTGCCGCCGGATATTGCCGACTTGACCCTGGCGCATATCCGGGACATTCTTGCCAACGGCAAAACGCCGACGTATTGGTATGCCATTGAACAAGAAGGGGCCGTCAGAAACTATGAAAGTCGTATGGTGGTATGCGGGGAAAACAAATTTCTTGCCATTGTCCGTGACATCACCGAACAGCGCCAGGCGGAAGAGGAGTTGCGCCAACGGGAGAATCAGTTGCAAAGGATCTTTGAGATCCTGCCCATTGGTCTCTGGTTTGCCGACAAGGACGGCACCTTGCTGCGCGGCAATCCCAAGGGGATAGAGATTTGGGGAGCCGAGCCCAAGGTACCGCTGTCCGAGTACGGGGTGTTCAAGGCCTGGCGACTGCCAGACCGCGAGCCAGTGGAGGCCGACCAGTGGGCCCTGGCCAAAACAATCCGTACCGGCGAGACCATTGTCGATGAGCTGCTGGAAATCGAAACCTTTGACGGCAAGCGCAAGACCATCCTCAATTATACCGCCCCGGTGCTGGATGGCGATGACCGGATAGCCGGAGCCATTGTCGTCAACCTGGACATCAGTGATCGCAAAGCCCTGGAAGACCAACTGCTGCAGGCCCAGAAAATGGAGTCCATCGGTCGGCTGGCCGGTGGGGTGGCCCATGACTTCAACAATATGCTCGGGGTGATTCTCGGCTATGCGGAAATGCTGCTCGGTCAGGTGTCCGCCGGTCAGCGGATGTATAAGGCTGTGCACGGCATTCAGCAGGCGGCTCAACGTTCAGCAGACCTGACCCGACAGTTGCTGGCCTTTGCCCGCAAACAGAACGTAACACCTCAGGTGCTCGATCTCAATGAGACCGTGGCCGGCATGCTCCTCATGTTGCGGCGCCTCATCGGTGAAGATATTAAGCTCTCCTGGATGCCGGGTCGGGATTTGTGGGCAGTACGGATGGACCCCTCCCAGATCGATCAGATCCTGGCCAACCTGTGCGTCAATGCCCGGGATGCCATCGGTGGAACAACGGGTAGAGTGACCATCGAGACCGCCAACGTTGTTTTTGACCAGGCCTATTGTGCCCTGCATGCCGGTTTTGTGCCTGGAGAGTACATCCTGCTGGCGGTGAGCGATGACGGCTGCGGCATGGACAAGGAAACCTTGTCCCACTTGTTTGAACCGTTTTATACCACCAAGGAGGTCGGGCAGGGGACCGGGTTGGGATCAGCCATGGTCTATGGTATCATCCGCCAGAACAACGGTTTTATCAATGTCTATAGTGAGCCTGGTCAGGGTACGACCTTCAGGATGTACCTGCCCCGGTTTGCCGTCCAAGGCACAGACAAAACCGAGGCAGAAACCTTGAAGCCCATGGCATGCGGACAGGAGACCATCCTGCTGGTGGAAGATGAACCCATGATCCTGGAAATGGTGTCCCTGATGTTGGAAAGTCAGGGGTACACGGTCCTGGCCGCGGCCACACCGGGTGAAGCCCTCCGTCTCGCCCGTGAATATTCCGGTATCATTCATCTGCTCATGACCGATGTGATCATGCCGGAGATGAACGGCCGTGAGCTGGCCCAGAACCTGCTTACCCTGCATCCCGGACTCAAACGTCTGTTCATGTCCGGTTATACGGCCAATGTCATCGCCCATCACGGGGTGCTGGATGCAGACGTTCATTTCATCCAAAAACCTTTTTCAAATCAAGATCTTGCCGCCAAGGTGCGCATTGCGCTGGAAGATGATATCTGAGCAAATCGGCGCAAGCAATCATAGCTGCGGCTTGATGTTCGGTGAAACAAATGCAGCCGCGTGACCAGGAATCACAAGGGGCAGCCTTTTCTGGAAGGGCACTATGACCCGGTTGGGGACAGATCGGTGAAGACTGCGATTTCGGGCAGCGTCAACACCAGTTTAGCCGGGCAGTCGTTGACCGGGCAGGCCGCATCCATGAATTGCTCATAGGCCCCCTGTTTGGCCTCGCCGACGAAGAGCAGCAGCGCACAGTCCGCTGTCTGCATCAGGGAGCGGGAGGATGTCATCCTCTCACGTGGTGGCTTGGGTGAATCGTCCATGACAATAAAACCATGGTGCTGGCTGGCAAGTGAGTGGTGGTTTGGGTACAAGGCGCCGACATGGCCATCCTCTCCCGCACTGAGCAGGATGATGTCATACCGGAAACCATGTGTCGCGAGAACACGTTCGTAGTTCCTGGTGCCGCGATCGGCGAGGGCCGGTTCAAAGATGAAGGGATGGACGTTGTCCGGGTCAATGCGTTTGGCCCGCACCAGCGGGGCAATGAAATGCTCCTGCAACAATCGGTAGTTACTGTCGGGGTGCTCGATGGAAACCAGCCGTTCATCGATGATGAAGAAGTGCACCCGCTGCCAGTCAAGGTGCTCGGTCTGCATGTTCTGAAAAATCTTGGCGACACTTCTGCCTCCCGGAACCGCCAGATTGATCTGCTCCCGCTTGGTGAACAGGTCACGGATTGTTGCGATGAGGTAGTGCCCTGCTGAACGTAACAGCTGGTCTTGGTCCTTGTTTTCGATGACTGTCAGCATCTCTCTCCTGCCTTTGGTGTCCAACCAGATTTGATCGTACGTGACGATTCCTCTTTTTACCAGGCGGTGGCCAGCAGGACAAGAACACAGGCGCCGGCAATCGTCAACCCCGTCTTTTTTCCGGAAGTATCAGCTGACCTGCCCAGAACTCTCGCTTTTTTCTTGTCGAGATCAGGCTGTTCGGATTTTTTTTGCGTGGTAGGGGGGCATGGGAAGCTCTCCGGGTATGGACACAGATGCATGATGCGGTTGTAGTCAATCGAAAAAAAATTGGGATCATTGTTCAGCCTGGCAAGTAGATTCAGGCTGTTGGCAGCTTCATCACCTCCAGAGGCCCTCCGGGGGCCGGGAATCCGTTGTCCTGCGGAGAGAGGGCACCGCTTAAAAACAGGGACGGTCGACATATCTGGTGTAGAGGTAGTGACCGAACTCGTTATAGTAATTGTAGGTATCGCGGCACAGTCGAACCCGGGGTTGAGGTGGAGGCGGCGGCGATGGCCTGGTCAACTGCGACAGGGCCACGATGCTGATGACCCCGCCGGTAATGGCCAGGGGAACGATCCAGTTGTCGCGGTATGACCGGTATGGACGGTGTGGGCGGTGCTGGCACGGGTGGTGATATTGTACCGGTCCGTAATGGGTATACGGTGCGGGACCATAGGCGCGGTAGCCCCAGGGGTGATGGCTGTAGCCGACAGCGGGCCACAGTATCAAGGCAATCAGTGGAAAAATTATTTTGCGCACCATGTTTTTTTCCTCCTCTTCTCGTTTTGCTTTCGGAGCATAATAGTGTAACTATAATTATTTCCCCGCCATTGACCAGCGTCTCTTTACGAAGACAGATAGCAGTGGTGACCCGTAGATTTGCACAGGAGAGACAGTTATGCATGCAGCAAGGATCTGTTATCATCTGGCCATTGCCTGCTGGCTGGGAGGGATGGCTCTGTTCACCTTTCAGATCACTCCGGCGATTTTCTCCGCCTATTCCCGGGATGTCGCCGGCGGCATAGTGACGGTTCTCTTTCCGGGGTATTTCCGTTGGGGTCTGCTCTGTGGAGTGGTGGCCCTGATCAGCCGGTTACTGTGGAGAGCTCGTTTTACCCTTGTTTCCTCCCTGATCATTGTCATCATGCTGGGGCTGACCGCTACCCAGGCCTTTATCCTTGAACCACGGGCCGCGGAGCTGAAAAAGGCGATCCCTTCCTTTGAGACCACGGCAGCCGATGATCCCCGGCGCCTCCAGTTTACGCAACTGCATCGGATTTCCATGGTCGCAAATTTAAGCGTCATCGCCGGCGGGGTGGTACTGGTGGTGCTGGTTGGTGCACCGATGGCTCCAGTAGCTGGGCGACGATCCCTGATCGGCCGGACACCGCAGCCTTCCATCATCCTGCCGCGCTGAATGCAGGCCGATAGGTGGGTCTTTTTTCCCACCTGCATACAGGTACCCGATATCGAGGACATCGTGTATGGCTGGTCTTCAGAAATCCACAGAAACTGGCAGGTTACCCCACTCTCGTGCTATAGCAGCGCCAATACCATGGATACCCGTGACCGTGGTTTGCCTAGTTCTGCTCGGCTGCGCCGGTTAATAGATTGCCGCCGGCGCAACTGCTCCAGGCCATCATTCAGGAAATGGATCAGTTCAGGGGATCCCACCCCCAGGATGATGATATAGCCCTGATGGCGGTGAAGATACATCCGCTGGTCGACACCTGTCCCTGAACAACAGATCTCCGGTCAAGGCCACAAAATTTAAATACCCGAGTCCGGGGCACCAACCCAGACCATCCGCCGCGCTGTCCCGCGGATGTCCTCGGCCAACTCTTCAGGCTCCAGCACCTGCGCCCCATCTCCCCAGGAGAGAATCCATCGCATCAGTTCAAGCAGATGGTTCACCGTGAGAGTCAGGATCAGGGAACCGTCGGCTCGCTCCTCCATGATCTGGGAAGGGTGCCAGCGCCGCTCCCGAATATAGTCCGCCACACCCGAAGCAAAAAGAATCCGCACCACAATCTCCTCTTTTCCCCAGTACACGCCGAAATGGCTGCCGCAGAGTTTGCTGAAATCGAAATCAGCCGGTATGGCAAACCGCTCATCCAACTGCCGCACCGCCCTTATCCGCGCCAGGCTGAAGGTACGCACCGCCTGCCGCAGGTGGCAGTAGCCCACCACGTACCAGTCGCCTTCGAAGCGGACCCCGTGATACGGGTCAACCCGCCGCCGCACCGGTGTTCCGCCGGGATTTTTGTAGTCGATCTCCATGCGGATCGAGTGCCGCAGACAGGCAAAGACCGTTGCCAGCACCTCGGGCAGGATCACCGTGGCAAAGGGAGGGAACACGGTGAACCTGGCCTGGTCGCTGCCGGGTCCGGTGGCGAGCTTGTCTGGCAGGGAAGCTTCTATTTTGCTGAAAACAGAAGTGAGGCTGGCATGAATGGGGGTGTTCTCGTACTGGGCGAGCAGCTTGTCCGCCAGATAGATGGCAAACAGGTCGCTCTCGCGGATGTCCATGGCCGGCAGGCGATACTGCTCCTCGGTATAGTAATAGCCACGTTCCCTGCTGGCATAGGCCAGGGGCGCATCGAGCTGGTACCGCATGTACTCCAGGTCACGGCCGATGGTCTTGGCGCTGACCTCCCATTCGCGGGCCAGGGTAGTGCGGTTGGGAAACTTTTTCTCCCGGATTTTCCGGTCGATAAACAGCAGGCGGGCATGCTGGGGTTTGTACTTGGCCATGGGTCCCTCTTTCCTGAATCCGTGACGGCTGGATGCTCACTGATCCAGGTCTTTTTTTTTCAGTAGGACGCTATCTGTCCCACCAGCCAGAGTACTATGGGGGCAGGAAAATCACCAACCCCTTTTACAACAGGAGGACAACATGGGATATATCGTGGCGTATCTGCTGCTGGCGCTGGCTGTGGACCTGATGCTGACCATAATCAAACCGGAGAGGGAACAGCGGGCACCCGTCGTCAGTCAACGGCGATTGTGGAATGAGACAATCTGTGATTGCCGCTCGATGATGTTGCCCGATGGGACAGCCTGCTTCGGCCACAGCCGCTGGCCAACGGCCAACAATCGACAGGAGCGAAGATAAAGCGAAGCTGGTCACCGGGTGCACCTGCAGAGGTGCACCCGGTGACGTTGTCAGCGTTTCAGGTGAGGGTAAGCAGGCTGCCAGACAAAACATGAGCCTGCAGTTCCTGTCAGGTGATAACCAGCCTCGGTTCCCTGCGCTTCGGTGAATTTTTCCCGGTCTTGTATGCTGAAGCCAGAGCAAAAACCGGAGCAGGTGGGCAAGGGAATGGCGTGGATACTTTCCTTTTTTTGTCACATTGTATTCTTGAGTTGCCACCATATGGCGCTTAAAAGCGCCGACATTTTCCCTCCTCTATGAACTTCGGCCTGCTCATCATCGTGGCAGGGAAAAGAGAAGGGTCATGTTTGCGTTGAAATATATGGGGCAAGAAAGTAGAGATCTTTAGTTAAAATAGTGGAATATATTGAAACCTGTTTCGATCTGAAATGCAGATACGGTCTACAAGTGGATCAGCGAAAGGCCTGCCTGTCCACAAAATCGGTCGTCTCCGGAAATCCAAGAAAAACGAAATCGACGAGTAGGTTCGCAAGTTCGCAAGGGCGGAGCAAGTGAGACCAGCCGTGAGCATGACGGAAAAGAATAAACGATTATCCCGGTTCGGGTTTAGCTTCGAACGCGGAGGCGCTCATACTTCTCGCACCATGATGCTTGAGGAACTGGGAGCCTTATTGACCTATGTCGACCGACCCGAGGCTGACAAGTGCGATTACCTCCAGGCGATAGATGATGAGAACTGCCTGGGCAAGCGCTCCGGTAAAACCCGCGCGCTCACCTATCGACATCTCGTTGATCTTTACTCGCTTGACGCTACCTGCGGCCTTTTCCGGGCTCTTCTCTACTTTTGGAATCGCGATATCGATGGACAGCCATTGCTGGCGCTGCTCTGCACTTACGCTCGGGACCCCATTTTCCGGTCTACGGCACCGTTCATTCTGAAATTTCCAGAAGGCGCAACGATTACCCGTGAGTCTCTTGAGGAGTTTATTGACGCCCAGGAGCCAGGCCGCTTCAGCAAGGCGACGCTGAAATCAACGGCGCAAAATATCAATGCAACGTGGACCAAGTCCGGCCACCTCCATGGACGCTCCCGTAAAGTCCGCTTCCGCGCGCATCCTACCGCCGGGAGCGTCTCTTACGCTTTGCTCCTTGGTTATCTCGCAGGCAGCAGAGGGCAGGCGCTTTTTCAAACGGAATACACCAAGTTGCTCGATTGCACCTTCGACAAAGCCATTGAACTTGCCATCGATGCCTCTCGCAAAGGCTGGATCGTATTTAAACGCGTGGGTGATGTCATTGAGGTTCTCTTCCCGAACTTGATAAATCAACAAGAAATGGAGTGGCTTTGTGAGCAGAGTTAAGCGGCTGATACAGTCTTACAGCAAATACATCTCCGTTCCATGGCGCGATGATGCCGCTGCTGCCCAGCGCGTGATCTTTTGTGTCTACAACGAAACCGAGGAACGCTGGCTGCGAGCCAAAGTCGATGAATTTGAAATCGTCACGCGCCAGGCAGGTCATGAGTGGGCCATGTTCGATCTGACGGATACCTTTGCCAATTGGCTCGCCTCGCAAAGGTACGCCAAGAGCTATTTTCAGAAGCCGCATCTGCTTTCCACGCTGCTGCCGAAATACCTCGTATTCATCACCGATGAATTCGCGATCTTCCTCGAAGAGAATGAGATCGGCTCCGATTCCGTTGTGGCAATTAAAGGCGTCGGTTCGCTTTTCGGATTTCTGAAAGTGAAAGAGGTCGTCGATACGTTGGCCCCGATGGTCAAGGGACGGTTGCTGGTCTTTTTCCCGGGCAGCTATGAAAACAACAACTACAGGTTGCTGGATGGCTATGACGGGTGGAACTATCTCGCCGTACCGATCACTGCGGATAAAGATTTTTAGTCCACGAAAAACACGAAAGACACGAAAATGAATAACAAAATTTTATTTGAAAAAGAGTGCTATCAGATCCAGGGTGCTGTGTTTGAGGTGTATCGTGAGATGGGATGTGGAATTTTGGAGGCGGTGTATCAAGAATGCCTGGAGAAAGAGTTGACCAGGCGAGCCGTTCCCTTTGTGGCTCATCAGGAGCTGAAACTTCTCTACAAAGGCGAACCGTTGCAGCAGCTTTATAAGCCCGATCTGATTTGTTTTAAATCGATTATCGTCGAGTTGAAGGCACTTTCCTCAACTAGCGGGGAACATAAAGCTCAAGTTCTGAATTATCTGAAAGCCACGGGAATGCGGCTTGGCCTGCTGATCAACTTCGGTTGTTATCCAAAGGCAACAGTTGAGAGGATAGTTCTGTGAATTCTTTCGTGCTTTTCGTGTCTTTCGTGGAGGCAAAAAAATGAACAATCGCGATATTTACCAAAAAGATCCGGCCACCCGAAAGCTGGTCAACGAGGGCGTGGCAAGCGTCAACGACGAAAAGACCAGTCAGGCCCTGGCGGTACTCCGTTACGAGCTGGAGACCTTCGTCTGCGACGGCCAATACGAGAAAGGGATGGCTCACATCCTCGAGACCTATCTGAAGAATATCGACCAGGCGCAGCAACCCGCAGTCTGGGTCAGTGGTTTTTACGGATCTGGTAAATCGCACCTCGTCAAAATGCTCCGTGCGCTTTGGGTCGACACGGTCTTCGAAGATGGATCCACGGCTCGCGGCATTGCCAACCTGCCCACTGCTATCCGCGATAATTTCAAGGAATTGGACACCCAGGCTAAGCGGCATGGGGGCTTGCACGCCGCATCCGGCACGCTGGGAGCCGGTGCAAGCGGTAGTGTCCGTCTGGCACTCCTGCGCATCATCTTCAAATCCGCCGGCTTGCCCGAGCAATACCCTGTTGCCCGCTTCGTCATGTGGCTCAAGCACGAAGGCATCGAGACCCAGGTTCGCGCCCATGTTGAGCAGAGTGGCTTCGACTGGATTGAGGAACTGGACAACTTCTACGTGGCTGAGGGCCTTCACGACGCCCTGGTTCAGGCCAAGCCCAAGCTCTTTTCATCACCCCTCTCCTGCGTCGAGACCCTGAACAATCTCTATCCTTACGTCCAGGACGTCTCCAGCGATGACATGCTCAAGGCGATTCGGCAGGCCCTGACGAAGGATGGCAAATTCCCCTTGACGCTTGTCGTGCTCGACGAAGTGCAACAGTATATCGGCGAAGACAGCCAACGCTCCATTGATGTCCAGGAGGCGGTGGAAGCCTGCAGCAAAAACATTGGCGGCAAATTCCTCTTCATCGGCACCGGTCAGACCGCCGTGACCGGCACCAGCAACCTGAAGAAGCTCGAGGGACGCTTCACCATCCGTGTGGAACTCTCCGATGCCGATGTCGATGCGGTCATTCGTCAGGTCATTCTGGCCAAAAAACCGGAAGCCAGGGCGCCCATCGAGCAAATCATGCAAACCAATCTGGGCGAGATCTCCCGGCATCTGGCGGGCACAACCATCGGCCATCAGCAGGACGACATTGCTTTTTTTCCCCAGGACTATCCGATTCTTCCGGTACGGCGCCGTTTTTGGGAGAACACCCTCCGGGTGCTGGATCAGACCGGAACCGACAGTCAGCTCCGCAACCAGCTCAGTATGATTCACAAGGTTATTCAGACCAATCTGGGCGAATCGCTGGGGAATGTTGTGCCGGCTGACTATCTCTATTTTGATTCCGCCGACAAGCTGTTGCAGTCGCGTATCCTGCCCCGCAAGGTCCACGAAAAGACCATGAGCTGGAGCAAAGGGACGGATGACGAACGACTCATGGGGCGTGCCTGCGGCCTGGTGTTTCTCATCAATAAGCTCGCCAGCAGCAATAACGAAATTGGCATCCGCGCCACTATCGACACCCTGGCCGATTTGCTGGTTGAGAATCTTTCCCGTGGTTCTGGTGCCCTGCGCGGCAAGTTGCCTGGATTGCTCGACAAATGCGAACTGCTGATGAAGGTTGGTGATGAATATCGCATTCAAACCGAGGAAAGCGCGGCCTGGAGTGACGAATTCTTAAGCCAGCGCTCCGCCTTGTCCAACGAGGCGCACCGTATCGAGGCCGAACGCGACGACCGCATCCGTAAGAAATTCGGCGAGATGGTGCGCAAGCTCTCCCTCGCCCAGGGGAGCTCGAAGGTCACCCGCGACATCTATCCGGTATTTGACGCCCAGCTTCCCGCCGATGCCGAGCAGCGCATTTACCTCTGGGTTCGCGACGGCTGGAGCATTGACGAAAACTCGGTGCGGGCCGATTCAAGGCAAGCGGGCAATCAGTCCCCGACTGTTTTTGTGTTCATTCCCAAGCGTTCCGCCGATGACCTCCGCCACCACCTCATCAATTACAAGGCCGCCAGCGCCACACTGGATAAGCGCGGAGTGCCCAATACCCCGGAAGGCACCGAAGCCCGGGCGGCCATGGAGACCACCAAGCAGGCCGCCGAGGGCAAGATTGGCGAACTGCTCATCGAAACCTTCTCCGGAGCCCGCGTCTTTCAGGGCGGCGGCAATGAAATCCTCGGCAACGATCTCCAGGAGATGGTACTGGAAGCCTCCGGCAACGCGCAGCAACGGCTCTACCCACAGTTCCATATCGCCGACCATGTGGGCTGGTCCAAGGTTTATGAAAAAGCCCAGAAAGGCGCTCCCGATGCGCTCAAGGCCGTCGGCTTTGAGGCCGAACCAGCAAAAAATCCGGTGTGCAAAGCCATTCTCGGCTTTATCGCCGGTGGCAAAAAAGGCACGGATATCCGCACCCAGTTCGAGTCTTCACCCTGCGGATGGTCGCGTGACGCCGTGGACGGTGGTCTCCAGGTGCTGTTGGTGGCCGGGCTGATCAGGGCGCAGGGTGAGCGCGGCCAAACCCTCGACCCCAAGGAGCTGGAGCGCAAAACCATCGGCAAGGTGATGTTCAAGGTGGAATCCGCCACCGTCACCACCGCCCAACGCATCCTGATCCGCAAGCTGTTGCAGAAGGTCGGCCTCTCGGCCAAACAGGGTGAGGAGTTGGTCCATATACCGCAGCTCCTGGAGAAAATGGTGGAACTTGCCGACCAGGCTGGCGGCGAGGCGCCGAAGCCGGCCCGGCCGGACACCACGTTCCTCGACGAAATCCGCCTTACAGCGGGCAATGAGCAACTGCTTGCTCTCTACAACCGGCGGGATGAACTGGGCGGCAGCATCGACAGCTGGACCGATCTCGCCGAGCGCATCGTCAAACGCTGGCCAAATTGGCTCACCCTGAATCGGTTGCTTGATCATGCCATAAAGGAAGAACCACAGACAGAAAACACAATCAGTGTCCATCTGTGTGAATCTGTGGTTCCCGATATTGAGATTATCTACGCCCAGGTGAAGACCATCGAGCAGCAGCGACAACTACTCGAAGAGCCCGACCAGGTCGGGCCGCTGATCGCCAACCTGACCCAACTGCTGCGCGATGAACTCAACAAGCTCGATAGCGAATATGCTACCCGTCATGCGAAGGGCATGGCGCGCCTGGCGGATGACACCAACTGGCAGCAACTGGAACCGGAACAGCGCTACCAGCTCATCTCTGCCCAATTTCTGCACGAGTCCGCCCGGCCCGCGGTTGCGGTACAGTCGACCCGAGACGTACTGACCACCCTGGACAACTGCACCCTGTCGATGTTTGCCGACCGTGTGGCGGCCATGCCCGCCCGCTTCGACAACGTCGCCAGCGGTGCCGCTGAACTGTGTGAACCCCAGGCTCAGTTCATTCAGGTACCGCGCCGCACGCTGAAAACCGACGAGGAGATAGATACCTGGGTCATTGAGGTGCAACAACAACTCAAGGCTGCCTTACAGGCAGGGCCTGTAGTGATCAGATAACAGAGGAAAGAGTTCAGAATGAAGTTCGAGGATCTCGAAGTCTGGAAGCGATCTGCACGACTGAGTGCGGAAATCTACAAGGCATTGGCTGATTTGAAGGATTACGGATTCAAAGATCAGCTTTGCCGTTCCGGGCTGTCTGTGCCGAGCAATATTGCGGAAGGCATGGAGCGGGATTCACAGAAAGAGTTTTTGCAGTTCCTTCGGTTTGCCAAAGGTTCCTGTGGCGAGCTCCGAACTCAAGTCTACATCGGCCAGGAAATCGGCTATGTTGAAAAGCAGAAGGCCCAAGCATGGATACAGGAATCGAAAGAGATTTCTTCAATGATCGTGGGCCTGATGAAATCCATTAAGGCTCGAATGGCCACTGAAAACTGCACAGTGAACTCTGAACACTCCTCGCGGGAGACGGAAAACTAATGCAACCACTGGACAAGACGCTGCGCAACAAACTCGAAAAAACAATCAAAGAAGCCCGCGAGGCAGCCGAGGCAGCCGCCCGCGCCGCGCTGGAACAACTCGGTGTGGGTGAGGCCGCGCCCTTTGCGCATCTGAGCGAACCGGACCGGGAGCTGCGCCGCAAGCTGCGCGTTCACGGCCGTCAACTGGGTGATTCCCTGAACGGCGGCAAGATCCAGACCATGGATCGCCTGATCGAAGAGGTCGCCTACGAGCACTGGCACCGCATGCTGTTTGCTCGCTTTCTGGCCGAGAACAATCTGCTGATGTATATAGAAGAAGTGTCCACGAAAAACACGAAAAACACAAAAAATAAAGAAAAAGATTTCGCGAGTTTCGTGCCTTTCGTGGACGAAAATGCCGTAGCGGTGACGCTGGAGGAGTGCAGCGATCTGGCGGCGGATGAGGGGTTGAAAAACGAATGGGAGATGGCGGCGAAGCTGGCGTCACGCATGCTGCCGCAGATTTTCCGGCCCGATTCGCCGGTTTTCCAACTGAGCTTACCGCCGGAGCACCAGCAGAAACTGGAGCGCCTGGTGGCTGACCTTGAGCTTCCGGTCTTCACCGCCTCCGACAGCCTTGGCTGGGTCTATCAATTCTGGCAGGCCAAGAAGAAGGACGAGGTCAACGCCTCCGAGGTCAAGATCGGCGCACGGGAGCTGCCCGCCGTCACCCAGCTGTTTACCGAGCCTTACATGGTCAGCTTCCTGCTCGACAACTCCCTTGGCGCTTGGTTTGTTGCCCAACAAACCAAGCGAGTGGTAAGTGGTCAGTTATCAGATTTCAGTAAAAGAGCGATTGAGAAGCTGAAGCATGCTGAATCGGAAGCAGAGCTCCGGGAGTTTTTCAGTTTGCCTGGCGTGCCGTTTTCCTATCTTCGGTTTGTCAAAACTGATCACTGCACACTAATAACTGATAACTCCAGCGTGTTCGACGGAGAACACTGGATGCCAGCCGCCGGTTGGTTCGATGGTTGGCCCGATAGCCTGAGTGAACTCAAAACGCTGGATCCCTGCTGCGGCTCCGGCCACTTCCTGGTGGCTGCCTTCCTGATGCTGGTGCCGATGCGCATGGAGCGCGACGGTCTTTCGGCCAGGGAAGCGGCGGATGCGGTACTGCGGGAAAATATCCACGGCCTGGAACTGGACCAGCGCTGCGTGGAACTGGCCGCCTTTGCCCTGGCGCTGACTGCTTGGAAATACCCGGATGCGGGCGGTTATCGTCCCTTGCCGGAATTGAATATCGCCTGCTCTGGCTTGTCCGTGAGTGTGGCAAAAGAGGAATGGAAACAGCTCGGCTCTCGATTGGGTGGGGGTAAAAAGAACCTCACCATCGCCCTGGGCTGGATGCACGATACCTTCAAGGATGCGCCGGTGCTGGGCAGCCTGCTCAATCCCGCCAAGGCCGATGCCGCCAAACTGGTGCAGTGGGATGAACTCTCCAGCGCGTTGGAGCAGGCGTTACAAGCAGAGTCCACGAAAAACACGAAAAGCACGAACGAAAATGAAAAAGAAAATTTCGAGTCATTTGTGGACGAAAAAAGAGAAGTCGCTGTTGTCGCCCAGGGACTGGCCAAGGCCGCAACTCTGCTTGCCGGGCGCTATCAATGGGTGATGACCAATGTGCCGTATCTGGCCCGAGGAAAGCAGAATGAGCGGCTGCGCGATTTCTGCGAAAAGCACTATCCGGCCGCGAAGAACGATCTGGCGACCGTATTCCTCGACCGCTGCCTGGAACTCTGCGCGAAAGGTGGCACCTCCAGCATCGTGTTGCCGCAGAACTGGCTCTTCCTGACCAGCTACAAGAAATTTCGCGAGAAGCTGCTGAAGAATGACACTTGGCATCTGATCGCCCGCCTGGGTCCGGGAGCCTTTGAAACCATTAGTGGCGAGGTGGTGAAAGCCATCTTGATCACCCTTAGCCGTGGCAATTCAACAAAAGAAGCGGGCGGGCTGTTTGGGTCCACGAAAAACACGAAAAGCACGAACAATGAATTAGACCTTTTCGAGTCTTTCGTGCCTTTCGTGGACAATAAAATTCGTGGACTGGATGTCTCCGAGCCCCGCACCGCCGCCGAAAAAGCAGCACAGTTGCTGACAGGAGAAATCAAGAGCGTTGAGCAGGCGAAGCAGTTGGATAATCCGGATGCAAGGGTTGGCTTTCAAGAAGGTGATGACAATGTCCAATTGTTGATTAACTACGTGGATTCCTACGAGGGAATAGGAACCGGCGATTTAGCTCGATTTCAGATGTTTTGGTGGGAAAGCGTATTGACCAGTGATTATATAGTTCCATTCAGGACGACTTCTGAGTTTACCAAGGAGTACGCTGGTTATACAGGAGCCTTGCTCTGGGAATCGGGTGCCGGTGATATGGTAAAAAAAGCCCGTGAACAGAATAGCAGACCGACAAGGGGTTTTCGTGCATGGGGTAAGAAAGGTATTGCGATTAATCGTATGCGAAATCTTGAATCCTCTTTGTTCTATGGGCAAAAATTTGACTGCAATATCGCAGCTATCATACCGAAAACTATAGAGCAGCTTCCCGCAATTTGGGCGTTTTGCTCTTCGCCTGAATATCCAGTGTTGGTGCGAGATATTGATCAAGCGCTCAAGGTGACCAACCATACATTAGCAAAAGTCCCCTTCGACCTCGTCCACTGGACCAAGGTTGCCGAAGAAAAATACCCCAACGGCCTGCCCAGGCCCTACACCGACGATCCCACCCAATGGATCTTCCACGGCCACCCCTGCGGTTCGGTCATCTGGAATGAGGAGCAAAAATGGACGGCGCACGGACTGCTGCGCACCGATGACAGCGTGCTGCATGTCGCTGTCGCCCGCCTGCTCGGCTACCGCTGGCCCGCCGAGCTGGACCCGAATATGGAACTGGCCGACGAACAGCGCGAATGGGTCAAGCGCTGTGAAGCCCTGGCGAGCTTCGCCGATGATGACGGTATCGTCTGCATCCCGCCGGTACGGGGAGAGGCTTCGGCGTCCGACCGCCTGCTTGGCTTGCTCGCTGCCGCTCACAAGCAAGTGGTCAGTTATCAGTTATCAGATGGCAGTAAAAACACTGACCACTGCACACTGAACCCTGATATCTCTTTTTCCGCCTGGACAAACCAGATCCTTGCCGCTGCGGATCATGGCGGAAAAAGCCTGGAGACCTGGCTGCGGGAGAAGTTCTTCACTCAGCACTGCAAGCTGTTCCAGCACCGCCCCTTCATCTGGCACATCTGGGATGGCCTGCGCGACGGCTTCGCTGCCCTGGTCAACTACCACAAGCTCGATGCCAAGCTGCTGGAGACCCTCATCTACACCTACCTGGGCGACTGGATCAGCCGCCAGAAGCAGGACATCGCCAGCGGCGTCGATGGAGCCCAGGAGCGCCTGGCCGCCGCCGAGGCCCTCAAGAAGAAGCTGGAGCTGATCCTCGAAGGCGAAGCGCCCTACGACATCTTCGTGCGCTGGAAACCGCTGGAACAACAGCCCATCGGCTGGGACCCGGACCTCAACGACGGCGTGCGCCTCAACATCCGCCCCTTCCTCAGCGTGCCCGATGTCGGCAAAAAAGGCGCGGGGTGCTTACGCGACAAACCCAACATCCACTGGAACAAGGACCGGGGCAAGGATGTCAAATCCGCCCCGTGGTATCATCTTTTCAATGGCGACCGCATCAACGACCACCACTTGAGCCTTGATGAAAAGAAAAAAGCGCGAGGCCAGGCATGAACAAAAGAGAACTTCTAGAGCTGATCACTAACGGTGAAAATTCCGGTGTGGAATTCAAGCTGGACGATGTTCGCCCTGAACAACTCGCCAAGGAAGTGGTGGCCCTGGCCAACCTGAAAGGCGGACGTATCCTGCTGGGGGTCGCCGATGATAAATCGATAGTTGGGATCACCCGCGACAATCTCAGTGAATGGGTTGCGGATACAGTGTTCGCCCGCTATGTGCATCCGATCATTCTGCCGTATTACGAGGAAATAACCATGGATGACGGCAAGGTCGTTGCCGTGGTCACCATCGGGCAGGAAATTTCCAAGCCTTATGTGGTCCGGACCAACGACCGGGAGACCGCCTATGTTCGCATAGGCTCGGTTTCGCGTCCCGCGACGCGTGAACAGCTTTTGATACTGGGATCGGCCAGCGGCATGGTGCATTCGGAGATTATGCCGGTGCATCGCACCAGCTTTGAATCGCTCGATCTGGCACGGTTGGAGAATTATCTGCGGGATATTCTCAATGATCCGGAAGTCCCTGAATCCCGTGCTGCCTGGATTACTCGCCTGAAAGCCCTCGGGTTGATGGTTGACGCAGTGACTAATGAACCTGTTTGTACCATTGCCGGACTGCTTTTGTTTGGCATCAAGCCCCGGCAGTTTCTCCGCCAATCAGGCCTACGTATCATGTTCTTCGGCGCGCCGGACAAGATATACCAGGCACAGATGGACAAAGTCTTGGATGCTCCGCTGGTGGGTCGTTTTCAGGTTGGAAAAGCGGGCAAGAGCCTGATTGATGCGGGGTTGATCGAAAAGGCTTTGGAGCTGATCGAGCCTTTTGTCACACGCGAATCCGACCACATTGACCAAAATTTCCGTCGGGAAAAGAAGTGGCTTTATCCCTTTGAGGCACTACGGGAACTGCTGATCAATGCCTTGGCCCATCGCGATTGGACTCGCTTTGTTGACGTGGAAATTGCCGGTTACCAGGATCGGCTGGAAATTACCAGTCCCGGCGCCCTGCCCAATTCCATGACCATCGAAAAAGTGCTGGCGGGACAACGTTCAGCCCGAAATACCATCGTAGTCGAAGTGCTGCGCGACTACGGCTATGTAGATGCCAGGGGGATGGGGATACGCACCAAGGTAGTGCCGTTGATTGAGAAGTCCACTGGAGCCGCCCCTGCATTTGAAGCAACCGACGATTACTTCAAAACCACCATTCGCTCGGCAACTGTCCCTGAAACAGTCCCTGAAAACGCAAATCTGTCCCTGAAAAATGCGGATGTCGTGACAACTGTCCCTGATAACACCGTATTAAAGCCTCTTCAGGGTCAGCTTGTGGCCCTGTTGAAAGCGCATCCGCAAATGACCTATGAGGAGCTGGCTGCGGGTGTCGGGCAAACACGGAAGACCGTGCAACGCCATCTCCAGCAGCTCAAGGCGAAAGGTTTGCTTCGCCGTATCGGTGGAGCCAAGGGCGGCTACTGGGAGGTGATTGAATGAGAGTGCTTGATCATCTCTTGAAATCCATCCGTGATGCCGCCGTCTTCAACCCGGAGGTTCAGGTCGCACCGGCCTGTATTCTGTGGCCGGATCGTGACCGTCAGTGGGAAGCCGTTATCCCCGTTCTTCAGGCCGAATTGCCGGAACTCATGATCTTGGGCGACTATGCCCCTGAAAAGCGTATTGGGCCTGCTATATGGTTGCGCTGTGTGCTGGCAAAGACTGTTGTCCACGAAAATCACGAAAAACACAAAAATGATAAAAATAAATGTTCGTGCCTTTCGTGTCTTTCGTGGACCCCAATTCTCTATCTGCCGGGCGTCAGCCGCCAGGACCTGCGGGCTGTCGAAAGTTGCCCGGATCACCTTAAGCCGCTTGCTGAACTGCAATACCGGGGCGTGATCTGGTCGCAAATCAATGGGAAAGACTGGACGATCCTGGCCTACCTGAAATCAGATCAAGGCGGACTTGGGCTGGATGTCGCCCAGGACAATGATGCCAAGAATGCCATGCAGCTCGCGTTGTATCGGCTCCTCGACGAGGATGTTTCCTTACTGAAAGGTAAACGTCTGGATAAGGACTACTTCAATACCCTGTTGACCGGTGGCGACCCGATTCGCGATCTGCTGCAATGGCTCGATCAAGGGGATGCCTTCCAGGCAGGTCGGGGCGAGAACGAATGGAAAGCCTTTGTCGAGGTCTGCAAGTCTCAACTGGCCTTCAACCCCCTGAACGAAGGAGTCTTGGCCGGGTGCACTAAGCTTGCAAACCATGAAGGTCCCTGGCATGCCGTTTGGGAGCGCTACCGCGAGGCACCTAAGCGCTATCCCAACATTCCGGCACAAATCAGAAAATGTCGTCCGCCGAGTGACACCATTTTCTGGCACATGGGAGACCGATCGTTCGACGGCTGGCCGCAATGGAATGACGACCAGGAGAAAAATCTGCAACGGGATCTTATAGCCCTTGCCAAAGTCCCGGCTCATGAAGCAAGGGCCAAGGTCGAAAAACTTGAAAAACAGCATGGCCGCAGGCGTTCCTTGGTGTGGGTCGAATTGGGCGATGCTCCCCTGGCTTGCGCATTGCAACACCTGACCACCATCGCAGAGAATACGCAAACCGGACTGGCCGCGGGATCCCAGGATGATCTCGCGGCAGGGTATCGCAATCACGGCTGGCGAGTCGATGATGGGGTTGTGCGCGCCTTGGCGGAAGTTGATAGCGTTCAAGACTTTGAAGCGGTGAAAGTTGCCATCCGATCTCTCTATCTGCCGTGGGTGGAAGAATCAGCCCGCTATCTCCAGAAAATCTGGGTCCACCAAAAACACGAAAGACGCGAAAACGAAAACTGCATTCTGTTTGTGGACGGGTTGCGGTTTGATTGTGCCAAGCGGCTTGGCGAGTCGCTGGAAGCGGCGGGATGCGAGGTTGAGGAATCCGTGGCATGGGCGGCTCTACCCAGCGTCACCGGCACCTGCAAGCCGGCGGTGGCCCCCCTTGATTGTCAATCACACCGTGTCGCCGAAGAGCCCGCAGGCTTTAATTTTGAACCCATGAGTGCCTACCAGCTTAGCAAGGCCATCGAAGAAAACGGCTACTACATCCCCGACAAAAAACTTTCGTGTTCTTTCGTGTCTTTCGTGGATAAAAAAATATGGCTCGAATTCGGCGATATCGACCACGAAGGCCACGACCGTGGGTGGAAACTTGCCAAACACATCGATGCCCTGATTCTGGAGATCACAGACTGTATCACGGAGCTTCTGGCAGCAGGATGGAAGCGTGTTCGGGTGGTCACCGATCATGGATGGCTGCTGCTGCCCGGGGGCTTGCCAAAAATAGAACTGCCCCGTGCCCTGACAGACAGCAAATGGGGACGTTGCGCGTCTTTGAAACCTGGAGCCGTTGCCGAGGAGCGGCTGTATCCCTGGTTCTGGAATCCGAATCAGTACTTTGCCCTTGCCGATGGCGTCAGCTGTTTCAGAAAAGGGGAGGAATACTCTCATGGCGGCCTAAGTCTGCAGGAGTGCCTGACGCTGCACTTGACGGTAACACGAGACGAATCCGTGAACAGTGCGGTACCTGTCGAAGTTACCGACGTGGTATGGAAGGGTCTGCGCTGTACCGTTGCCGTTGATGGCAACTTCTCGGGTTTATCATTTGATGTTCGGAGCCAGGCCGGCAATTCATTGTCCAGTGTGGTTGTAGGGAGCAAACCGCTCAAAGACAACGGAACAGCCTCCGTGGTCGTCGAGGACGAGGACATGGAGGGGCGTGAAGCAACGGTGGTCCTGATCGATACCAATGGGGCGCTGGTTGCGCAGATTGCCACCATCATCGGAGGAACCACAGATGGACACAGATGAACACAGATTTTTGTTCAAAGAGGAAACTCATCAAATTATTGGATGTGCGATGGAGGTTTTGAACACTCTGGGTCACGGTTTGCTTGAAAAGCCTTATGAAAACGCCTTGTGTGTTGAGTTTGGATTGCGCAATATCGCCCATGCACAGCAGCCTCGTTTTGATGTGGTCTACAAAGAGGTCAAGGTGGGTGAATACATTCCTGATCTGATCGTTTTCAACAAGATTGTGGTAGATGCAAAGACCATTGAAAGAATTGCCGACCATGAAAAAGGCCAGATTTTGAATTACCTGAAGATCACAGGTCTACGAGTGGGCCTCATCCTGAATTTCAAGTATGCCAAGCTCCAATGGGAACGCCTCGTTCTATGAATGTTATCTGTGTCTATCTGTGTGAATCTGTGGTTCAAAGGAGGCTTTATGATTGAAATGGACCAGATCGACAAAAAAGCGGCCTCCTCGCTGGAAGGGTACCTGGTTCGTAAGGATCTGGTCCGGATGTTCAGCCGCCAGTTTCCGGTGCCAACCTATGTGGTCGAGTTTCTCCTCGGCCGGTACTGCGCCAGTACCGAGCAGGACGAGATCGACGAGGGGCTTGAGATCGTCCAACGGCAACTCAAATCGCGAACGGTCAAGGCCGGGGAAGAAGAGCTTTTCAAGGCTCGGGCCAGGGAAAATGGCGAGGTCAAAATCATCGACCTCATCACCGCTCGGCTGGATGCCAAGACCGACTCCTACATCGCAACCCTGCCCAGCCTGCAACTGACCGATGTCCGCATCAGCCCGGAACTGGTGAATGAACATGAACGAATGCTGACTGGCGGCTTTTATGCCGAAATCAGTCTGAACTACGATGCTTCTATTGCTCAGGAGAGTAGAGGAAGGCCTTTTGGTATCGAATTCCTCCGGGAAATTCAGCTGTCAAAACGAGATGTGCTCGACAGCTTAACCGAGGCACGGTCAAATTTTACCACCGAGGAATGGAAGGAATTCCTGCTTCGCTCCGTTGGCATTGAATCGGCCGGCTTGTCACAGCGGCAGCGCGATGCCTTGATGTTGCGCATGGTTCCTTTTGTTGAGCGCAACTACAACCTTGTGGAACTTGGACCCAGAGGAACCGGCAAAAGTCATCTTTATCAGCAAGTTTCTCCGTATGCACATCTTATTTCCGGCGGCAAGGCAACGGTTGCCAGAATGTTCGTCAACAACGCAACCGGCCAGCGCGGATTGGTCTGCCAGTACGATGTTGTTTGCTTTGATGAGGTATCCGGTATTTCCTTCGACCAAAAGGATGGGGTTAATATCATGAAGGGGTACATGGAATCCGGTGAATTCAGCCGTGGTAAAGAAAGTATTCGTGCCGATGGCAGCATCGTTCTGGTCGGTAATTTCAATGTGGATGTTGAGCACCAGCAACGGATCGGGCACCTGTTCGGTCCCATGCCGGCAGAAATACAAGACGATACCGCCTTTATGGATCGTATCCATGCCTTTCTGCCGGGGTGGGATGTTCCCAAAATCAGCAAGGAGCTTTTGACCAATCATTTCGGTCTGGTCAGCGATTTTCTCTCTGAATGCTGGAGTCAGCTCCGTCATCAAAGTCGGCTCAGCGTCCTGCAGAACAGGGTGTTTTTCGGGGGGGCTCTTTCCGGCCGTGATACCAATGCCGTAAACAAAACAGTGAGCGGCCTGCTCAAACTCCTTTATCCTGGAGAGGGTGAGGTCGCAGACGAGGATGTTGCATGGGCCGTCCATATTGCCATGGAGGCAAGACGTCGCGTCAAGGAGCAGCAGAAACGTGTCGGCGCGGCGGAATTCCGCAACACCCACTTCAGCTACGTGCTGGGTATCGATGGAGTTGAAACATTTGTTTCAACCCCTGAATTGCAAAGCGAAAACCGTATCGGCGGTGATCCTTTAGAGCCTGGTCAGGTCTGGACCATCTCACCGGGTGGTGGAGAAGATCATCCTGGGCTGTACCGGATTGAAGTCAATGAGGGCCCAGGTTCCGGTGTCAAAATTCTCAACAAACCCGTTCCGCCGGCCTTTAAGGAAAGCATGGGGTATGCCGAGCAGAACCTTTATGCACGCTCCACGCAATTGGTTGGCGACAAAGATCCTCGTCATCATGCATTCACCGCACAGCTCCGGGCCTTCGATGCTGCGAAATCGGGGGCGAAACTGGGCGTGGCATCACTCATTGCCCTTTGTACCGCCTTGCTGAAAAAAAGCGTGCGGGGTGGACTTATCATCGTGGGAGAGGTCAATCTGGGTGGTTCCATTGAACCCGTTCACAATCCGGTCACCATTGCAGAGATTGCGGTTGAAAAAGGCGCAGCGACACTGCTGATGCCGGTCGGCTGTCGTCGGCAATTGTTTGACCTCTCAGACGACATGGCGACCAGAATCGACATCCAATTTTATGCCGATATCCAGGATGCTCTCCTGAAAGCAATAGTGGAGTAATGGAGAACAGTGGACTTCTTCGTATCTTGGTCAGAATCATTCTAAATATGAGGAGAAAGCTATGAGAAATGCCGTCATCCGCTCCATAGGTTCATACGCTCCGGAACGTATTCTTACTAATGAGTATTTTGATCAATTGCTGGGGGAAAATGTCAGTACCTGGTTGGAAAAGAATTTGACCATACAAGAGCGCCGATGGTGCCGGGATAACCAATCCACGGCGGATTTGTGTGTTGAAGCTGCTCAGAGAGCTTTGAAAAAGGCCGGATTGGCAGCCACGGCCCTTGATTTGATTATTGTCGGCACCGATACGCCGGAACATATTTCCCCCTCCACGGCATCCGCGGTCCACTATCGTTTGGGGGCGACCAATGCCGGTGCTTTAGATGTAAACGTTGCCTGCTCAAGCTTTGTGGTTGGTTTAGAAATGGCAAGTCGATATATCCGCTCAGGCAATGACTACGCAACAATCCTGGTCATTGGCGCCTATGCCATGAGTAAATATTTGAATCCAAAAGATAAAAAAACGGTCACCCTGTTTGCCGATGGAGCCGGAGCGGCTGTAGTGACCGCGGTTGAGGGAGGGAACCGCGGATTTCTGGGAGCCAGACACAAAGTTGAAGGGCAGTATCATGGGTGGATGGGGATCTATGCAGGAGGAACCCAGTATCCGATTTCTCCTCAAGCCCTGGCGAAGGGCGATCAGTATTTACAGTTTGTGAAAAAATTTCCAGACAATAAGAATCCAGAAACCTGGACCTTAATGGTTCGTTCCCTGTGTCAGCAATTAGACATCAAACCCAATGACATTGCTCATTATTTCATGACTCAGATCAATATCAACAGCATCCATCAGACAATGGACAACCTGGATGTCCCACGTGCAAAAGCGCACACGATCATGGACAGATATGCATATACCGGTGCTGCATGTATTCCCATGGCCATTGATGACGCAGTCCAATGCGGAAGGCTGAAGGAAAATGATTTAATCTTGATGATTACCTCGGGAGGCGGCCTTTCGTTTGCTGCAGCGGTGTTTCGCTATTAACCATGCAGCCTTGATTCCGCGGCGAAGCCGGTGGAATATTTTCCCACTTCACTTGAGGTTGGCCCGCGCAAAAACCGAACAGGATGATTAGCATGTTTCAGGAGAAATTTCCCCAGCCTCGACGGCGAATCATGAATTGAATCCACAACAAGTCCCAGGGTAGACTTGCCCCTCCTCTTATCGACCAAGCCTGCAACACGCAATTGTAACCCCGTTGATATTCTTTTAGTTGCGTTTGGTTGTATGATGTATAGCATTGTTTAATAATTGTTACTGGTCAGTTGTGGTAGTCGAAACCAACCGTGAATGGTCAAGCAAAAGGAGGACATTATGGCGAAGCTCGGTTTTGGTCTGGATGCGGGAGATTTTTTCCTGACTCTGGATTGAGCCCTCCGATGTGGCGGTCTCGATTGCCTGCATATCAAGGATAGATACTCCCAGAAAGAAGCCAATCTGTATGGTGCTGTGACCAGAAAAAGAATTTGGAGGAATTTACTATGAAATGGCTGCAATTTCTCACCCCGGTTTCTTCCCTCAACTGGCAAGAGGCGCACGAGCTTGTTCAACAGCACCCGCCTGGTGATGTGATCTTTCTGGATGTACGACAACCCAGGGAATACGAAGCAAGCCACCTGCCCGGAGCAAAGCTCATTCCGCTTGGCGAACTGGACAACCGGCTGGATGAACTCGACCGGGAAAAATCGATTGTCATCTATTGAGCCATTGGCGGACGCAGCCGGGTTGCTGCGCAAATGATGGCAGGCAAAGGGTTCAAGAATCTCTACAATCTGTCCGGTGGCATCAAGGCATGGAAAAAAGAGGTGGCTGTCGGTCCGGAAGATGTCGGCCTGCACCTCTTTTCCGGAGGCACCAGCCCTGAGGAGGCCCTCATTACCGGTTTCGGGCTTGAAGCCGGTCTGCGGGATTTTTACCTCTCTGTGCAGGAAAAAGTGATCAATGAGTCGACAAAAAATCTCTTTGCCATGTTGGCGGATATCGAAATCCGTCATCAGGAGCGACTGGTCCAGCTCTACGCTGAAAGCACCGGTGTCGATATCTCTCGAGAAGAATTCGCCCGGAAAATCGCCGAACCGGCAATGGAAGGTGGTCTGACCACAGAGGAGTACCTGCAGCTCTACCAGACAGATCTTGAATCTGAAACCGAGGTGCTCGGCATGGCACTGGCCATTGAGGCGCAGGCCTTGGATCTCTATTCCCGAGCGGCACAACAAAGCGAAAATAGTCAAGAGTTTCGTACTGTTCTCCTGCAGATTGCCGAGGAAGAGCGCAGTCACATGGCGAAATTAAGCGAGTATATGGATCAACATCACAATACGTTATGAAAAAACAACTCCTGCTCATCGGTGGTGGCCATGCGCATATGGTCACCCTTGCCAATCTCGAAACTTTTGTTGCCAAGGGATTTGGGGTCACGGTTATTCAACCCTCGGAATACCACTATTACAGTGGCATGGGGCCAGGTATGCTTGGGGGAACATATAAGCCGGAGGATATTCGCTTTGCGACCCGAAAACTTGTCGAAGCCAAAGGAGGCCGCTTTGTTCTCGGCAAGGCCTTCAGCATCGATCCCGAGCAGCAGCTCGTCTCTCTTGAGGATTCAAAAGAGGCTCTTCCCTATGATGTTCTTTCCTGTAATGCAGGATCCTCTGTGCCGAGGGAGGTGCTGCAAGGAGATACAAAGAATTTTTTTACCGCCAAGCCCATTGAGGAGTTGCTGTTGGCTCGGAAAACGATACTTGATCGTGCCGCCGGCGGAAAAATCACCATTGCCGTTATCGGCAGTGGCCCATCATCTGTTGAGATTGCCGGCAATATCCATCAATTGTGTCGCGAGAAGGCGGTTCCCATGCCGTTGATTCGAATTTTTGCCGGTCGGCATTTCTTCGCAGGAAGGCCCGGACGGGTTCGCCGACTCGCCAGGAAAATCCTGACGCGCAAAGGGGTGGACATCCTCGAGAACGGATATGTACAGCAGGTAGAAAACGGCCGGATTATGATCGAAAACGGTCAGGAATATACCGCTGATATTATTTTTCACGCAGTCGGAGTCAAGCCGTCGCCGATTTTTACCCGTTCCGGGCTGCCGGTCGGTCCGGATGGTGGACTTCGAGTGAACCAATGTCTGCAGTCCGTTGGCCATGACAATATTTTTGGTGGTGGCGACTGTATCTATTTCGAGGCTGAACCGCTGGACAAGGTCGGTGTTTATGCCGTGCGGCAAAACCCCATTCTTTACAGAAACCTGCTCGCCGCTCTTGAGAACAAACCGCTTGAGCAATTTCAACCGGGAGGAAAATACCTGCTCATCTACAACCTGGGCGATGGTGAGGGGATCCTCTCCAAATGGAAGATCACCTTTTCAGGAAAACCGGCCTTTTATCTCAAGGATCGTATTGATCGCCGGTTTATTGACGCTTTTCGAGTCAAACCATGAAAAAGGGCACAAATTCAACGTGATGCCCGTCGAATCCCTGTTCCAGGCTTTCATTTTGAATGCGCTTGCACGGATTGAGACTTTGTCCTATGGTATGAACTGGTTACAGAGCAACAACATCTTGCCGTCTCAATGGAGGTATTTTGCATGTCGGTGCGATTGAAAGACAACCTGTATGAAGTGCTGCTGGCCGTGCTGCCTATCACCGTGGTGACAACAATCCTTCAGGTGTTTGTCATTGCCCTGCCCACACCAATGTTCCTGCGTTTTCTCATTGGCGCCTTGCTGGTCATGGTCGGCCTGACCCTTTTTCTCCAAGGGGTGAAGATGGGTCTTTTACCCATGGGCGAAACCATCGGCGCGGAACTGCCTCAGAAAGCCTCCTTGCCCATTATTTTACTGGTTGCCTTCCTGCTTGGTTTTCTGGTTACAGTCGCTGAGCCCGATGTTCGGGTGCTGGCCTTTCAGGTGGATCTTGTTTCCGAAGGTGCGGTGAGCAAAAATATTCTCATCCTGGCGGTGGCTCTTGGGGTGGCTGTTTTTGTGTGTATGGCAGTACTCAGAATCATTTTGGGTGTCCCCATTACCTATCTTCTTGCCGGAGGCTACACCATTGTATTGCTTCTTTCCTTCTTCACCCCCCCGGACTTTGTTCCCCTTTCCTTTGATGCCGGGGGTGTAACCACCGGGCCCGTAACGGTGCCTTTCATCCTGGCCCTGGGGATCGGCACGGCTGCGGTCCTGGGCGGCCGGTCATCCTTTTCCGACGGGTTTGGTCTGGTGGGGCTTGCCTCCATCGGACCCATACTTGCCGTCATGATCCTGGGTGTGATCTACCAATAATGAACGAACTGCTCGATTTTCTCGATTGTAAAGAAATCATTCTGGAAGTGATCATGGCACTGGGACCGCTGGTCCTTTTTTTCCTGGTTTTCCAGATATTTTTCCTCAAGTTGCCCATTGAATACGTCAAGAATCTGCTCAAGGGGGTGGCCTTGACCTTCATCGGCCTTGTCCTGTTCCTCCAGGGGGTCACTGTGGGATTCCTCCCCGTGGGTAGTGCCATGGGGGAAGTGCTGGGGTCCATGGAGAACCGATGGCTTATTATTCCCATCGGTTTCCTGCTCGGCTTCGTTGCCACCATTGCCGAGCCCGCTGTCCGCATTTTGAGCTACGAAGTAGAAAGAACCTCAGGAGGCTCGATCCGGTCGCAGACCATCCTCGCCACCCTGGCATTGGGGGTCTCTGTGTTTATGGCTTTGGGCATGGTGCGTATCCTCTACGGTATCCCGATCCTCTACCTGGTCATTCCCGCGTATCTCATTGTTCTCGTTATGCTGAAATTTTCCGATCCTACTTTTACTTCCATTGCCTTTGACGCCGGAGGCGTGGCCACGGGGCCGATGACAGTGACCTTTGTGCTTGCCATCGCCGTGGGCATCGCCACGGCCATGCCGGACCGGGACGCCATTGCCGATGGTTTCGGACTCATCGCTCTGGTCGCACTGGCCCCCATTCTTTCGGTTATGATTCTTGGGCTGCTCTATTCAAGAAAATGAGGGATATTCAATGATGAATCACTACGATTTAATCATCACCATCGTCAACAAGGGACATTCACTGACGGTTATCAAGGCTTCAAAAGAGGCTGGTGCCGAAGGAGGAACCACGCTGATGGGGCGTGGTGCCGGTATTCATGAAACCAAAACCCTCCTGGGGATTCCCATTGAGCCGGAAAAAGAGATTGTCCTGACAGCCATCCCCAAGGAACGCACCGACCAGGTGCTCAACGCCATCATTCAATCTGCAGGCCTTGATAAACCGGGGACTGGGGTCGTTTTTGTGGTCGAGCTCAAAAGGGTGGCTGGGATCTGTCACCTTGTCGACGGCAATTTGGTCTGCGATGTAAATTTCTGAAAGAGTACTCAGCAGATGGCAAAGGAGTCACAAATGACTTACGTGCCAACCAGAATCCTCACTCCCGGAAAAAACTGCGGGCAATTGGTCAGGGCGGATCGTGCGGCAGTGCTGATCAATGGTGAAGCGTATTTTGCCGCGTTTCACCAAACCGTATTGAAGGCGCAAAAACAGATTCTCATTCTTGGCTGGGATATTCACAGCAAGGTGGCATTGCTGCGCGGTGAAGCGGCCTCTCAGGCGCAATCCAATGGTCTCCCTGTCAAGTTGGGTCTTTTGCTCGATCATGCGGTGTGCAACAACCCTGATCTGGATATTCGTATTTTGATCTGGGATTTCTCCATGCTGTTGAGCATGGAGCGCGATCCCAACCTGCTGTTCAATCTGGGCTGGGTGCCGCACCCGAGCATTTGTTTCCATCTGGATGACGAGCATCCTTTCGGTGCTTCCCATCATCAGAAGATTGTTGTCGTTGACAGTCAGGTGGCTTTTTGTGGAGGTATGGACCTGAGCCATTATCGCTGGGATACATCTGCTCACGAACCAGATGATCCGCGCCGCATGACCCCGGCAGGTGACACCTACTCTCCATATCACGATACCATGATGATTGTGGACGGCAATGCTGCCTCAGCCCTGGCCCAGTATTGTGCACTTCGCTGGCACCAGGCCACCAAAAAAACCATGGAAGTGCGCAGCAGCAGCGGCAGTGATGCCTGGCCTGACGGTGTTCAACCATGGTTTGAAAATGTGGAGGTGGCAATCTCCCGGACGGTACCGCAATACAAAACGCGACCCGAGGTCCGCGAGGTCGAAGCGCTGTATCTGGATGCAATCCAGGCGGCTCGCCATTTGATTTTTATTGAAAACCAGTATTTCACCTCTCCGGTCTTGCTGCAGGCCCTGGAAGAGCGATTGCGTGAAAAGCAGGGGCCGGAGGTGGTTGTCATCCTCCCCAAGAAAACACAGGGGTGGTTGGGCAACAAGGTTATGGAGGCCAAGCGGATCCATGTGCTCAACAGGTTGCTCATGGCTGATCTCCATAACCGGTTGAGGCTGCTTTACCCGTGGGTCGGTGATCAGGGCGTCATGGTTCATGCCAAATTGATGGTCGTGGACGACAAGTTGCTACGGGTGGGCTCTGCCAATTTATGTAACCGGTCTCTGGGATTGGATACGGAGTGCGATCTTGCCATTGAAGCTGGATCGTCGAACGTTGAGGCCGGCATACGCCGGGTGCGCAATGAGTTGCTGGCCGAACATTTAGGCGTTGCACCGGCCGAGGTGGATGTGTTGACGGTCAAATACGGTTCGCTTCTTCGGATGTTGGATGAATTGTCGACACCTGGTCGACAGAAAGCCGCCCAACGGGGTCTGGCTCCCCTGGAGGCCCAGGAAAACAAGTACCCGGAATTGATCAGTGAGGCCGAGGTTCTTGACCCGGAACGTCCTTTGGAGGTTGATCAGCTGTTGGATTTTTTTGTCCCTGATGACACATCCTCGCAAGGAGGGTGGTTACGCGGCAATTGGCTGTGGCTGACTTTGGGGGTGCTGGCGTTGGTTCTTTTGGCGAGTGCATGGCGTTTTGCATCGCTTGCCGAGATCGCCAACAGGGAAAATCTGGTTGCGATCATTCAGGGGCTGGCTGCGGGCTGGACCATGTATCCTTTGATCGTGCTTGTTTTTCTGGTCGGGGGGCTTGCGCTGTTTCCTGTAACGGTCCTCATCGGAGCCACGGCTATCTTGCTGGAGCCAGGCCCCGCGCTGGTTACTGCCCTGATTGGTACCCAGTGCAGTGCCGCTGCCGCTTACGGGGTGGGCATGAAGCTTGGCCGGAGACGTATACGACGTATGGCTGGCGATCGTCTCAATCGCATCAGTAAGTACCTTGCCCGGCATGGAGTACTCAGTATGGCAACCGTGCGCGTGCTGCCTCTTGCCCCGTTCACAATTATTAATTTTGTGGCTGGCGCATCGCATATCCGGTTTGTGGATTATATGCTTGGCACTGCACTGGGCATGGTCCCCGGCATTCTTGCCGTGACCATTTTTACCGACCAGTTCCTGGCTTTTCTGCTCAACCCCAGACCGGCGAACATCCTGATCATGTCCGGTGCTCTGATCTTCCTGTTCCTGATTACCAGATGGCTCAAGCGTCGATTGACCTAGGACTGAGCTCTCTTCATGTCATACCTGACCGCGGTCACCTATAATGTCCATCAATGGGTGGGCACAGACAAGCAGTACGATCCTGGCCGGGGGCTTTCGGTCCTCCAGGAGATCGGTGCGAACATAATCGGGTTGCAGGAGGTTAATTTTCCCAAACACAGCACGCATAGGATCTCCGCCGGACAATTGGCTGAAGAACTGGGTATGCGGTTGATAATCGGCAAAACGTTGATGCGTCAACACGCTGCGTACGGCAATGTGCTGTTAACGGATAGACCTGTTGACGCCATTCGCAGGCACGATATCAGTATAGAGCCCTGGGAGCCACGGGGCGTTCTGGATGTCGATTTGATAACCGATTCCGGCCTTATCCGTGTTCTGAACACCCATCTGGGCTTGCGGGCTTCGGAACGGCGAAAGCAACACGCATTTCTTGGTGATATTCTCCAGAGCATCGGCAATCGGGACATGACCATCCTTATGGGGGACTTCAACGAGTGGTTGCCGATTCGGCGACCTTTCAGGAAGATTATGGCCTCTTTTGGCCACCTGGCTGCGCCGCTGACTTTTCCTACGTTTTTCCCTTTTCTTGCCCTGGACCGTATACTCATAAAACCCCATCAACGGGTGATGGCAACGCATGTCCATAAAAGTCGGTTGGCCCGGGTTGCTTCGGATCACTATCCTGTTGTGGCTGCCCTCGACATTCATTGAGTTTATGCTGCGTGCCTCCCAAGGGGGCTTTTAAGGGGGGCCGGCTACGCCTGGTCAATTGTCGGGAAATTTCCGATGCCTGGCTTTCATCTGTTCCTTCGTTCCTGTCGTCGCTGCAAAAAAGCCGGCAGAACGATGGCCATCCCATAGACCAACAACGGAAGGACTGCCTGAGTCAGCGCGTAAATACCGATGACGCGGCGGTCATTGCCGGTTGCCAGGGTGACCGCTTCCACGGTCAGGGTGGTGAAGCGGCCGCCACCGGCAAAGATGGTGGACAGGTATTGGCCGACACTGACCGCAAACCCGATGGCAAAGGCAAAGAGCACCGGTTTGAGCATCATGGGCAGTTCAACCCGGAAAAAGGTTCGCAGTCGCGAGCCGGTCAATGCCAGGGCCGTGTTGCGGTACCGGGGATCAAAGGCCCGCCAGGGATCGGCCAGGGCGAGAAAGACGTAGGGGAATACAAACAGGAGGTGGGCCCAGATCAGGGCCGGCCAGGTACCGTCAAGATCGAGGCGGACCAGCAGCATCTGGGCGCCGAAGAGAAAGGCGATCTGGGGCACCAGCAGCGGCAGATAGAGCAGCCACAGCATGCGCGATGCCGGACCAACGCCGTTGACCCGTTCATTCTGCAGACAGCCAAGGGCCAGAACCAGGGCCAGGGAAGCGGCGGCCAGGCCCAGTAACAGGGTGGTCAAAGCCGGGCCGGCCAGGTCGGGGAGATGGCGCAGCCAGTGGGACAGGGTCCAGGCGGAGGGCAGGGCGAGGGGGTAAAACCAGGTGTGGGCAAAGGACCAGAGGCCAAGTGTCAGGGTGCCGACCACGGACAGGGCCACCAGGCTGATGACCAGACCTCCCCAGGCATAATACAGGGGCGGTCCGCTCCGTTTACGGTGGCCGCGCAGCATCCAGGGACGTGCGCCGCGGGCCACCAGGATCTCGCCCAGTCGCCAGGCCCCTATGGCTGCGGCAACGAGGAGAAACTGGAGGCAGGCGCCGGCTGAAGCGGGGAAAATCATGGTCAGATCACGGTCCATGAACATTCTGAACACCATGACGCTCAGGGGTGGTGGGGTGGTCGGGGCGAGGACCACGGCGACATCGACCACGGACATGGAAAAAGCCAGGACCGCATAGATCGGCAAGCGGATCTGGGGATAGATCCGCGGCAGAACGACCTTGAGCCAGGCTGCCACGGGAGAATACCCCAGGGAACGGGCCGTCAGCAGCGTTTCCCGGGTGGGTACCTGGTTGAGGGCACTGAGGGTCATGAGGAGGATGAACGGCACCTCTTTGATCAACAGGCCGAGAACCAGCGCCAGGCCGAGGCTGTCCTGGACCATGGCGATATCAGGCGGACGGGTCCATCCGGTCAGCCAGGGAGAGACTAACCGGACCAGCCAGCCGCTGGGGGCGATCAGGAAAGCCAGACCGATGGCCAGGGC
The DNA here is from genome assembly GCF_016918545.1 of Desulfobulbus alkaliphilus. Lineage (GTDB taxonomy): Bacteria > Desulfobacterota > Desulfobulbia > Desulfobulbales > Desulfobulbaceae > Desulfobulbus > Desulfobulbus alkaliphilus. Next base: position 29,516 of record NZ_JAFFQC010000023.1, on the reverse strand, counting down.
CACATGGGGCGTGGCCAGCAGCGGCGAGAGGATGATTTGTGATTTCCGGAACAGCGCTGTGTCATGCATGGCACTGCAGAAACCGAAGACCAGGATGACGGTCAACAGGGTGGCCAGCAGACCGGTCCACAGGCTCAGGCCGGCGGCCCTGGTCAGTCCCGGAACCTCAAATAGGCGCTGCCAGGAATGCAGGTTGAACTGGTCCCCTCCCAGGGCGGGCAGATACCCGAATGCGGGCAGGGCGGTGGCGGCAAGACCGGCAAGCACCGGTCCCAGGAAAAGGGCCAGGGTGATCCAGGGGACCAGACGCAGGGCACGTGACCCTTTGTGCCTCTCCGATTTCATCGGGAATAGCGTTGTTCCCATGCAGCAACGATACGATCCATCCAGGATGGATGCGGCTCCGGCAAGGGGCGTCCCAGTTCGGCGTCACTCAGGGTGGCCGGCCCCCTGGGCAGATCGGTGAACAGCCGGCGTTCCTCCGGGCTCAGACGGTCGAGATCGAGGACGGTGAAGTTGCCCATGACCTCCGGGTTCTGGGCATGGGCCTGGGACTCGGGCGAGAGCAGGAAGTTGATCACCACCAGGGCGCCCTCCTTATTGGCGGCATTATAGGGGATGGCGTTGAAGCTGGTGTTGCCGATGGTGCCCTTATCCAGGACATAGGTCCGGACACTGTCCGGCAGCAGACCCTTGCTGATGGCGGTGGAGGCTTCGTTGGGACTGAAGGAGATCATGATATCTATTTCGTTGTCCGCCAGCAGTTGGCGCATGGCCGGACCGCTTTCCGGAAATTGCTCACCCCGGCGCCACATCAATGGCTTGAGTTCTTCATACCATGCCCAGAGTGGCGCGGTGACCGTGGCGAAGTTTGCATCGGTGGCCGGCTTGCCGAGGACATCGGCATCTTCGACCAGTTCATACAGTGCCTGTTTGAGAAAGGTCGAGCCAAGGAAATTGCGTATCTGCGGGTGGGTGATGCGGCCGGGGTTTTCCCGGGCCCATTCCAGCAGGCCGGGAATGGAGCGCGGCGGCTCGGGCAGGCGGAGCGCGTCGTACACATAGACAATCTGCGCCATGCGCCATGGTGCTTCCATACCCTCCACCGGTACGGTGAAATCGATGATGGTGGTTGGTTTACCCTCGGTATCCACCAGTTGGAAATTGGGAAGCAGCTGGGTAAAGGGGCCAAACAGCAGTCCCTGATCCTTCATGGCCAGAAAATTCTCGCCGTTGATCCAGATCATGTCAACAGAGCCTCCGGTGTCGCGTCCCGCTGCTTTTTCGGCAACCACCCGGGAGACGCTTTCCGAAGTCAGGGATATTTTGACATGCCGCAGGTCAATCTGATAATCCTCCTTGACCCTTCTGCCGACCCAGGCGATGAAGCTGTTGGTGTTCTCATCTCCGGCCCAGGCATTCCAGTACACGGTCTGGCCCCTGGCCTTGTCAACAATGCTTTCCCAGTCTTCGGCAACCTGGGCGGCAGCCGGTATACATGCGGCGACAACAACGATCAGGGTCAGCAGTACGCCTTTTTTCATATAAGCCTCCACAATAGTTTTTCAGGATTGGTGATCGGTTGCCCGGGCACCGAGAGACAAGAGCGGCCCGCCGGCGGCTTCGGCGTCCCGGATGTCATGGGTAACCAGCAGGGTAGGCAGAGCGCGGGCAGCGATGTGCGCGAAGACAAACTGGCGGATCACTGTACGCAGTTCCGTGTCCAGTTTGGCAAAGGGCTCGTCGAGGAGAATGATTTCCGGGTTGGATAGCAGGGTCCGCATCAGAGCGACCCGGGCCCGCTGGCCGCCGGAGAGCGTACCTGGACTTCGCTGGTAATAACCGGCAAGTCCGGCTTCATCCAGGGCCTGTTCCGCCAGATCCTGGCGTCGGTGTCGGCCTTTAACACTCCGCGGCAGGGCAAAGAGCAGATTTTCGCCAACACTCATGTGCGGAAAAAGCAGGTCGTCCTGGAAGAGAATGCCGATCCGGCGCTTTTCAATGGGCAGCGCCGATATGTCCCGACCATGGATAAAGATCTGGCCGCTTGCGGAAAATGCCGGGGCCAGGGTGCCGCAGAGATAGTTGAGCAGGGTTGATTTGCCGGTGCCGCTGGGACCCATGACCGTGGTGATTTCACCTGGAGCCACCGTGAGGGTGGTTTCCGGGATCAGTGCAAGAGCGCCGAGGGAAATAGTCACCCGGTGCAGCAACAGTCCGTCCGGATGCTTCATGGTCTGTCGTGCTGGCGCAGTTTTTCCAGGACCGGGCCGAGATACTTCTCGTGCAGGCGGTCACAGCCGATACAGCGGTTGACATAGGCTCTGCCGCGCGGGTCGATGGTCCGGCTCAGGTTGATGAAATCGCCGGGGCTGATCCCATGGATCAGGCCCATGCGCTCCGGGTGACCGTTGGTAATTGCTTCGAATTGGGGCTGCCCCTGCAACCGCTCCAGAATGGTTCGGAGGGGTTCGGCGGCGAGATTGCCGTAGGGAAGCCGGGTTTTCCGGCAGCAGGGATAAACATTGCCCTCCGGGTCAATGGCCACCTCTGACCCGCTGTAGCCCAGGTTGAGGAAATTGAGTCCCCCGGACCAGTTGTTGCAAAAATTATCCACGTACCGGGCCGTGGACAATCCGTTTTTCCAGGCCCGGCCGCTGGGCCAGAGCTTGCCGATCCACGAATCCCGGGTTGCCCCGAAAAAACTGAAAACCGGTCCCTCTTCATCCCGCCAGCGACGTTCGCCGGCGGCAAGTGCCGAGGGTTGCATGCCCGCCGCGGTGAACATCCGGGTGAGATTGTCCCTGACCTGCTCTCTGCTCAGTTCGCCACCGTGGAATGAGTCGATGGAAGACACCGAAATCATCCATATCCCCTGTTCCAGGAGTTGGTTGATGATCTCCGGGGTGAGCAGATCGCCGCTGGTCTGGATGACCAGGCGTACATCTCTTGCGTAGCGGCCGCGGAGCATGGCCAGCAGCGGGTAAAGGAGCCGTTCCCGGACCGGATCCATGAGCACCTCGCCACCGGAAAGAATGATGCGCCCGCTTTTGCTCGGAAACGTGCCGTTTGCGTCTTGATCTTCCAGATCAATATATTGCAGTTCCTCCGGCAGGTTGGCAACGATGCGCGGCAGGATCGCCTTTTCCCGGGCAATCAGGTCATCGACTTCAACCGGCGTATATGGTCGGAATCGATCATCATAACAATGGGCACATTCCCGGCGGCAGGCCCAGGTGATGACATAATAAATGGATTCGAGCATACTGGATGTCCTGTGTGAAGGTGGGGCCGGCCCGGTCGGCACTGATGCCGGCGCATCTGATTAAGATTGACAAGTTCGGTTTTTGTGTCAACGTAAACTTATGCTTTTTTTTATGGGATCCTGAATCCGTGACGGCTGGTGAAGGGTATTGTCAAGGGTTTCGCTGAAATTACATAATGATCACAGCAAGATATGTTCAAGACAAACGTCCAGCCGTCACGGATTCAGATTTATGGGATGGTTGAGCTGCTTTGCGGGTAACGCAGCAGGGATACAGAATCCAAGGAACAGCGCAACAGGGAGGATCAGCGATGACAACGCTTCTTGCCGCGGATATCGGCGGTACCAATAGCCGTTTCGCCCTATTTCGGGTAGAAGAGGATGATCTCCTTGTTCTTGAGGGGATACAGTGGCTGCCCACCACCGGGGCGACATCCTTTGCCCACCTGCTGGAGCAGTTGCATGCCAGTGAATTTCCCCTGACCGTCACCAGTGCCGACATTTCGGTTTTTGCCATTGCCGGGCCGGTGGAACACGGGACCTATAGCGCACCACCCAACATCCCCTGGGATATCGATCTCAAGCGCGATCTTGATACCGAGGATCTGGTGCGCAAGACTCGCCTGATCAACGATTTTGTTGCCCAGGCCTATGCCTGCCGTTCGCCGGTGGGCCTTGCGGCCCGCCCTGTGCTACCGGGCACTGCAGTTGCTGATGGGGTCATCGCTGTGCTGGGGGCCGGCACCGGCCTGGGCAAGGCGACCCTGGTGCCGGTCCCGGGTCAGGGATTTCTCGCCCTGCCCTCGGAAGGAGGGCATGCCTGCTTCCCCTTTGTTTCTTCGCGTGAGTGGGCGTTCCAGGAATTCTATCGCGACAAAAGCGGCGAGCAGGTCATCACCGGTGACCTGGTGGTTTCCGGTCGTGGCCTGCGTTATCTCCACTGGTTCCTTTCCGGCAATGACCTGGAGCCAAAGCAGGTTTCTGCCCTCTTTGCCGAAGGCAGGGCTGGAGAAACCCTGGATTGGGCGGCAACATTCCTTGGCCGTGTGTGCCGCGACTATGCCCTCGATACCCTGGCCCTGGGCGGGCTCTATGTTGCCGGCGGCGTAGCTGCCAAAAACCCCGAACTGCTGACGCATCCCTCTTTCCAGAGGGAATTTCATGCTTCACCGACGATGGGGCACCTGCTGGCCAATATCCCGGTTTTTCTCATCGACAACGAGGACAGCGGTCTCTGGGGCGCTGCGTTTTATGGCCGGCAGAGTATGCAGCAGAGGGACAGGGCGTGACCGGGAACAGAAAACAAACGATGCAGCGGATCACCCTCGCGGGTGTTTTCCTTCTGGGAGTTGCCGCCTTTTTCTTTTTTGATTTAGGACAATACCTGACCCTGGAGTATCTCAAGGCATCGCATGAAAGGCTGCAGGCGCTGTACCTGCACAACCGAATCCCTTTCATCACCGGATACATGGGGGTGTACATCGCTGTGACCGCCCTGTCGCTGCCCGGGGCGGCGGTGTTGACCCTGGCAGGGGGCGGGTTGTTCGGTTTCTGGATCGGCACCCTGGTGGTCTCCTTTGCCAGTACCATCGGCGCCACCCTGGCCTGCCTGGTCGCGCGTTTTCTGCTCCGCGATTGGGTTCAGCAGAGGTTTGGTGACAAACTGGTCACCATTCATGCCGGCATTGAAAAAGAAGGGGCCTTTTATCTCTTTACCCTGCGGCTGGTGCCGATTTTTCCTTTTTTTGTCATCAATCTACTCATGGGCCTGACCAGAATGCGGCTGTTCACCTTTTTCTGGGTCTCGCAGGTTGGTATGCTGGCCGGTACCATGGTCTATGTCAACGCCGGCAAGGAACTGGCGAGGATTGACTCTCTGGCCGGCATCATTTCACCGGGGGTCCTCTTTTCTTTTGCCCTGCTCGGCTTGTTTCCCCTGACCGTCAAAAAAATCCTGGCATGGTACCGGGCTCGGTACAACCTCCCGCCGACACCCGATGATCCCACCGTGCCGTAAATTGTGGACAAAGGAGAAACAGCATGGCTGACTATGATTATGACATCGGTATTATCGGCGGTGGCGCCGCGGGACTGACCGTGGCCTCCGGGGCGGCCCAGCTCGGCGCGAAAACCCTGCTGATCGAAAAAGAAGCGGCCTTAGGTGGGGATTGTCTTCATTACGGTTGTGTCCCCAGTAAAACCCTGATCAAGACCGCCCACGTCTATCATCTTATGAACAATGCAACACAATTCGGTCTGCCCGCCTTCACCCCGCCACCGGTGGACTTCCGGAAGGTTGCCGACCGGATCAGGTCGGTGATCAGCACCATCCAGCACCATGACTCGGTGGAGAGGTTCTGTCGATTGGGGGCAAAGGTCGAGTTCGGCGATCCGGTGTTCACCGACGAGCATACAGTGGATCTCGATGGCACCGCCATAACCGCCCGTTCCTGGGTCATTGCCACCGGTTCTTCAGCAGCGATTCCTCCGGTCGAGGGGCTCGATACAACACCCTATCTGACCAATCGTGATCTCTTTTCCCTTGATACACTACCCGGCTCAATGCTGGTGCTCGGCGGCGGTCCCATTGCCGTGGAAATGGCCCAGGCCTTTTGTCGTCTGGGCAGTAAAGTCACGGTGATCGAGCGTGGTGATCAGATCCTGGCCAAGGAGGATCGGGACATGGCTGAGCTGGTCCGCCAGGAACTCGAGCGGGAAGGGGTCGTCTTTCGGATGAACGCCGCGGTGACCAGGGTCAGCGATCTGGGTCCCAGGCGTCAGGTGATTCTGGCCAATGCAGCAGGTGAGACCGAGACCTTGGAAGGCGAAGCACTGCTCGTGGCTGCCGGCCGCGCCCCCAATGTGGCCGGGCTTGGTCTTGAACACATCAACATTGCTGTTGACCGGCAGGGCATCACGGTCAACAGGAGTCTACGGACCAGACATAAACACATTTATGCCGCTGGTGATGTCATTGGCGGGTATCAATTCACCCATGTTGCCGGCTATGAGGGTGGGGTTGTGGTCAGCAATGCTATTTTTCATCTGCCCAAAAAGACCGATTATACCCATGTGCCCTGGTGCACCTACTGTCATCCCCAGCTGGCCAGTATAGGTATGAACGAGAAAAGCGCCTGCAAGGCCGGGATCGAGTATTCTGTGTGGAGCGAAGAGTTCAGCGGTAATGACCGGGCCCTGGCTGAAGGAGAAGAGGTTGGTCGGATCAAACTGCTGCTGGACCGGAAAGAAAAACCCCTGGGCGTGCAGATTCTTGGTCCGCAGGCCGGGGATCTCTTGAGTGAGTGGGTGGCGATTATGAACGGCGGGGTGCGGCTGACCAGGATTGCCTCGGCCATCCATCCCTATCCAACCCTGGGCGAGATCAACAAGCGGGTGGTCGGCTCGGTTTTTTCTCCGAAAATATTTTCGGCCACTGTTCGCAAAGGTCTCAAATTCTTTTTCAGCTTCAAGGGTCGGGCCTGTACCTGGGAAACAGATGATAACAAGCAAGAGGGTACACGTTGAACATGCATCGCGCCTGCTGAAGTGTTGCTCGCTCAGGTGGATTCAAAAAAAACTCCCGATGGAGGACAATATGCAAATTGGTATGATCGGTCTGGGTCGAATGGGTGGTGATATGGTGCGGAGGCTGCTGCGCCAGGGGCATTCCTGTGTGGTGTATGGTCGGCGGGCTGAAGCGATTGAGCCCTTTGTCCAGGCGGGAGCTGTGGGCACCCTGGCGTATACGGAGTTTGTCGCCGGTCTCGAAACTCCGCGGGTGATCTGGATGATGGTGCCGGCCGCCGCGGTGGAGGGGGTGATTGACACAATCGTCCCCCTGCTGGAAGCCGGCGATATCCTGGTCGATGGCGGCAACTCCAATTATCAGGACGACATCCGCCGGAGCCGCGCCCTGCAGGCCAAGGGCATCCGTTATCTGGATGTGGGGACCAGCGGCGGGGTGTGGGGACTTGAACGGGGATATTGCCTGATGATCGGCGGTGAGTTGGAAGCGGTACGGACGCTCGATCCTGTTTTCCGAGCCCTGGCCCCGGGAAGCAGTGCCGCTCTACCAACACCCGGACGCCATCAGAGCGGGTCCACCGCGGAACAGGGATACCTCCACTGCGGCGCCAGCGGGGCCGGTCATTTCGTCAAAATGATCCACAATGGTATTGAATACGGCCTGATGGCCGCCTACGCCGAGGGATTCAACATCCTCCATCATGCCAATGTGGGCAGCAGGCAACAGGACAGAGATGCGGAAACAACGCCTCTCCGCCATCCGGAGTATTTTCAATATGATTTCAATCTGGCAGATATTGCCGAAGTATGGCGGCGGGGCAGCGTCATTCCCTCCTGGTTGCTGGATTTAACCGCTCAGGCGCTCAATGAGAGTCCCGCGCTGGACGGGTACTCCGGCAGGGTCTCCGATTCCGGCGAGGGACGCTGGACCATCAGCACCGCCATCGAGGCCGGAGTGCCGACGCCGGTGTTGAGCACAGCCCTGTATCAGCGTTTCAGTTCACGCGGTCAGGCCGGGTTTGCTGATCAGCTGCTTTCCGCCATGCGCTATCAGTTTGGCGGCCATATGGAAAAATCAGGACCCAGGGAGAAATGAGGATGACCAGCCAGGCGCGGTTTGAACCAACGATTCTCGTCATTTTCGGGGCTGGTGGCGATCTGACCCGGCGCAAACTCGTGCCGGCGCTGTATAACCTCCTCCTCGACCAGCAGCTGCCGGAGCGCTTTGCCATTATCGGTGTGGCCCGGAAAAACCTGGACAATGATGTCTTCAGGGAGCGGCTCCGGGAAGGGATAACCCGTTTTTCCCGGCGGGGAGAGGTAGACGCCGCTACCTGGGATGCTTTTGCCGGCAATATCTCCTACCTTTCTGAAGACCTGACTCATCCCGCGGCCGGTTCCGCACTGCGGACCCGGCTCGAGGAGATTGAGGGAGAATGGGGGGCGAGGGCCAACCGGATCTACTATCTGGCGGTGCCGCCGGTCATGATGCAGCCGGCTGCAATCATGTTGCAGCGGCTTGGCGTCTGCCGGGATTGCGCCCATGACCGTTTGGTGGTGGAGAAACCCTTTGGCCGGGATCTGGCTTCGGCTCGTTCGCTCAACCATTTTCTCAATGACCTGTTTGTCGAATCACAGATCTATCGGATCGACCATTATCTCGGCAAGGAAACAGTCCAGAATATTCTTGCCTTTCGTTTTGCCAACTCCCTGTTTGAACCGATCTGGAATCGACGTTATATCGATCATGTCCAGATCACGGTGGCGGAAACCGTTGGAGTTGAGGAGCGGGGCGAATATTACGATCATGCCGGTGCCCTGCGCGATATGGTCCAGAATCATCTTCTCCAGATCCTCTGCCTGATCGCCATGGAGCCGCCGATCACTTTTGACGCCGATGATATCCGCAACAAAAAGGTGGACGTGCTCCGGGCCATCCGACCGATCCGACCCGAGGACGTGCATCGGGTCGCTGTGCGCGGCCAGTATCTCAAAGGAAGCATTGCCGACGAAAAGGTGGTCGGATATCGTCAAGAGGAGAACGTCTCGCCGGTGTCCAACACTGAAACCTACGCTGCTTTTACTTTTCATATCGATAACTGGCGGTGGCAGGGAGTGCCTTTTTATCTGCGGACTGGTAAGCGTCTCCCAGCCAAGGTTTCCGAGGTCGCTGTTGTTTTCCGCTCGCCGCCGCACCAGTTTTTCCCCTCGGCGGCGGTGGAGAGTTGGCAGCCCAATCGTATAGTTATTCGTATCCAGCCCCAGGAAGGTATCGGCACCATGATCCAGGTCAAACAGCCTGGAACCCGGCTGCTCCTGGGTGGGGCGGAGATGAAATTTCTCTACAGCGAGGCCTTCAAAACCTCCGCTCCCGAGGCCTATGAAACGCTGTTGCTCGATGTGATCCGCGGTGATGCCACCCTCTTTATGCGAGCCGACCAGGTGGACAGTGCCTGGCAGGTGGTCGCGCCGATTCTTGAGGCCTGGGAAGCGGTCCCGGCAACGGATTTTGCCAATTATCCCGCGGGAAGCTGGGGACCGGCGGCCGCGGATCACATGGTGGCCAGGCAGCAGCACAACTGGCTGCAGCCGGCCCGGACAGCGGAAACGGGATGATGAGTCGTTGGTCAGCCAGGGAGCGGTGCGCTTACGGCATCCAGGAGGATACCTGCATATGGGGTGCGGCTATCGGCCGGTGCTGAGCATTATCATCCCGACTCTCAATGAGGCCGGTATCCTGCCGCTCTTGCTGGCTGATCTCGAAAAGCAGCGGGATTGCCTTTTTGAGATCCTGGTCGGTGATGGTGGGTCCGTGGATGCAACCCGTACCGTGGCCGAGACCTTCGGAGCCAGATGGATACCAGGCAGGCGCGGGCGGGGTGCGCAGATGAATGCGGCCGCGGAACAGGCCAGGGGCACCTATCTGCTGTTTCTCCATGCCGACAGCAGAATCATGGATCCTCTGCTTCTCGCCAGGTCTCTGCAAGCCATCCAGGAGGCTGCCTTGGCAACCGCATGGGTCGCGGGCCATTTTCGTCTGCGGTTCATACGCTCGCAGCCGGGCAATACCCTGGCCTACCGATTTCTCGAGGAAAAAACTGGGTGCAATCGCCTCAATACCGTCAACGGTGATCAGGGCCTGCTGCTGACGCGGCAATTTTTCCGGTTTCTGGGCGGATTTGATGAGCGCCTGCCCTTTCTCGAGGATCAGCGCCTTGTCTCCCGAATCCGCACCCAGGGCACCCTGATGACCCTGCCCGGTCTGCTCGGAACATCGGCCCGTCGTTTTGAGACCGAGGGCTTCCACCGCCGGTATATCCTCATGAGCATCATCATGGGAATGGACAGCATCGGTGAAGAATCATTTTTTGCCAAGGCGCCCGGCGTCTACCGGGTCCAGCAGGAGACGGGGAAGCTTTTGCTGTCCCCGTTTTTCTCGCTTCTCTGGGATATGCTCCGCCGGAACTGGGGACTGCCGGGGTCGATCCGGAAAATGTATCGGTTGGGTCGATACACCCGTGCGCATGCCTGGCAGCTGTTTTTCCTTGCCGATGTCTGCCTGCGGCCTCTGCTGGGAACCGGTCGTTACCCTCTGCTCGCTCTGCATGACCGGATCTTTGCTCCCTGCACCAATTTCCGCATCTGCAATGCCCTGGCCGGTCTGCTCTGCATGCTCTGGTTCATGGGTGTTCTCGCCCCGTATTTCCGTGTTCAGGAAGCCCTGGCCGAAAAGATCGGGGCGCAGCGACGGAAAAAAGCAGAAGACAGATGAGCTGAAAGCAAGGCGATGCCCGTTGCCGGATCCGGCAATCCTTTTCCCGCATCCGGAGAAGGGCGGCTGGTGCAGGTGAGTTGTCAGAAATATTGGCGTATTTTTAAAATGATTACAAAATATTAAATCAAAAACAAGCATCCAGTCGTCACGGATTCAGGAAGAGGCCAGTGAGCCGCAATGGATGCGGCCAGAGAGGAGGCTGTTGATGGAGAAGGTCTGGAGTACGCACCGTCCCGGTTGGCTGCGGTGGCTTGATATCGCTCTACGCACCGGCCACATCGCTGCCGCGGCTCTTTTGTTCGGTGGTTTTTTTTTCCACATTCCTTTTGCCCAGTTGCAGGTCTGGCATCATCTGACCATCACCACCGGTGTTGGCCTCGTTGTGCTCGAACTTGTTCAGGATCGCAACTGGATCCATCAGGGCAAAGGACTCGTCACCCTTGTGCATATCGGCCTGGCAGGCAGTATTCATTTTCGTCCGGATCTGGTCATGCCGTTACTCTGGGCCATGCTGGTGACCGGCAGTATCGGCAGCCATATGCCGCGCAGATTCCGTCATTGGTCGATTCTTTACGGCAAGGAGGTCCGGGAAGAGCGGCGATGAGGGGAAGCAGGCAGACAATTGAATTCAGCCTGAATCCGTGAACGTTCGTTGCCGCGTTTCAGCCAGGTGGCCTCTGTTCTGGAGAAGGTCAGCGGACCGCAACGGTCAAGCGTGACACGCAGATCAGTTGATTCTGTTCGTCCCGAATCATGATATTCCAGACCTGGGTGGTGCGACCCCGATGCAGCGGGGTCGCCCGTCCGGTGACCCATCCTCCGGCCGCGGGACGGACGTGATTGGCGTTGATTTCCAGGCCAACACAACTCTGTTCCGCTTCTATGCAGAGATAGGCTCCGGCTCCGCCCAGGGTTTCGGCCAGAGCTGCCGAGGCGCCACCGTGCAGCAGGCCTGCGGGCTGGATGGTCCGCTCATCCACCGGCATCCGCGCCTCGAGAAAATCCTCGCCAATGGCTGTGAACTCGATTCCCAGACGTTGGATCAGGGTTGATGCGCAGGCTGCCTGCATTTCTTCCAGGGTCAGTTGTTTTTTCCACATGACTGCTATCCTTGCTTTGTTGCCGGGGTCACAGTAGCCCGGGTGAATCATTGTTGCTTTTCCCTCTCTGCGGATCGGCTGTCGATTTCGCTCGAGAAAAATGTCTCAACATGCCATAGCTGAATTCGAAAAGAAACAACCTTGGCTTTCGAATACGGAAATAATGCGCCCTGGGCCTGAGGTGGGTCGAATCATCGTTGAGGAAGGGAAAACAGGGGGCAGCCGCGGGAGTCGAATGGGGCTCCTATGTTCACATGCGTCCCCGGGCACTTATCAAGCAGGCGCTGATGGAGCATTTTTCATGGGCATCGGTCGAAAAGCGTTGTGGGACAATGAGAATGGTGTTTTCTTGCTTTATTGTTGAATTTTGGTCTTTCTTGGGTGTTTTTTTCCTTGTTGTCTGCTATATTATACGGTGATGTCTATGGAATCGTCCGGTCGGATGGCACGTCCGGTAAACCCGTTGCTGATGCACTGATGTACAGGAAGCGATGACAATGAATGAAATTCAGCTGGGCCCCGGGGTGACGTGAGCGGAGGGCAGCAACCACGGAACCCTGAACGCTTGAATGCACCCGACGAGGACACGGCCCCCAGGCAGCGGTCAGCAGGTTGTCCCTCGGACCTGCATCCTGACGCCACTTCGGTTCAGGATGATAGGGGATCGGCATCCGAGACTGACTTGGCGGACGAACTCAGAAAGGCGCGGTCTGAATTGCGCGAGACCCGGCAAATGTTGATGCATGCCGAAAAAATGAGGTCTGTTGGTGCTCTGATCGGCGCCATCGTCCATGAATTCAACAATCCGCTCTGTGGTATTCGCAGTGTGCTGGCGCGGCTTTCCCGGAAGCTTGATCTTGAAACCGGAGACCGTGACCTGCTCCGCCTGGCTTTGGAGCAGTGCGACCGGATGGGAATCCTGAGTCGGGAACTGCAGCGTTTCGAGAGACCCTTCTCGGATATACGTGAGGTTTTTGATCTGCATCGCGTCATTGATTCGGTGTTGCTGTTGTTGAACAAACACCTCAAAGTACGCAAGGCTACAGTGCGTAAAGAATATGCCGATGGAGTCCTGCTGCTGGTTGGTGTGGAAAACCAGATCAAGCAGGTCTTGTTCAATCTGATCAAAAACAGTGGTGAGGCACTGTTAGCGACCGGTGGCGAAATTTCTATTCACACTGCACGCCAGGGAGCACTTGTATCTATCATGATTGCCGATACCGGTGGCGGCATTTCTGCGGAACAATTGCCGCACCTGTTCGAGCCGAGTTTCGCAGGGAAACACAGTGGTCAGAAGATCTGCCTCGGTCTTTCGGTTGCCCATGGTATTGTCAGGGAGCATCAGGGAGAAATCCGAGTGACATCAAGTCCGGGGCGGGGGACGACTTTTTCCGTATTGCTCCCCGCGGGAGAACAAGGTGACGCTGGAGAGCAGAATTATGGAGCACACATCCATTCTTGTGGTTGATGATGAAGAGTTGATCCGTGAAAGTCTTCGCCTGGACATGCTTGATCAGGGCTATGCCGTGGATCTGGCTGCCAATGGCGAGGAGGCGGTTGCCCGGCTTGATCGGCAATACAACCTGATTATCACCGATCTGATCATGGATGGTTTGAGTGGGCTTGATGTCCTGCGCCTGGCCAAGGAAAGACGCCCGGAGCAGGCTGTATTTATTCTTACCGGGTTTGGCGAACTCGAGTCTGCCATTAAAGCTCTTCGCCTAGGTGCCAATGATTATCTGCTCAAGCCCTATAATCATGATGAATTGTTTCTCTGTATTGCCAGATGCCTTGCTGGCCAGCAGCTGCAGCAAAAGGTGCGGCTCTATGAATCGCTGTTGTCCATCTGCAGCGAATGCAAAAAAATTCGCGACAAGGAAGTGGATCCCCATGGTGACGCCCGCTGGATCAGCATTGAGCAGTTCATCTCAAAAACCATCGGCAGCGATTTCAGTCATGGTATCTGCCCGGAATGCTATCATTCGAAAATGACTGAATTAAACGACATGATTCGGCACGGTCGTTTTTATTCAGCTCCCTGACGGATCCGCATTTCCTTCTCCGCTTGTTTATTCCCATCCCCTCTCTGATCACCGGATCTGCCGTTTTTGGTGGAGCAATCAGCTGCCCTGCTGCTGCCTGTCGTGTTTCCCGCTTTGGTCCCAAGTGCTGTCCACCTCCAGAATCCGTGACGGCTGGACTCTTATTTTGGATATATTTTGCTGTACTCATATGATAATCGCGGCAGAATCCTTAAAGACAACCTCCATCAGCCGCCCTCCAGGCACCTGAGAAGAACCGGCAAGCAGGTATGTTGTGCGCAACCGATGGATAGGTACCTTTCAGAAACGATAACACAGTTGACAACGACGTTCTTTCGCGGCAAGGTTGACAGGCAAAGAACGTATCTTGTCACCGGGCTCCAGGTGGGTGGTTTGTAACCAATCATTGGCAATGGGCCTGTTTGATGTGCCACTCGCCGATATTGTGCGCGGTCACAGACGCCCCGGATTTGGCCAAGCGTGACTCAGCTATAGCCCCTCAATCCGGGCAAGTATGATCGTGCCAAGATGGGAGCCTGTAATCGCTTGTGCGGTGAGTAAGATATGCAGTGAGGGTGGATTGAAAAAACAGTGGCGCATACTCATGTTGAGCAGCGCAGTGGTCCTGGCCACCGCGCTTTTCCTTTTACCGGTGCTCCTCTCCCTGGGACCGGTTGTTCAATCCAGCCTGAACCTGTTGAACCAGGAGCTCGCCGGGACCCTGCAGGTTCAATCCTGTTCCATAGGCTGGCAACAGGGATTGCACTGTCAGGGGCTGCGCTATGAATATCCGCGGCAGGGGCTGCGCCTGGAGACCCCCGGGCTCTCCAGTGATAAAGGGTTACTGGGCCTCCTGGCCGCGCCTCGGTACCTGGGGACGTTCACCCTGGATCAACCTGTACTCACCTTGAGTCCTCCCGGGAAAGAAGGGGAACAGCCAAGCGATGTTCATGACCGTAAGTTGACATCGGTAAGGATTCCAGGATCCGGGAAGCCCTGGTGGGAGAGGGCAGCGCTGCGGCTTGCCGTCAACCATGGAACAGTTCTGGTTGACTCGGGAGACGCCTCCAGTCGGTCACTGGCCACCGAGGTCCAGCTCAAGGGCCGTCTTGCCGATGGCATTGTCAACTATGCCCTTGATTTTCTTTCCGGACTGGACCAGGAAGGCAGTTTACGGGTCGAGGGGTATATCAATCTGCCTCCGTCGTGGGAATCCCTTGGTGAGACTCTTATCTCCAGGGCTGAGATGGAAATAAGGGGCATGGATATTGCCCCTTTCCTCGAGCTCACCGCATCCTGGTCCGGTTTACCCCAGGGGCTCGGCCGTCTGCATGCTTCCTGCTCGCTGCACACCTCCGGGCTCCAGGATCTGGCAATACAGGGAACAGCCGATCTGCATGATGTCCATCTTTTCGGCGGGGCACTGGGGCCTGATCAACCGCAATTAGACGCCCTGCATATCACCTTTGATGGAGAGCGTACCTTGCACGCGGGGTGGCGCCTCAACACCTTCAGCCTTCATTCTCAACCGGTGCGGATGGAGGCCTCCGGACTCTATGACCATGCCACGGTTCTGTTCACTGCCGAGGGTTCGTTTGACCTGCCGGTGATTGCCGCCCAGGTGCCGCACCTCCTTGCCCTCCATGAAAAGACCCGGATTAAAGAGGGAAGCATTGATTTCTCCCTGGACATAAGAGGAGACCTCCAGGAAGTGATCTTTCAATCCCGGTGTCGGGCTGAACGAATCTCAGCGACGTACATCGATCAACCCCTGGTCTGGGAATCGCCCTTGTCCCTGCACATTGATGGTGCCTATCGGCAGGGGAAAGTCCTTATCAGCGATCTGCAGCTGTATGCTCCTTTTTTTGCGGCAAAGGGCCATGGTGAACAGGATCTCTTTTCCTTCCAGGCCAGCGCTGATCTGGATGCGATGTCAGCCCAACTCGGCCAGTTTTTCACCCTTCCCTGGCGCGGCAGCGGACTGCTGCAACTCACCGGTTCCCTGGAAGCGGTGGGGGGGGATGGCTATCAGTTTGCAACCCGGACTTTTATCAATGATTTTGCCCTCACCAGGGAAGCGGTACCCCTCCTTCCGATCCACGATTTTTTCCTTACTCTGCAGGGGCGACTTCCTTCTAAATTGGATCGTGAGCAGCTTTTTACCAAGCTGGAACTGGAGAGTGTTTCCTGGCCGGGAACCTTGGCCCTTGTCTTGGAGGGCGGACAGAAATGGGCCGGGAAGAGGCACACCTCTTTAACGGCTCGGGGCTCAATGGATCTCGCCAGGAGCACCTCAATACTGCAGAGCCTTGGGTATGACCCTGCCGGCATCAGCCTGGAGGGAGATCTATCTTTTACGGGTTCAGGTTCCTGGCACAACCGGCGATTGTCCTTGCACAATCTCTCTGCTGTTGTTGAGGACTTGGCCGTGATTGAAAAAAAGGGTTTACTCCACCAGGAACAGCAACTGACCATTGAAGTGGAACATCGAGCTCCGGTTGGGGACAAACGGGTGGTGCTCCGGGAGTTGATGGTGGCCGAGGACTGGCAGGATTTCATCGATGTCGGGCCGGCGGCTGTCTGGATCGATTTTCTTCGGCGAAAATTGCATGTCCGGCATCTGCATGTCCAGGAAGAGCATACGTCGGCACTTCTCGCCCTGAGAGTCGAAGACTGGCGGGAACCTATGCCACTGCGGGACACCGTTGTCGAAGTGCGTCTTCATGGTACCGATGACGAACCAGAGGCGGATATTGAGGCCTTGCAGGAAGCGATACGGGCACAATTAGCTGATTTCTTCCAGGGTATACCCTCGGAGGAAAAGGGAAGGAACGAAATCGAGCCGGGACCGGAACCCGAAAAGGCGGAGCAGGGAGCCACGAATTGAAGGGTCTGCCCTGCAGCCATGGATTCATACAAGGTACAAATCTGACCGATATATTTAAAGAGGAGTTGAGCATGAGTAAAAAAATTATCATCATCGGGGCCGTAGCCGCGGGGCCCAAAGCCGCCTGCAGGCTGAAACGGCTGCAACCGGACTGGGAGATCACCCTGGTTGACCAGGACAGTCTGATTTCGTACGGCGGCTGCGGTATTCCCTATTACGTCAGCGGTGATGTGTCCGATGAAAGCGAGTTGCGGGCCACCAGCTTTCACGTTGTCCGCGACCCTGCTTTTTTCAACAACGCCAAAGGGGTGCGGGTGATGACCCGGACCCGGGCCCTGGCCATCGACCGTCAGGGGAAAAAAGTTCGGGTGGAGAATCTCGACACCGGCGATCAGCATGATCTGAGTTATGATAAGCTTATGCTGGCCACCGGTTCCAGACCGTTTGAGCTGCCCATCCCCGGTGCTGATCTTGACGGGGTCTTCACCATTGCCGATCTGCACAAAGCCATCGAAATCCGTAAACGGATTGCCCAGGGCCAGGTCAGCCGGGCGGTGGTGATCGGCGGCGGCGCCATCGGCATCGAGATGGCTGAGTCGCTCACCGATCTCTGGGGCGTGGAAACGTCCCTGCTGGAACTGGAGCCCCAACTGCTGCCCTGCATAGTTGATTGGCCCTTTGCCGCCATGCTCAAACAGCACCTGATGGAAAAAAACGTGACCGTGTATACCGGTGAATCGGCCATGCAGCTGCTCGATGACGGGCAGGGCAAGGTTGTCGGCGTGCAGACCGGTTTGCGCAGGCTCGAGGCAGATCTTGTGATCATGGCTGTCGGTGTGCGGCCGCGGAGTGAGTTGGCCCGGGAGGCAGGGCTTGACGTGACCCCCTGGGGCGGTATCAAGGTCAACCAGCGGCTGCAGACGACTGATCCCGATATCTACGCCGCCGGTGACTGCATCGCCATCACCAGTCTGGTCACCGGTCGGGACACCTATGCCCCTCTTGGCTCCCTGGCCAACCGAGAGGGACGGATCGTCGCCGATAATATGGCCGGCATTCCGGCAATGTTCAAAGGGGTATGTGGTTCGTTCATCATGAAGGCTTTTGACCGCTGCATCGCGGCGACCGGGATCAGTTACGAGGCAGCGCAATTTGAAGGCTTTGAAGCGGACTACGCCCTGACCTCGCCGCCTGATCGCGCCCATTTTTTTCCAAATCAGGCTGTGGTCATCCTGCAGTTGGTCTTTGATCGACGGTCGCGCCGCGTCCTCGGCCTCCAGGCCTTTGGCATGATGAACGACTCCATTTCCGCCCGGGTGGATGCTGCTGCCGCCCTGATCGCCAAGGGAGGGTCCATCGAGGATTTTGCCAACGTGGAGATGGCCTACGCACCGCCCTTCTCCTCGGCCATTGATTCGATCAACGCGGCGGCGTATGTGGCGGAGAATCTTTGTGACCAGCGTCTGCGTCGGGTTGATCTCGATCATTTCCTGCGGTGGATGCAGGATATGGACAGCGAGCCTGATTGGGCTATACTCGACCTCCGCCATCCTCTGGAGGCGGCACCGTATGTCGAAAAGTTCGGAGCCGAGAGGTGGGTAGCCCTGCAGTACGAACAGGTGCGGGCGCGGTATGATGAATTGCCGGCTGGAAAAACCTGGATCATAATCTGTAATGCCGGGACCCGTTCCTATGAGGTGCAGGTCTTCCTTGACCATCTCGGCAAAACGGATAGCATGGTTTTATGTGGAGGACTCAATGTGATCAGCCGGCTTGGGGTCGATTGGTTGATACATTAGGATGTCTGCTCTGATCTGTCAGGCGGCCCCGGTTCGGTGCCATCGGGCCGGGGTCCCTGATGGATAGCTCGTCGACTGGTTGGTGCAGGTCGTTAGGAATAACAACGGATTCAGATTGCGAGTGGAACAGGAAATGTTCCGCTCACTACACTCAAGTCACCGGGACGGTTGGTTCCGCAGCCGAGAGGGGGTAAATATGACCGAGGTCAACGTGGAACACATGATACAGGAGATTCAAGACAATATTCGCACCGGGGATCTCCTCAAGGCGCGCCTGGTCCTGGATCATCTCGGCGAAGTCGATAAAAAGACGCAGAACCGACTGCTGTATGAGGTGTCCCGCGGTGCCATGGAGTTTACCGTGCCGCTGTTGAATCATATCCTGGTGACCAGGCCTGAACTGGCCGCAGGGCTGCCCATCATTCGGGAAACTCTGATTTCTCATTTGATCGCTTATCCGGAGGTTCTGCTCAAATCGCTGGCTGACCCGGAGATTACCGACAAAAGGGTGATGATTGAAACCGCTGGTGAGTTGAAGTTCGAGCAGGCCACCCCGGCTCTCATCGCTCTGCTTGCCGAAACCCGGGACAGCGCCACCATCAGGTTGATCATCGAGAACCTGGGCTTGATTGGTGATCCGGAATCGGTCAGCACCTTGACCGATTATCTGTATGCAGCGGATCGTGATCTGATAATAGCCGCTATCCATGCCCTTGGCCAGGTCGGCACCCATACGGCCATGCACCGCCTTGTCGAACGCATGGGCACGGACAATGAAATGGACCTGATCATACTGGGAATTTTTGCCGAGGTGCAGGACCAGGTCTCCCTGGATAAACTGAATGACACCCTGCGGTCCCATTACGCCCATATGCGTATTTTTGCCAAGGATGAACTGATCCGCATCGGTGTCAAGGCCGTGCCGATCCTGATCGAAAATCTTAAGGAAGAGGACAGCGATCTGCTGGTCCATACCCTCAATGTCCTTGGTGATATTGGCGATGAGAGCGCCATTATGCCGATCCGTTCCCTGCTCACCGCCCTGCCGAAAAACGCCAACGTCCGATTCGCCGCCTACGAGGCCCTGGCCGCGCTTCCTCTACGGAAGGGGGCATATACCCTTGCCGCCGGTCTCACCGACCGCGAGGATCATGTCTGTACAGCTGCGGCACGGGCGATTGACCGTAATTTTAACGAGATATTGGCCGCGGGCATCAAGAACTTGCTTCGACCGATGACCGAGGAGTCCCGTCATATTGTTAAAATCATTGTCAATGCCCAGGTTGACAACCTTTTTATCAGTCTGGCCGGGGAAGAGTATTTTCAGGAAATGGCGCTGATGTATCTCCCCCATGCCCATCCCGATGTGAAACAGCACTATGTTGACCTGCTGAAAAAACGGGGGCTGAACGAATTTGCCGGTGAAATCGAGGGAGGAAAAAAAGAAGGGCCTGTGCGAGTCAAAATATGCGCTGTTGATGACTCCAGGATGATTCTCAATATTTACAAGGCAACCTTGCATGAGCTTGGTTTTGAACCGGTGGTTTTTGAGTTTCCCGCCGGGGCGTTGAAATGGCTCGCCAAGGAAAAACCGGCCCTGGTGCTGACTGATCTCAATATGCCGGTACTATCCGGGATCGAACTGACCACCGGCATCCGCAAGCTGTATTCACGTGAAGAACTGCCGGTGATCATGGTCACGACCCAGAGTGATGTCCAGGATCACCAGGCGGCTTCGCAGGCCGGCGTGGATCACATTCTCATCAAACCCTTTAATGCCGAATCGTTGCGTACCGCTATGCGGCAATTTATCAAGATGCCCTGAATGGTTTCGAGGTTAGGACTGCGCTGCAACCTGTACCAGGTAGTCCGGAAGGCGATCGAAGTACCGCCCGACATCTTCCGGTCGATGGGCGTCGGATCCGGCACTCAAGGGAATGCCGCGTTCCATGGCTGCGGCGATGATCCATGGCGTCGGAAAAGGAGAGCCGCGGTAATCAAACCCCGAGGTGTTGATTTCCAGTGCCACACCTTTGGCCTGCATGGCGTCCAGTAAGGCAGCGATCTGTTGTTGGTGCTCCGTATTGAACCGGATGCCTGGATAGTGCCGGAGAACCGCATCGAGGTGACAGAGGACATCACAGTCGATAAAGTCCACGGCTTCGAGCAAGGCGTCGAAATACTGTGTGACAACAAAATCGACCCCGATGGCAGCCAGTTGATCCAGGCTTTCCCGGCGGCGGCTGAGCAGATTGCGATGAACCTCGCCTTGCGGATGGAAATGGCAGGAAATACCGATTCGATCCCAGGGATAATGGCTCAGCTTTTCCCTGAGAAGGTTGGATGCGGCCGGATTGTATCCGGCTTCCACTCCTAAACGGATTTTGATTACGCTTCCAAAGCGGTGTTTAAGCCGCTCACCCTCGCGGAAATAGATATCGAATTCTTCTTTCTCCAGCCAACTGCGGGGTTGATAACGTATTTCGGCTTCAAGATGTTCGAGAAAGGTGATGCCACGTAATCCTTGGGCCACAGCGTGCTCGACATACTCTTCCATTTCGCCTACTGCATGATTGCAGAGGTGAGTGTGCACATGGCCATCGGTTGTGATGTCAATAATCGGCGGAAGAGACATGGCGGCGCAAGGAAAACGCTGGGCGGCGTTCGATAATATTTTAATCGAAAAATAAAGAAGTGCAGGAGTCAGGCGTTTCCTTTGGGAAAAAAATGGAGGACGCCGTCGATATCGGTGGTATCGCAGACATCACCAAGGCCGATGTCGATATCGATGAACCCTTCCAAATCGCTCATTTCAACCGAAAAGGCAGGGCCATCCGGCAGATGGTAGATGAGCGTGTTGACCTTGCTGAAATCAATGGGGTTGTGAAAAAATTTTTTCATAGATGTTTGTCGGTCCAAAGGGATTAAAAAACACTGTGGTTGTCTTCTAGCAGGTTTGTGGTGGAATACAAATAAAATACGCACCGGGGACGATTGTTTTCTTCAGCCTGAATCCTTGACTCAGGCCTGCATTGCCTTTTCAAACCTTGCGTCTTAGTGTGTTGCTCCATGCTGAAGGATTATTATCCTGATAAGGTTTGACACCGCCATGTCACATGGTAAAATGGCAATTTTTCGTGTTTAGCCAATGTTGCAAGACGTATATTCTTGCTTTCAATCCTCACCCGCACGAGGTGCTTAATGGTCATTAAAAAAAAGAATAAGACTGAATATGATTTTTTAAAGGCTACGGACAAAAACCCGTCCAACATTCAGCCGGAAAAATTAACTCTTGACTCACGATTGCAATTTGAGTGCCATCCTGAGGTGAGTTGCTTCACTGCATGCTGTCATAATATCAAGATCATTCTCACACCGTATGACATCCTTGTCCTTCGCAAACGGCTCAATATGCCGGCGCATGCATTCATCACCGAGTATACCGAACCGACCTACCTGGAAAAAACCGATATGCCCGGATTGCAGATAAAACTGGTTGGCGAGAAAAATGGTTGTCCGTTTGTGACCCCACAAGGATGCACCGTCTATACGGACAGGCCTTCCGCTTGTCGGTATTACCCGGTGGGCATGGCCGACTTTCATGAAGGAGGCAAGGATGATGATGCCGAGGAGAAATTTTTCTTTCTGGTCAAAGAACCGCACTGCAAAGGGCACGAGGAACCGAAGCAATGGACCATCGGAGAGTGGCGGCAGGACCAGGGGGTCGACCTGCGGGACGAGATGAACAAGGACTGGCTGCGCCTGGTGATGCGGCGTAAATCCTTTGGCCATCAGGCTTCCTTGAGTGATGCCGCCAAACGCATGTTCTTCATGGCTTCAACCGACCTTGATACTTTTCGTACTTTTATTTTTGAGAGTTCTTTTCTTGACACCTATGAGGTCGATGCCGAAACCCTGGCCGCGATCAGGGAAGATGATGTCAAGCTGATGCTCTTTTCATTCAAATATCTTGCCAATACCTTGTTCGGAGCCGCTGGCCTCAGCATCAAGGAGGAAAAAATTCAGAGCAAGGTGGAAGAAATCAGAAAGCGCCAGGACGAAGCGCTGCAGAAGGCGGAGCAGGAGTATCAGCAAATGAAAGCGGAACGGGACCGCATGGCACGGGAACGGTAAGCCGACCAAGAAAAGACGGCTAATCCTGAGTCCCCGTTCTTGACAACCCGGGACGACCTGAGCAAGCTTCGGAGGGGATGGAGAACGCGTCCCTTTCTCCTGAATGCGTGACGGCTGAACTCTTATTTCGGATATATCTTGCTGTAATCATCTTAATTGTAGGGGAATCCTTGGCGATACCTTTCACCAGCCGTCACGGATTCAGGTTTCTGCCACAAAAAAAACCCTGCCGGCGTGAGCCGGCAGGTTTTTTTTTGTTTGTCATCATCCGCGGACGGATGATGGTTTTCCAGGTTTATTCGCTTTCAAGAGCCTTAGCCCAACCCTTGAGCAGTTTCCAGGCTTTATCAACGTCTTGCTGGGACAGTGCCATCAACTCATCGGCCATTTCCGGGTTGGAGAGTTTCAGCATCCGGTAGCGGTTTTCGTTCATGGCATAATCGGCAAAGGAGATGGTCGGTTCCTTGGAATCAATAACCATCGGGTTTTTGCCTTCTGCTTCAAGCGTCGGGTTGTAGCGGAACAGTGACCAGTGACCGCACTCGACCGCTTTCTTCTGCTGATCCAGACCAATGGCCATATTGATGCCGTGGTTGATGCAGTGGGCGTACGCGAGGATGATGGACGGACCGTCATAAGCCTCGGCTTCCTGGATGGCCTTGATGGTCTGCTGCGGGTTGGCTCCGAGGGCGACCCGGGCCACATAGACATTGCCGAAGGTGGAGAAGATCAGGCCCATGTTCTTTTTGGGTGATTTCTTGCCGCCGGCGGCGAACTGTGCGACCGAGGCCCGCGGGGTGGCCTTGGACATCTGACCACCGGTGTTGGAGTAGACCTCGGTGTCCATGACAAGGACATTGACGTTCATGCCGGTGGACAGTACGTGATCCAGGCCGCCGTACCCGATGTCATAGGCCCAGCCGTCACCACCAATGATCCACACCGATTTTTTCACCAGATAATCAGCCACCGGGAGAAGACGCTTGGAGATCTTGTCTTTTTTACCCTCCAGAGCTGCCTTCAGTTCGGCCACGCGAGCCCGCTGGGCTTCGATCTCGGCCTGGGTTTTCTGCGAAGAAGTGAGCAGGGAGTCAGCCAGGGCCTTGGTGACCAGGCCATCCTTGACAGCCTCTTCAACCAGTTCAACGGCCTGGCTGGCCAGTTTGTCCACGGCCTGGCGCATACCCAATCCATGCTCGGCGTTGTCCTCGAACAGGGAATTGGACCAAGCCGGACCGCGTCCGTCGTCACGCTGACAGTACGGGGTGGTGGGCAGGTTGCCGGAGTAAATGGAAGAGCAACCGGTGGCATTGGACGCCAGCATCCGATCGCCAACCAGCTGGCTGATGAGTTTGATGTACTGGGTCTCACCGCAACCGGCGCAGGCGCCGGAGAACTCGAACAGGGGCCGTTTGAACTGGCTGCCCTTGATGGTGCCGACATTGAACAGGCTCTCATCCACTTCCGGCAGGGCCAGGAAGGTTTTCCAGGTCTTCAGTGATTCGGCCTTGACCGCGTCGGTGTTATTGACCATTTCCAGCGCACGGTGCTCGGTCTTCTTGCCATCCTTGTCCTTGGCGCGGGCCGGACAGGCGACCACGCACAGGGTACAGCCGTTGCAGTCGGGGGTGGAGACCTGAACGGTGAACTGCATACCCTTGAATTCCTTGCCCACCGCATCGGCGGTCTTGAAGCTGGCATCGGCACCTGCGGCCTTGAGGGCCTCGGGGGTGGCGACCTTCATGCGGATGCAGCCGTGCGGACAAACCAGCGAACAGCGACCGCACTGGATGCAGGATGCTGGATCCCACTGGGCCACGGTAACAGCGATATTGCGTTTTTCCCACTGGGAGGTGGCGGTGGGCCAGCGACCGTCATTGGGGAATTGGGACACCGGGATCTCGTCACCGAACCCGGCCATCATTTTGGCGGTCACGGTTTTTACAAAGTCCGGGGCTTCCTCGGAAACGGTGGGCGGCAGTTCATGTCCGCTGATTTTTTTCGGGATCTTGACTTCGACGATATTCTCAATGGCACCATCAACGGCACCGTAGTTCATTTTCAGGACCTTGTCGCCCTTGATGCCGTAGGTCTTTTTGATCGCGTCTTTGATCGCCTTGATGGCATCATCCTTGCTGATGATGTCGGAGATGACAAAAAAAGCGGTCTGCATGATCATGTTGATGCGCGCCCCCAGGCCTAGAGCCTGACCGAGTTTGACCGCATCGATGATGTAGAATTTGATTTTCTTTTCGATGAGCTGTTTCTGCACCATGGCCGGCAGGTGATCCCAGATCTCATCCTTGGTGAAGGTGGTGGTCAGCAGGAAGGTGCCGCCGGACTCGAGTTTGCCCACCATGTCATAGGTGTTGAGGAAGGCGGGGTTATGGCAGGCTACGAAGTTGGCTTTATTGATCAGATAGGGAGCAACGATCTGATTCTTGCCGAAACGCAGATGCGAGACGGTCATGGAACCGGATTTCTTGGAGTCGTAGACAAAGTATCCCTGGGTCGAATTATCGGTTTCTTCACCGATGATCTTGATGGTGTTCTTGTTGGCGCCGACGGTGCCGTCGGAGCCCAGCCCATAGAACATGGCCCGATAGACGTCGGCGCCCTCGATATTGTAGGTCTTGTCGTACTTGAGGCTGGTGAAAGCCACGTCGTCGTTGGGGCCGACACAGAATTTTTTCTTCGGTGCCAGGGAAGCCATGTTGTCGTAGACAGCCTTGACCATGGCCGGAGTGAACTCGGCGGAACCCAGGCCATAGCGGCCGTTGAGGATGACCGGGGTGAACATGGTCGGGTTGGCCTCGGCAGCCTCGGTGAGGGCTGTGCGGACATCAAGGTAAAGCGGATCGCCGTTGGAGCCGGGCTCTTTGGTACGGTCAAGCACCGTGATCCTTTCCACGGTCGGCGGCAGGGAATTGACCATGGCTGTGGCGTCAAACGGACGGAACAGGCGGACAATAACCACGCCCACTTTGTCGCCCTGGGCGACCATATGTTCGACGGTGGAGGTGACGGTCAGGGCACCGGAGCCCATGACAACGATAACATCGGTGGCATCGGGGGCACCGATGTAATCAAAGAGGTGGTACTGACGCCCGGTGATGGCGGCGAATTTGTCCATGGTCTGCTGGACAATGCCCGGAAGCGCTTCGTAGAATTTATTGACCGTTTCGCGACCGATGAAGTAGACATCAGGGTTCTGCGCGGTTCCGCCGATAGTGGGACGGTCCGGGGTCAGGGCGCGCTCACGGTGGGCAATGATCAGGTCTTCATCGATCATGGCCTGCATTTCTTCATAGCTCAACTCCTCGATCTTCATAACTTCGTGGGAGGTGCGGAATCCGTCGAAGAAATGGAGGAAGGGGATGCGGGAGGCCAGGGTCGCCTGGGTGGAAATCAGGGAGAAGTCCTGCGCTTCCTGGACATCCTGGGAGCAGATCAGAGCCCAGCCGGTCTGGCGAACGGCCATGACATCGCCGTGGTCGCCGAAAATGGACAGACCCTGACAGGCAATGGCGCGGGCGGTGACATGGAAGACCGTGGGCAGGAGTTCGCCGGCGATCTTGTACATGTTGGGGGTCAGCAGCAGCAGGCCCTGGGATGCGGTGAAAGTGGTGCACAGCGCTCCGGCACCCAACGAACCGTGGATGGAGCCAGCCACACCGGCCTCGGACTGCATCTGGGAGATGACCGGGATGGAGCCCCAGATGTTCTTCTGTTTGGCATTGGCCTTGGCATCCGCTTCGGCCGCCATCGGAGACGATGGCGTAATGGGATAGATTGTTATGACTTCACTTGTGGCATACGCTACATGCGTACATGCCTGGTTTCCGTCAATAGTGACCATTTTTCGCGACATAAGATCATTCTCCTTACACGGTGGTTGGTATTTGCCGACGGCTGGCCGCCGGAAACGGTTAAAAGATGAACGCCATGGGAAAGGTTCCGGGGAACCTTGAAAAAAAATTCAGGTCGTGCCGCCCTGTTTTTCGCCCTCTTGTTGCTGCAGGCAGGATATGACTGATAACTGTACCGGTAGACCTTGGTTGCACATCAACTGCACAATGCAGAGGAAAAAGGGTGTTGCCGGCTGAGATACTGAATTGACATTCAGCACCTTAATGGGGCAACATAAACCAAATAATAGCATTATGCAATGCTAAAGCGTTTGCGGAAATCCATACAGTTGCAATGGGTTGCCGCTCCCGGCAAGAGATACGGCCTACCGGTGTCGGCTTGGGTACAACTCGGCCCGGGTACGCAAAGATGGGGCGGGCTGGTGAGCAGATTGACGTCCAAGGGAGGAATCGTTTATTCGTCGTTGTCCACCAGGAAATCCTTGATTTTTTCAAAGAGGGATTCCGGGATATCGTCTCCGTACATGAACTGTTCGGCCTCGGTTCCGCTGATGGTCGCTTTGATTTCAGCGGGCAGTGAACGTAGGAAGGCTACCCTGGCGGCATCGGGTTTTCTTTTATTGTCTGGCATGAGACCTTCCCGCAATGAATCGGTGTGAAAATAGAGACGCTGACTGTACAGCGAAGGGGTGCACGAGACCATTATAGGGGACAGGAAACCATTGTGCAAGGTTCGGATGGTGCAGGTGACCATCCCGCGGACGTATATTCTGTTTGCTCGAGGTGGTTCCGGTGTCCAGAAATGGATTTCTTCCCCTGACCTGGATTCGTCAAGGTTGAGCTGCTGTGCTGCTGTTTAGGTTGTAATGTAACGAAATCAGGTTGTACTTGGAGAAAAATTGTCTAATGCGACTGTACTCGCCGCCCTTGGGGATGTTCATCCGCTAACTTCATTTCCGTACCCGTCCGATACAGTCTACTTTAATCGAACGGCCACCAATAACAAAGCCGACCTGCGGACGAACGCTCATGGATCCATGCTTGACACTTTGTGGCACCGCACATGACCTCTTCGAACAGGATCTCCATGCCTGTGGGCACCTTTGCCAGGGTGCCTCCAGTGAGAACAGAAATTCTTGCTTGTGGAGGGACACGAGGTGGTAGTCTTTTTTTTGTGAGAGGTTCTTTTTTTCAGACGTGGTTTTTGTTATGGTCGCCTTGTCCTGGGTTCGTCACGGCCCAGGTCGCTTCGCGCGGCAGACAGGGGCGGCAAGTGCATGGCCCGGCCCTCTCCATGACTGAAACACGCCAGACCGCCGGATATATTTCATTGGCGTTTATTTGTGGCGATTGCAGTCGCGGAATTGTTTTTCCAGACCGGTGACTGTCGCTCAGGAATGACCGGCAACCGTTCACTGCTATGTTCCAAAGATGTACCAAATGACTGCACGACCTGGAAACCGGAGCGGATATGCTGGCTAGACTGAAACCTTTTTTACCGGGTGATCGATCACGAATGCTCATGATCGCCGCCTGCATCGGGGTTATGGCCGGGTTGGTCATCATCGTGTTCCGGGAGACCGTGGAGTTCGTGCATCAAATGCTCTTTGTCCGGGGGTATGAGCTGCTGCGGATAGGGGAGGGTGGTTGGCGCTGGTTTCTTCTGCCTCTGCTGCCCATGACCGGCGCTGCCCTGCTGATCCCATTGTCTCTAGCCTTTCCCGGTAAGGTCAACGGATATGGGTTCACGGCTTTTCTGCGCCGGGTTAATCTGGAAAACGGTGTTATCCGAGCCCGGAACATTTTCATCAAAACCATCAGCACCGCCCTGACCATTGGTTCCGGAAACTCGGCCGGTGTGGAAGGGCCTATAGCCCAGATCAGTGGAGCCCTCGGGTCTCAGGTGGGGCAGCGATTCCGGGTCTCGGGTTCGCGGCGGAAGGTTTATATTGCCGCCGGCTGTGCCGGGGGCGTTGCCGGTATCTTCAATGCCCCCCTGGCCGGGGTGTTCTTCGCCGCCGAGATCGTCCTGCTCGGTACCTATGAACTCTCCTCCTTCGCGGCCCTGGTGATTGCTTCTGCATTGGCCACGGTTGTTTCCCGAGCCTATTACGGAGAAGTACCCGCATTTCCCATTCCGGATTACACAATTGTCAACGCCTTTGTCGAGCTGCCCCTCTATACCCTGATGGCGGTCATTGTCGGAGTGGTGGCGGTGTTCCATATCCGCCTTTTTTATTTTGTCCGTGACCGATTCCAGGCCCTCCCCCTGCATGCGCAGGTGAAACCGATTTTTGGCGCTTTTTTATTGGGGTGTATTGCCCTTTTTTTCCCTCAGGTCATGGGAGAAGGCTATGAATACATAGCTGAAACCCTGGCCGGAGAAACCTTGATGTGGCAGATGCTGGCCCTGGTCGCTCTCAAATCCCTGGCCACGGCCATCACCCTGGGCTCAGGTGGTGCCGGAGGGGTTTTTGCCCCTGCACTGTTCATCGGTGCGGTCCTGGGCGGGGCCTATGGCAGTGTTGTTCATCATTTTCTGCCGCACTATACGGCCTCCCCCGGGGCGTATGCCACGGTGGGCATCGGAGCCTTTGTTGCCGCCTCGACCCATGCACCACTCACCGCCATCTTTCTCCTTTTTGAGATGACCGGCAATTACCTGCAGTGGCGCAAGATAAATCGGACAAAAAATCACCTTAATTCCCCCACACCTCCCTATTGAGTTGAGCGACCCTTCGCAAGGGCCGCATGCCGAAGAAGGCGAGTCTGGTGAGCACTTCCTTGGTGCTCATCGCCTCTGCCTTCACTGCCTGTTTGACCACCTCCCAGATGGGCCGTGATGGAGGGGGTGGCTGCGGTTTGTCCTCTTCCTCCTGGCGATACCGCTCTATTTTCCGTCGGCGGCTTTCCTCTTCACCCCGCTGCACATCGGCTGGCGTTACCCCTCCCAGCGCCGGTCTGGGGATGACCTCATTGAGGAGGTGGACGGTGGTCGCCGCCACCTCGATGGCCTGTTCAAGCAGATTTTTTTCTTTATCCGCCGCAGTTGCCGGACGTGATTCCCACTGGGTGTAGAAGACGTTTTTGAACTCCTTGCAACCGCACTCCACCGCGCCG
>NZ_JAFFQC010000239.1 GCF_016918545.1 Desulfobulbus alkaliphilus | reverse complement strand
GCCTGGAGCAGCCGCGCGCAGCGCTCATCATCGAGGGCGCCACAGGCGGCGATGGCGGCCAGGGCCTCGGGCAGGTGGCGCACCCGCAGGGCGGGCTCACGACCGCCACGGATGAGCTGCAACGCCTGGACGATGAACTCCACCTCGCGGATGCCGCCAGCCCCCAGCTTGATGTTGCCCTCCAGCCCCTTGCGGCGCACCTCGGCGGCGATCATCGCCTTCATCTGGCGCAGGCCGTCGATGACGCCGAAGTCGATGTAGCGGCGGAACACGAAGGGGCGCAGCAGCTCGGTCAGGGCCTGGGCGTGTTCGCACTGGGGCCCCAACACCCGCGCCTTGACCATGGCGTAGCGCTCCCAGTTGCGGCCATGGTGCTGGTAGTAGTCCTCCATGGCGGCAAAGGGGATGGCGAGCGGCCCCGCCTCGCCAAAGGGGCGCAGCCGCATGT
>NZ_JAFFQC010000238.1 GCF_016918545.1 Desulfobulbus alkaliphilus | reverse complement strand
AGCCAGTGCAGCCGCTTCCGTCACTCGGGAAAATTCGATTGCCAGTTCACGTCTCATCGCATATCCAACCTTAGGAGCTCGAAAACGGGCGGCATTCTACCACAAGGGCAAACCTTTGCGCGCAAAAGTGGCGGCTCGACACATAAATCCCGGTTTTCATCCCGCTGACATGGAATCGACACGGTTTGTTCATTGCACGGTCACCCGACTGTCATCTGTCACTTCTAGCATGGCCCCGTCTTTTAAAACAAAAGCTTGCAACACAAGGGATCATGATGAAAAAGCTGACAGTAGTAGCATTGGCTCTTACCGCCGCCTTCCAGGCTCAAGCCGTTGAAGTGTACAAAAACGAGAGCACCCTGCTCGACCTCTACGGCCGCATCTACGCCGGCCAGTTCTTCGGCGAGAAGAAAGAGCTGGATGCCAATGGCGACATCAAGAACGAATAC
>NZ_JAFFQC010000237.1 GCF_016918545.1 Desulfobulbus alkaliphilus | reverse complement strand
CATCGAGACCGCACGGCTCGAGCTCGTCCGCAGGGCCCGCGAAGACTCTGAGCTCTCCGGCATGGGCACCACGGTGACCGCTCTGCTGCGCTCGGGCAACAAGCTGGCGATGGCCCACATGGGTGACTCCCGGGGCTATCTGCTCCGCGGCGGCCAGCTGAGCCAGGTGACCAAGGACCACACCTTCGTCCAGCACCTCGTCGACACCGGCAAGATCACCGCCGAGGAGGCCGAGCACCACCCGCAGCGCTCTGTCGTCATGCGGGTCCTCGGCGACTTCGACCTCGACCTCAGCCCCGACCTCTCCGTCCGCGAGGCGCATCCAGGCGACCGCTGGCTGCTGTGCTCCGACGGGTTGAGCGGCATGGTCAGCCTCGAGACGATCGAGCGCACCATGGTCGAGAACACCGACGTGACGGCCTGTGCCGAGCGGCTCGTCCAGCTCGCCC
>NZ_JAFFQC010000236.1 GCF_016918545.1 Desulfobulbus alkaliphilus | reverse complement strand
AAAGAGGACGGAGAGCCGGGGCAAGCCGTGTGGCAGGTCCGATTGAAAGCGTCAAAAGCGGTCCAAAATGCGCCTCTGCTATGGTCATGGGCACTTGGTGAGCGCGTCTTGGTCCTTGGGGTCGCGCGCCGCGGGTGGTGTCCACAGATTTTCGTGCTGATGCCGCCGTGGTTTTCCGCCAGGACGCTACGTCGTATGCGAAGTCTATTGCGCCTGGGGCCCCCGCGGCTGGTTTCCCAGGTGTCCGGTGTGTCGTAGGTAAAATACAACGTTTCCGAGTCACATAAATTCAAGGCGATACACTGCAGGTGAAGAATCCGTGAGCGAACGCGAAGCCGACCAGATCCTCGTCGAGCGCGTCCAGCAAGGCGACAAGCGAGCATTTGAACTGCTGGTGGTCAAGTATCACCGGAAGATCATTCGGCTCGTCTCCCGCCTGATCCGTGACC
>NZ_JAFFQC010000235.1 GCF_016918545.1 Desulfobulbus alkaliphilus | reverse complement strand
GGCCTGTTGCTGATCCTGGGCCTGTTCACGCGTCCGGCCGCCTTCATCGCCTCAGGCCAGATGGCCGTGGCCTACTGGATGTTCCACTTCCCCAGCAGCCCCTATCCGGCGGTGAACGGCGGCGACGCGGCCATCCTGTATTGCTTCATCTTCCTGTACATCTTCACCGCCGGTCCGGGCGCGTGGAGCATCGACAATCGAACCACAAAACGGTTCTGATTTTTCAGAATGGAAAGGCCGCCGCGCTGTCCTGCGCGGCGGCTTTTTCATGCCTGGAGGCTTGCAGCCCAGTCGGCGGCGCGCACCAGGCTGTCGACGATGCCCGGTTCCGATGAGGCGTGGCCGGCGTCGACGACGATGTCCAAATGGGCCTCGGGCCAGGCGCGGTGCAGCGCCCAGGCGCCAGAAATCGGCGTCACCACGTCGAACCGGCCCTGCGCGATCCAGCAC
>NZ_JAFFQC010000234.1 GCF_016918545.1 Desulfobulbus alkaliphilus | reverse complement strand
GACTTGTACGGCGGCTCATGGCGACTGTTCGAGCGGGTGCGCAGGCGAACCATGGGACTGGACTTCGCCTATGTGGACCTGAGCGACATTGCGGCGGTCGAAGCGGCGATCACCTCGAAGACCAAGATGCTGTGGGTCGAGACGCCCACCAATCCCCTGATGAAGCTGGCCGACATCGCCGCCCTGTCGAAGGTGGCCAAGGCGCATGGTCTGCTGCTGGTCGTGGACAACACCTTCGCCACCCCGTTCTGCCAGCAGCCGCTGAGCCTGGGGGCGGACGTGGTGATGCACTCGGCGACCAAATACCTGAACGGCCATTCGGACATTATCGGCGGGGTGCTGGTGACGGCCGACGCCGAGTTGGCGACGCGGATCAAGTTCCTGCAGAACTCGGTCGGCGGTATCATGGGGCCGTTCGACGCCTTCCTGGCCAACCGGGGGCTGAAGACC
>NZ_JAFFQC010000233.1 GCF_016918545.1 Desulfobulbus alkaliphilus | reverse complement strand
GTTCCCCACAGACGATCGCGCCCGCGAGGTGGCCCGAGGACAGCTGGTCGGCGAGCCGCTGCTCCCAGGTGTCCTCGTGGCCGCGCGTCTGGATCATCGTCAGGGCGAGGCCGTGCCCGGCTGCGGCGTCGTCGGCGGCCGAGAGCATGTGGCCGTAGAAGGGGTGCGAGGCGTCGAGGACGACGAGGCCGAGCAGCCCCGAGGTCCCGGTGCGCAGGGTGCGGGCCGCGACGTTGGGCCTGTAGCCGAGCGAGCGGGCGACCTCCTGGATGTGCGCGGCCGTCGCCGGGGCGATCCGCCCTGCGGCCTTGCCGGACATCACGAGCGAGACAGCGCTCTGCGAGACACCGGCGGCCCGGGCGACCTCCGTCGCGGTCGTCGAGCCGCGGGCAGGGCTCGTGGTTGACCGGGTTCTGGGCACGGTCCTACAGTAGCCGTCATACGTATGAC
>NZ_JAFFQC010000232.1 GCF_016918545.1 Desulfobulbus alkaliphilus | reverse complement strand
CATCTGTTTCATGGGGCCTCCTCATTTGCATGAAATACCATGCTGTGCCGCGCCCACTGAACTCAAGGTGAATGGATGTCACTACCCCGCCTGTTGCTGCTGACCCTGCTGACGCTCACTGCGTTCGCTGCCAATTCAGTACTCTGCCGCCTCGCCCTGTTCGAAGAGCGGATGGATCCGGCCCTGTTTACCCTGCTGCGGCTGACCAGCGGCGCCCTGATGCTGATCCTGCTGTGCCGGGTTCGCCACTCGTCGCCGCGCCAGGGAGACTGGGGGGGTGCCCTCGCGCTCATCGCCTATGGCGCCGCCTTCTCGTTCGCCTATCTCACCCTGACCGCAGGCACCGGTGCCCTGCTGCTGTTTGCCGCCGTCCAGCTCAGCATGCTGGCACCGCCCCTGCTGCGCGGAGAGTCCCTGCCACTGCGCCAGTGGGCTGGCCTGCTGCTCGCC
>NZ_JAFFQC010000231.1 GCF_016918545.1 Desulfobulbus alkaliphilus | reverse complement strand
ATATCATGCTGCACAAGCCTATCCAGGTCATGTGTACGGCGCACGATCCGCAGGGGCGTCCTACGGTTTTGGATTGCCTGACCACAGAGATGCGGCGAAATAGAGTTTATCCTGTTGGAAGACTTGACTATTTTTCTGAAGGCCTGCTGTTGCTGACCAATGATTGCGAGCTGGCACAGCGCCTGATGCACCCTCGGCACCATCAACCCAAAACCTACGACGTCCTTGTGCGCGGTATTGTCCCGGCCTCAGCTCTGGCAACCATGCGCCGTGGCATGACGTTGGCTGAGGGAGAGCAATTGCGTCCGGTCGAAGTGGAAAGCCGCTTGCAGGCCAATGGCCATACGCGGTTGCGAATGGTGCTGCATCAGGGGGTCAATCGCCAGATCCGCCGAATGTGCCGGGATCTTGGGCTGACCATCCTGCGCCTGAAGCGCATCAGCCTGGGCC
>NZ_JAFFQC010000230.1 GCF_016918545.1 Desulfobulbus alkaliphilus | reverse complement strand
GCTCTGCAGGGTCTCCAGCACCTGCTCCATGCTCACGCCGTCCGGCGGGGTGAGCATGAGCTGGATGCTGCGCCGGCCGTCGGCCCGGAAGATGCTCTCCGGCCCGAGAGCTGGCTCCACCCGCAGCAGTTCGCCGAGGGGGACGATGCGGCCGGATGGGGTCGCAAGCGGAACCGCCCTGAGCTCATCCGGATTGGCCGAGCTCTGCCCTATCAGCAGGATGTCCAGCCGGTCTTCCCCATCGAAATACTCGCCGACCCGCAGGCCGTCGCCGAAGGTCTGGATGATGGTGGGCATGGGGGTGCGATCCCAGCCTACCTCGGCCAGACGCCTGTCTTGCGGCACCAGCCTCAGCTCGGGGGCGGTGAAGTCGAGACCTGGCTCTGGCCTGACCTGGGCCCCCGGCAGGTCCTTTTGTACTATGGCCATGCTCTCGCGGGCCGCCTGATAG
>NZ_JAFFQC010000022.1 GCF_016918545.1 Desulfobulbus alkaliphilus | reverse complement strand
CAAACTCTCCAGTTCTATTTCCCAGCCAATCACAATCAAAACATGATCGGACTTATCTACTTCTCTTCGAGTATCAACATACTCAATCGGCCCGCTCTACTACTGTTCAGTTTTCAAAGATCAAGACATGCGGCCAAGGGACCGCACTGAGCTCTTTTCCTGCCTGGCAGGGAAAAAGTGCTTTTTTCTCTTTGCCCGTCTAGCGAAACAGCTGGAGCAAGCAAGGATTCAGTTGCTACGCGACATCAAAATATCACGGGCAACCATTTTTAATATTATCTGGTTTTTTTTGTTCGGTCAAGGAAAATGTTAATCTTTTGTTTTGTTTTTTGGACTGCCCCATGGCGGAGGATTCTGCGCAAGTCAGTCTCAAAGTGGGGCTGTTCAATCTTCGCGGGTCCAGCGTGCCAGGGCATCGATCAATTTATTTGCCTGGGCTTTACTGGAAATGTTGAACTTGGCTTTGGCCTGATACTGGCCGTTTCTTTTTTGATAGCGCCGTATCGTGAACTTATCGGCGCCGTATTCCTGGTTTTTTTTATTATATTCCTGATATTTAAAGAGAATGGTCGTCCAAGCTCCTTTGGAAAGGATTTCTTTGTCGGTTTGTTTCACCAGTTGAACGCCATCTTCTTCATAGTTCACGGTCAAGTCTTCTATATGTTCGGCCATGTCTTTGTAGCTCCTGATTCGATGATGTTGCCCTGAATCCGTGATGGCTGGACGCTTGTTTTGGATATATCTTGCTGTAATCTTATTATAATTTCAGCATAATCCTTAAAGAGAACCTTCACCAGCCGCCCTTCGTGGCATCCGTGCGTACGCCATCTTCATTGCCCGTACCCATCCGATAAATTTTACTTTAATTGAACGGTCACAGACAATAAAGCTGACGCACGGGCAAACGCTTACGGACTCAGGCCTTGGTAAACGTCAAGCGGTTTTCCGGGCCACGATCAATTATAATGTGATCCCCTTCGGCAAAACGATCCTCAAGAATCTCCAGGGCTAAGGGGTCCTCGATATGGCGTTGTATGGCTCTCTTGAGAGGGCGGGCGCCAAAGGAGGGATCATACCCTGTGTCGACGAGAAACTGCTTGGCTTCCGGGGTCAGGCTTACCGTATATTTTCGTTCAGCCAAACGCTTGGTCATTCGTTTAATCTGGATATCGACAATGGCAAAGAGGTCCTCCCTGCTCAAACCTTGGAAAGTGATTATTTCATCAATTCGATTGAGAAATTCCGGCTTGAACTGCCGATGCAGCATCGAGTCGATCTCCTGGCGCATCCGGTCGGGATCGGATTGAGCCAAATCCATAATGATATGACTGCCCAGATTGGAGGTCATGATCAGGATGGAATTTTTAAAATCCACAGTTCGACCCTTGCCATCGGTCATGCGGCCATCGTCCAGAACTTGAAGAAGGACGTTGAAAACATCGGGATGCGCTTTTTCGATTTCATCAAGCAGGATCACCGAGTAGGGTCGTCGCCGTACGGCCTCGGTCAGCATCCCCCCTTCGTCATAGCCGACATAACCGGGAGGGGCGCCGATCAGTCGGGCCACCGAATGTTTTTCCATGTACTCGGACATATCGATGCGGATCATGGCCTGCTCCGAGTCAAAAAGAAAATCTGCCAGGCTTCGGGCCAGTTCGGTCTTGCCTACGCCGGTGGGGCCAAGGAAAATGAAACTGCCCAGAGGACGGTCGGGATCCTGCAAGCCGGCGCGGGCACGACGGACGGCATTGGCCACGGCGACAATGGCTTCCCGTTGGCCAATGACCCGTGCGCCAA
Organism: Desulfobulbus alkaliphilus; assembly: GCF_016918545.1. Taxonomy (GTDB): domain Bacteria; phylum Desulfobacterota; class Desulfobulbia; order Desulfobulbales; family Desulfobulbaceae; genus Desulfobulbus; species Desulfobulbus alkaliphilus. Next base: position 66,038 of record NZ_JAFFQC010000022.1, on the reverse strand, counting down.
GGGCCTTTTCTGCCTGGACTAATTTTTCTTTTTCGCCTTCCAGGAGTTTGTCCACGGGAATTCCTGTCCACTTGGCCACCACAGAGGCCACGTCTTCGGCAGAGACCTCTTCCTTGAGCATCTGGTGCTGCTCCTGGATTCTGCTCAATTGAGCATTAGCCGCTTCCAGATCTTTTTGCAATTGGACGATTTTTCCATAGCGAATTTCCGCCACCCGGCTCAGTTCGCCTGCCCGTTCGGCCTGCTGCTCTTCCATGTGCGCTTGATCGATTCTGGCCTTGATATCGCGGATGGACTGAATGGTGTCTTTTTCCAGAGTCCATTGACCTTTCATGGCGTTGAGCGTGTCTTCGAGATTGGCCAGATCCTCCTTGACTTTGCTCAACCGTTCAATGGATGCCGGGTCTTTTTCCTTTTTCAAGGCCTCTTGTTCGATTTCCAGTTTGATCTTTTTACGCTCCAACTGGTCGATCTCAGTCGGCATGGAATCGATTTCAATTCGCAGCCGGGAAGCAGCCTCGTCGATAAGGTCAATGGCCTTGTCCGGAAGAAAACGATCGGTGATATAGCGATTGGAAAGGTTGACCGCGGCAACGGTGGCCGTATCCTGGATGCGCACACCGTGATGCACTTCGTATTTATCCTTGATCCCGCGGAGGATAGCGATGGTATCTTCCTCGGTGGGTTCCTGGACCAGAACCGGTTGGAACCGGCGCTCCAGGGCCGCATCTTTTTCGATATATTTTCGGTATTCATCGAGCGTGGTGGCACCGACACAGTGGAGTTCCCCCCTCGCCAGAGCAGGCTTGAGCATGTTGGAGGCATCCATCGAGCCTTCAGCGGCGCCTGCGCCCACCAGGGTATGAATTTCATCGATGAAGAGGATGATTTCCCCGCTCCGATTTTCCACCTCCTTGAGAACGGCTTTGAGTCGATCTTCAAATTCGCCCCGGTACTTGGCACCAGCGACCAGGGAGCCGAGATCGAGGGCAATGACCTGTTTGCCCTGCAGAGTAGAGGGGATGTCGCCGTTGACAATACGCTGGGCAAGACCTTCAACTATGGCAGTTTTGCCAACGCCCGGTTCGCCGATGAGAACAGGGTTGTTTTTTGTACGTCGGGAGAGAACCTGCACGACTCGGCGTATTTCTTCATCCCTGCCGATGACGGGATCCAGTTTGCCTCTCCTGGCGACGTCGGTGAGGTTACGGGCATATTTCTCCAGCGCCTGGTACTTGTCTTCGGGATACGGGTCCGTGACCCTTTGATTGCCGCGGACAGTCATCAGTGCCTTGAGGAAGGAATCGCTGGTAATCCCCAGGCGATGGAGCATGGCTGCGGCTTTCAGTGCCCGGTCTGCCAGGATGGTGAGAAAAAGATGCTCCTGACTGACATATTCATCCTGCATATTGGCGGCGGTTTTGAACGCCTGGTCAAGCAGATTCCGAAACTGCTGCGAGGCATAGGTCTGATTGGCGGCGGCACCGCTTACCTTGGGCAGGTTGTTGATGAGCTGATTGGTTTCATGGAGAACAACACTGGGGGTGATGCCCATCTTCTGCAGGACCGGAACCACAACGCCTTCGGGTTGTTCAAGGATGGCCTTGAGTAAATGTTCGGGTTGAAGTTCCTGGTTGGTGTTATTCTGCGCTAGTTGCTGGGCAGCCTGAATAGCCTCCTGAGATTTGAGGGTGAATTTGTCAAGTTGCATGCCTTCTCTCCTTTATTCCTTTGTATAAGTATATTGAAAACAGGTTGTTAATCGTTTTCTGTGCAAGAAACAATAAGGATGAAAACAGGAGTGTCAAGAAATTGGCACCCCGATGCCGCCTGGCTTGGAGTGGCTGGAAAAGAAAAACCCCCTTGCCAACAACGGCAAGAGGGTTGAGGTGCTGCAAACAGAATGGGCTCAGCCACAGGAACCGCTACCGCATGAACCGGAGCTGCAACTGCCGCCACTACCGATGGGATTGGCAGAGGTAATGGAGAATCCAGAGCGGTATCCTGCTTCGATGAAATCCACCTTAACGGCGCCGCACTGTTCTAAAAGATTTTCATCGACCAGGAATTGTAAACCGTTTTCCTCGTACACTTTATCATTGTCTTTTGGCTCATCCAGAGCCAAGCCGAGTGATGGTCCGCTTCAGCCACCCTGCATCAAGGCGATGCGAACCGCGGAACTGATTTTGTTTTGATCCAGGTATGTTTTTAAATTACTTACAGCTGTCGCTGTTACTTCAAACATGCGTGCCTCCTCAAAATGAGATGCTGATCCGTTTTTTGGATCGCGTAAAATGGTATACAAACAAGTGTAAGGCGCTCAATCCGTCTCGTCAACCATGGGCGACAAGAAACCTTCCAAGCAAAATTTGATAAGTTACCACGTTGAACAATAAGATGAAAGTCTTCATTTCCGTTGCGCCGCTCAAAAAGCGGACAAGGGCTTATGCTGGATTTCGGCTTTTTCGGTAAAGTAGGGGGGAAGTATGGAAAAAACATTGTCAAACCACCCACCTCTTTCTACAATTCAGATATGATTGTGCGCAAATTCTATCCTAAGAGATCAGACAGATGAGAAAAAAGATACTTATATCAACCGGTGGCGGAGATGCGCCGGGGCTCAATGCCGTTATTTTTTCCGTGGTCAATGCGGCGAGTAGAAAGGGCTGGGAGATTTACGGCAGCAGGTCAGGATACGGCGGTCTGCTCGATCGCGATGATCTGATTCGGCTCACCCCGGAAGATGTCGAGGGGATTCTCTCCCAGGGGGGGACCATTCTTGGGTCGACCAACAAAGGGAATCCTTTTGCCAAGCCGGTGGAAAATCTTGCCGGTGAGATTCAGATTCTCGACATATCCGATAAAATACTCACTAATTTCAATAGAATGGGTTTTTTCTGCCACATTGCCGTCGGCGGGGACGGGAGCCTGGACATTGCTCATCGATTTGCCCAGAAAGGAATGCCGGTCATCGGCGTACCCAAGACCATTGACAACGACCTGGAGGCAACTGACCGGACTTTTGGATTCGATACCGCTGTGTCCACGGCCACGGATGCCCTCGACAAACTGCATTCCACCGCCAAATCGCACGACCGGGTCATGGTGGTGGAGGTCATGGGCCGTGATTCGGGCTGGATTGCCCTTTATTCGGGAATTTCCGGTGGTGCCGATGTGATTCTCATCCCTGAGATCCCTTTCAAAATCGATGCGGTCTGTGAAAAAATAGCCGACAACGAACTCCATGGAAAACATTATTCTATTGTAGTTGTGGCTGAAGGTGCCCGGACCGAGGATGGCGAGGTCATCAGCAAGGGAGCTGGAGAGATCGGCAGGACAGAGGTCGTCCTTGGTGGAATCGGTGAGTGGGTTGCTGATCAGATTCGTCAGCGATTGGGTAAAGATACCCGTTCACTGGTCCTTGGGCATCTCCAGCGGGGCGGTTCTCCCACCACCTTTGATCGACTGCTCGCTCTGCGTTTTGGCGCCCATGCGGTTCGGTTGGCAGAGGCGGGTGTTTTTGATCATATGGTGGCCTGGAAATCTCCGACCATGACCTCTGTTCCCATTGCCGAGGCGATTTGTCGGCGGAAACAAGTGGACTTGGGCAGTGATAAGGTCCAGACCGCTCGCGATATCGGGATCTGTCTGGGGGACTGATTTTTTATGGTCAACCAGGAAGATGGGCCTGTGTGGTTTGCCGCACTTGTGCCTGCTGTTTTTTCCAGACCCGGGTACAAACCATCATGAGGACGGCGGAGCGGTTACAGCACATCTATGACCGCATGTTTGAACGTTTCGGGCCCCAACACTGGTGGCCTGCGGAAACTCCCTTTGAGGTCATGGTGGGGGCGGTTCTCACGCAAAATACCAGTTGGCGAAATGTTGAACGGGCTATCACCAACCTCAGAGAGGTCGGCCTGCTTTCCTTCGAAGCCATGGCTGCGTTGCCCACCGGCCTGCTCGCCGAGTATATCCGTCCGGCTGGCTACTACAATGTCAAGGCCCGTCGGCTCGGCAATTTATTGTCCTCAATCAAAGAGCAACACAACGGCGATCTGGCGGGGTATCTTGGACAGCCACTTTCTGCTTTGCGTGAGCAATTACTGGCCGTCAAGGGCATCGGTCCGGAAACGGCTGATTCCATTCTGCTCTATGCCGCCAGTCACCCTGTTTTTGTGGTTGACGCCTATACGCATCGTATTCTTTGCCGACATGACCTGATTGATGAGGAGTGCGGCTACCATGAGCTTCAGGACCTGTTCATGGATCACCTGCCCGCCGATACCCGGCTGTACAATGAGTATCATGCCTTGCTGGTCCGGGTGGGCAGCAGGTTCTGCAAAAAAAAAGGTCCTGATTGTGAACAATGCCCCTTGCAGGGCGTGTGAGCGCTGGAAAATTGTTCTTTAGAGAGGGGTCTCGTTCACTTGCGTCCGGTGAAGGGTTCCGTGCGGGTAGAGCTGCTTTCTGGATCAAAGAAGGGGAAGACTTCTTTTCTGTCGGCAATCTTCCTGAATCCGTGAGCGTTCGTCCGTGCGTCAGCTTCGTTGTTCGTGACCGTTCGATTAAAGTACACTTTATCGGACGGTTACGGGCAATGAAGATGGCGTGCGGACGGATGCCTCGAAGGGCGGCTGGAGAAAATTTTTATCAAGGGTTTATCTGCAATTATACTATAATTACAGCGAAATATATCCAAAACAAGCGTCCAGCCGTCACGGATTCAGGATCTTGCCATTGACCTGATGATTATGCCAGAGCAGTTTGCGGCATATGCCCCGGATCATACTGGCTTCTTTTTTCGTCAGCCGCATACGGCCGAGAAATTGCCGGACATTGCGCATCCAATAGATCCGGTTGGTGTCATGGAGGAAGGTAATCGTGGTCAGGGCCTCCTCGATATGGGCATACATGCCCTCCAGGTCAAATGAGTTGGCCAGGTCAGCACTCGGGGCGGCGACACACGCCCTGCTGGTGCAGATGCTGTGGAATTCGTAGCAATGTATGGCCACGGCCTGGGCCAGGTTGAGTGAGGCAAACCCGGCGGTCGGTATGGTGGAGGCAAACTGGCACAAGTCAAGATCCTCGTTGGCCAGTCCGGTGCTTTCGGGGCCAAACATCAGGCCGATGCGTTGACTGGCTTGCAGAGGCGCCAACTCGGTCATAACCTCGCGCGGGGTCTGTTCCCTGAGCCGATGCCTGCCCTGCCGGGCGGTGGCACCGACCAGAATATGAAAAGGTTGCGCCGCCTCTGCTGTTGTCCGACAGATTTTCATCTCCTCAATGAGATGGGCGGCTTTATGCGTTGCCATTTTCAGCATCCGTTCTTCGTCAAACATGGCATCGGAGACGACGATGAGTTCGGTAATACCGAAATTATGGGCTATACGTGCCGATGCGCCGATGTTTTCCGGATACCTCGGTCGCACCAGGATGATACCTGTGCGGCCGCAATCGGTCGTATGCATCTGTTCATCCACCATGACCGGCATGCAGTCGGTTCAGTTGCCGGTGGTCTGCTCGAGTTCCAGATTCTTCTTCGACGGTTTTTCCGGTGACGTTGATGCGTTGCCGGTCATACGTTTAAAAAAGGGAATAATACCCCGCTCCGCCCGCTTGATGTCCTCTTCAGCTTCCTTTACCGTGATCTGCCAGGCAGGGGCAAAGCCCGGTGATCGTTCGAACATCATTTCAATGGCTTTCTGATAGACCTGCACCTGGCGTAACTCCTGACGTCCGGGTTTCTGGTTGAGAACCTGGACCATGTTGCGGAGGTTATCGCGTTCCTGGGTGATTTTATCCCGTTCCGCCTTGCGTCGTTCGTTTTCCTCGGAATCGATTTCGAGCTTGATATGCAGATGTTCGCGCAGTTTTTTCAGGTTACGCTGCAATTCACGGGTTTTGAGCATACCTCGAAACCACAGAATGAGTGCGACCAGCAGACCAATGGCCAGGCCGCGGAAAAAAGGATTGGTGGTTATGGCCGCAATCCAATTGGTGTCTTCCATACGGATACCTCAAAATGGAATAAATGATGGTAGAAGCACTCTCGTCCAGCGTCCCGGGATCAGCTGACAGATGGCCAGCGCTTCACGTATTCGGCACTGATGTATGGCAGCAGGAATGGGGCGTGACCAACGTTCACTGTTCATCCTGTGAGCGGCTGCGGGTACTGAATGGCTCTCCCTGGCGCTGATTGCACACTATTATTTGAATTGCCGGGTTCCGTCAAGGGAAACAAGGGCAGTGGACCGGGTCAGTCACCTTCATCGGTTTGCTCTCCGGATGTCAGGGAAAAAATGAGCCGTTTGCCGGCCAGGTCGACATGATCGAGCCGAACGATGACCCGGTTCCCCAGTTGATAGACGGTATTGCTGTGCTCTCCGATCAATCGGTGCCGACGGGCATCGAAGAGGTAGTAATCATCGGTCATGGAGTTCAGGGGAATACTGCCGCTGATGAAGTTGCCATCCAGGGCGATATACAGGCCCGACGAGGTCACACCGGAAATGATCGCCGTGAAATGATCGCCGATTCGATCGAGTAGGAAGAGGGCGGCCATGCGCGCATGGGCATTCCGTTCAGCGTCGATGGCTTTCCGTTCACACTGGGACAGATGAAGACCAGCCCGGACAGGATCCTTGTCCTCCTCCGGGCAGGGAAGATCATGGATTTCATTTGACTGCCCGGTAAGCAGGGCGTGAAGGACCCGGTGGGCAATCAGGTCCGGATAGCGCCGGATGGGCGAGGTGAAGTGGAGATAAAAGGAAGCAGCCAGGCCGAAATGGCCGACATTTTCAGGGGAATATCGGGCCTGCTGCATGGTCCGTAGCAGTAGGGTGTTGACGATGTATTCAGCCGGAGCATTGTGGGCCTGGCGAATGACCCGGGCAAACCAGGCAGGGTTGACCTCGGCCTCGGGGATAATCAACCCCAGGGCCCTGACGGTATCGGTGAAAGCCTCCAGTTTTGTTGGATCAGGGTATTCATGGATGCGAAACAGCACCGTTTGTTGCGCCTTGGCCAGGGTTTCGGCGACAGCCTCGTTGGCGGCGAGCATGCAATCCTCCACCAGCATATGGGCTTCATTCCGTTCGGCCAGAGAAATGGAGGCGACGTGGTCGTTTTCCAGAGTCACCTGAGGTTCAGGGATGTTAAACTCCAGGCTCCCCCGGGCCATTCGTTGTTTTTTGAGCAGGGCCGTCAATTGTCGGGCCTGGTCGAGCATCGCCAGCAGGTCAGCGTGGGGGGCTTGCATCTCAGGGGCAATTCGGTTGAGCAATTGATAGACCGTGGTGTAGGTGAAGCGCTGCCGGCTTCTGATCATACTTTTCCTATAGTGCTGGCTAATGCGCCGTCCCTGATGGTCAAAGGTGAGGGTGGCGGTGAAGGCTGGACGGTCCTGATGAGCAACGAGACTGCAAAGGTCGTTGGACAACCGTTCAGGCAACATGGGCAGCACCGTGTCCGGCAAATAGACACTTGTGCCCCGCAGATAGGCCTCACGGTCGATGGGGGAACCAGGGCGGACATAATGGGCAACGTCGGCAATGGAAACATGGAGCGTGAATCCCTCAGTGGTTTTTTCAACGCAGATGGCGTCATCAAAATCCTTGGCTGTTTCACCATCAATGGTCACATGAGGCAGATGGCGGAGATCAACACGGTCCCCACTACAGGTGGTTACAGCGGTCAGCCCCGCGGCTTCAGCTTCGACTTCGGCCGGGAAGCGATCGCGAAGGCCTGACTGGAAGATCGCCATGCGAAGTTGCACGGCAACGCTGCGGGGATCGCCAAGAATTTCTACAACCCGGCCCGACGGACCCTGACGTTCTGATCCGTAATCAGTGATTTCCGCGAGTACGGCGACACCATCGGCAGCTCCACGGTCATCACCAGCACGAATGAGTAGCGTATAGGGGAGGCGGTTATCGTCGGGCAGGACATGCCCGCCTTTGGCTGTTGCCGTGAAAAGACCACAAAGGCGGGTCACTGCCCGGCTGACAATCCGTACCACCCTACCTTCACGTCTGTTGCGCGATGTTCCCGTGATCATGACCAGGATGTGGTCGCCATGGCTGGCTCCATTGAGTTGGTGCGGAGGAATAAAGACATCCCTGCCGCCCGTGTCTTCTCCCTCGATCAGAGCGAAACCGAATCCTTTGGCATTGAGGTCCAGAGTGGCCGACAGTGCCGCCGGTTGGGCAGGCAGGCCAAACCGGCTGCCTTTTTTCTCGAGGGTACCGTTTTCGACCAGGTACAGCAGAGCTTTGTGCAGGAGGGGTAGATGATCGGGAGAGAACCTCAGCTTTTCCATGATTGCGGTGATGGTCAATGCCTGGTCGTGTTCAGCAAGCAGGGTGAGGATTTTTGACTGCAACATGGTTGTCTTTTCTCTCTCATCCCTTTTTTGCCGTTTGTTTCTTCGTGGACCGGTGTTTTTTTTGCCACGGTGGATTTTTCTGGCCATCTTTTCTTGTCGCCTCGTCATTGCTTGTCTGGATATTGCCAGGAAGAAGATTTCACTTTGTCCGCAATGGGTGATCTGCTACAGTACGTATTGCTCATTGAGTGTAAAAAAATGAATCATACACTATTCAGCGGGCAAGGAAAGGAAAAGACCGGCGGGTATTGCCGGGTTAGAGTTTTGATCACCTATGCCGGTGATGAACGGTCACAAGGAACATACTGGGCGGATGCAGTACGCAAAATTTGACATCAACGGGTACCGTCGGGTCATGGCCGCTTTTATCGGCGAAGGTCCTGAATCCCAGGTTTTCCGCGACGCACTCGATTTCGCTCTCGAGGCACATGGTGCGCAATGGCGTCGTTCCGGCGATCCATATATCATGCATCCCTGTTCGGTGGCGAGAATTCTTGCCGAAGAACTGGACATCCGCAATGCTGAAATTCTGGCGGCGGCACTTCTCCACGACACCGTCGAGGATGTTCCGGAGGTAACCACCGAAGTTATCGGCAAAAAATTCGGTGCCAATGTTGCTGCCATTGTCGAGGGATGTACCAAGGTAACGCACTATACCGGTGACCGGCAAACCTTCAAAAAACTGGTCCATCGGAAAATATTCAGTGGTGCCGCGGCCAAGCTGGAGGTTATGATTGTCAAACTCGCCGACCGCTTGCATAATCTGCGCACCCTTTCCAGTATGCCCCGCCACAAACGGCAGAAAATTGCCGACGAAACCCTGGATATCTACGCTCCGTTGGCCACCATTCTGGGACTGTTCGCCATCAAGCGGGAACTGTACAATCTGGCGCTGGCGTATAAGTTTCCGCGTCAAGGCAGCCGATTGCAGATGCATATCAACAGTCTGCGCAATGATCCTGAAGTGCTGCAGATTATCAACAATGTGCAGCAGGCGCTGGAAAAAGGGGGACTGGCCGGCAAGATCCACCTGCGAACCAAGGGGTTGTGGGGATATTATGATGTCCGCAACCGAATTTTGATTAAAGAGATCGAGAGCCCTCAGGAATTTCTTATTCTGATGGAAACCAAAAATGGTTGCTATCAGGCCCTGGGTGTCCTGAATGAAATCTATCCGCCCATCCCCCGGACCATCCGGGATTTTATCGCCAGTCCCAAACCATCCGGATACCAGGGGCTGCATGCCCGACCCAATATCAATGGGCGTAAATATCTTTTCAAGATCCGGACCGAAGAAATGGCCCGCCGAGCCCAGCGCGGCATGGTCCGTGATTGGACAGCTGATGGCAAAAGCCGGGGACGATTTGTCAAGGAAATCCAGGAAATGTTTGACATTCTCGGCAGCGACGATTCAGTGTCCTACCGGGACATGATTGCCGCCAGCGGCCGTAAGGAAATCTACACCTACACACCCCAGGGTGATCTTATCTGCTTGCCGGTTAATTCCATTCTCCTTGATTTTGCTTTTCGGGTGCATACCGCCATAGGTCATACCGCCATTGGTGGCATGATAGGCAAGCAGAAGGTCGGCCTTGAGCATCAACTCCGTGACGGCAATGTTATCAAGGTTATCCGTCAGGAGGAACAGGTGCACTTTGAGCCTGGATTGCAGAAACTCTGTCAGACCCCTAAGGCCAGGTCCGAACTGGCCAAGGCATTCCGGTTGCGGCGGGAGGCTGTGTCCCACCAGATAGGGAAGACGGTGTTGGCACAGGAACTGCGGCGCTATGGCGTGCCGTTTGAGATCGTGGAAAAAAAAGGTATGGCCGACATTCTCGAATATTTCGGGATCGATACCCTGGATGAGCTGTACCTGCAGGTGGGCGAGGGGAGAGTGCGGTTGCGCGAATTGATTTATGAGATCCGTCATGGTCTCTATGTTGGCCGCCCGACGCTGTATCAACCCACCGGAGTCTTTAATCGGGTCGATCTGGCCACCGTGGATCCGGTGGTGATTAAATCGTCGGCCTGCTGCAAGCCCGGCCCTCTGGATAAAGGCCTGGTCGGGCTGCTCAGTGAGCGGGGACTGTCTTTGCACAGCAAAGATTGCGCTCAGTTACAGAAGATCAATTTTCAGCGGGAGGATGCGGTGGAAGTCCGCTGGAAACTCAAAGGGACCAGGATCGATAAGGCTCAGAAAATCATAATCATGCAGGCAAGCAGAAATCGGCTGCTCATGCTGCTTTCCGTGGCCCCAGAGGAGATGAAGGTCGTTGATGTCGTCTATCTTGGTAAGGGAACAGCCATGGTGGGTGACTGGGAAATCAATTTCAGGGTGACCAACCTGTACGGGTTGAAGAAAATCAATCGTCATTTCGAACGTTCCGGCCTGCGGTATGAATTTGAACTGGAGCAATGACGACGCAGGTGGTGCCGCGCACGAACAGTTGGTGACTTGACCTGCCACTCTGTGGTGTTTATAGTAAAAAAATCTTGAGAGTCCAGGATCTCTGCCGTATGCAGGGGTTGGAATCGGAGATGTTCGACCTTGTTCGCCGATGGCGCCTCCCCGGATTTATTACTCCTTTGCGGTCCGTGGCAGGCGCCATTTCTTTTGAGGCAGGCAACCATTGATATGGGCATCAAGATAGGCACGGAATGTTTCCCTGGACAGTTCACGGGCTCCGAACCGGACCAGATGTTCAGTGGTCATCTGGCAATCGATCAAGGCAATATCAAGGTGAAGGGCCTGATCGATCAGAAAAGCCAGAGCTATCTTGGATGCATCTCTCTCCATGGTGAACATCGATTCACCGAAAAAAATTCGATCCAGGCAGAGCCCGTACAGCCCTCCAGCCAAAACACCTTCCCGCCAGCATTCGACGGAGTGGGCGAAGCCAAGTCCGTGTAAGCGGATGTACGCCTGTTGCATCTCCGGTGTGATCCAGGTCCCTTTTTCCCGGCGGCCTGAAGCTGTTGCACATGCTGTTAGGACCTGTTCAAAAGCGGTGTCCGTGGTCACGGTGAATTTGCCGGCCTTGATGGTGCGCAGTAATCGTCGAGGCAGATGGAATTCGTTGGGAAAGAGGACCAGGCGTGGGGCCGGTGACCACCAGAGGATGGGATCCCCCTCCGCATACCAGGGAAAGATGCCCTGGCTGTAGGCAGTGAGGATGCGGGCTGGATTGAGATCCCCTCCCACAGCCAGGAGACCGTCGGGTTCGGCGAATTCCGGATCCGGAAAAATATGAGCGTCAATGAGGCGGAAAACGGGCATAACTGGGTCTGGTCAAGGAAAATTGAAGCGTGTCGGGTGAAATCCTACCGTGGAACACGAAAAAGGCAAGCATGAAGGCATGCTTTGGTTGCGAAACTCTGTCGACTCCGTTCTGTCGTTTCCGCAGCCAGTTGAACGATAGGGCAAAAAATGAGAGCATCCCGCACGCCATCTTCATTATCCGTACCCGTCCGATAACGTGTACTTTATTGCACGATCACAGGCAATACAGCTGACGCACGGATGCACGCTCACGGATCCAGGCAGGTGCATGGTGCATGAAGTCTGGAAAATTCATCAATTGGCCTAAAAAGAGGTTTACAGGAAGCGGTAACTAATTGATAATCAATCGACTTGTTGATGCGTTACCGCCATGGGCAGGATGTGGCTCTATTCATTGGCGGACATGATGGCCGTATCAGTGAAAATGAGAAACCTTGAATCCGTGACGGCTGGATCTTATTTTTGGATATATCTTGCTGTAATCATATTATAAATGCAGTGGAATCCTTGATAGGAACCATCACCAGCCGCCCTTCGGAGCATCCGTCCGCACGCCATCTTCATTGCCCGCAACAGTCCGATAAAGTGTACTTTAATCGGACTGTCACCAACAACAAAGCTGACGCACGGACGAACGCTCACGGATCCAGGTGAACGTATACCTTTTGGTTCGACTGATTGGCCACGTGATTTTTCACTGTCAAGCCCCTGCCAGCCGTTTTGTTCAGGCCCCGAGACCAGCGCCGATTTTTTTTTGCATGTCCATCTGAACGCTTATGTATCTTGAACATTTTCATCTCAGTCAGTCCCCCTTTGGTGAGGAACCGGATCCGGAGATTTTTTTTCCGGAAGCCGGGCGAGAAGAAGTGCGCCAGTCACTGATTCTCGATATCCTCAAAAGTAAACCAATAATCAGGCTCATCGGCCGTGAGGGGTATGGTAAGACCTTGATCTGTCAAGCGGTTATCAATCGGCTGCCCGGTCAGTACGGCGTCGTCTATATTGACAACCCGGTGGGGGCTTTTGATGATCTGCTGCGGATAGTCTGCCTTGATCTCGGCATGGATCCGAGCGGTGGGCATGAAGGGATCAGCTTTTCCGATGAGATGCTGCGCCTCCTGCGCCTGCGTAAGGAAGCGGGAAGGAAGACGGTCTTGTGCATTGACGAGGCGGAAAAATTATTCCTCGCTACTTTAGAGCGCCTGGTGCGCAATGTCAGTGAGAAATGGAAGGGTCTCGGCCTGACAGTGGTGCTCAGCGGCCGGCCTGGTCTAGATGCCAATTTCGAACAACTCGCCGCCTTTACCGCCACGGTTGATACCCATACCAGCTACACCCTGCAGCCGTTGAACGAACATGAAACCGCACAGTATCTTCGTTTTCGCCTGCAGGCCGCCGGTCTCAGTGTCGATCGCCACGGTGATGTGTTCACCGATGGAGCGGTTGCCAAAATTTTTGCATCCTCTCAGGGGAACCCCCGGATGATCAATATTTTGGCGGAAGAGTCTCTGCAGGTCTCCTGTTCGGAAAAATCCTTCATGGTGCTGCTCGACCACGTCGATTCCCAGACCGACAAAGGGTTGCGGATGGAGAGCCGGATGTCAGGAATCTATCAAATGCTCCGGCGCAACAGGTTCGCCGCCGGCCTCGGCTGTCTGATGGTCATTGGTCTCCTGATCGGTTTCATGCTCGGCGGGACCGCTGAAGAGGAAATTGTACCAACTGCAGTCAGCGTTGAACCACCCATCGAGGAGACCTTGCCCTCCGTTCCCGAAGAACCAGTACCTCCAGACCAGTTGGCGGAGGTCGAAACACCTCCCAGCCAGGTGACGGAGGACAAAACCCCTGTTACGGATCCTGAGGCGGTTGAGCGGGAGTCACCCATCGTCACCCCGGTGGAGGAGCCTGTACCGGTTCTCCAGGCCCAGGCCATGCGACCGGTGACGGAACAGGAAATATCCGAAGGTGACCTTCTGGTTCGAGAACGGCAGAGGGCCAGCGCCGGGTGGTTAGCCGGCGCCTACCGGGGCGGGTACACCATTCAGTTGATGATGCTGGTTTCGGAGCAGGCACAGACCAGTGTGGCCAGGATGCTCGTTGACGAAGACTACCGTCAGATCGTCGACCAACTCTATATCCTCAACCGAAAAACCACCCCACCGACACTGTTCATCTTTTACGGTATCTACGACACCATGGATGAGGCCAGGGAGGCACGCAACAATATGCCGGTCTTTCTGCGTCAACACCATCCCTACCCACTTTCCATTGCCGAGGCGCTGAAAAAAACCGAGAGGTGATATGAACGTTCTGCTTGCCAGGCCACGCGGATTCTGCGCCGGGGTCAACCGGGCCATTGCCATCGTTCATCGAGCCCTCGAGCGTTACGCCCCCCCGGTGTACGTTCTCCATGAAATTGTCCACAACACCCATGTTCTTGCCGCCCTGCGCAGACGCGGAGCCGTTTTTGTCGAGGAACTGGAGGATATCCCCCGTGGTGCGGTGAGCATTTTCAGTGCCCATGGGGTGTCACGGACTGTTGAGGATCAGGCACGGGCCATGGGGCTGCGCACCATCGACGCGACCTGTCCCCTGGTCTCCAAAGTGCATCGGCGGGTGGTCCACCTCAACGAGCTTGGCTACGATATCCTCGTCATTGGTCATAAAGGACACCCCGAGGTTGAAGGCACCTGTGGTCAGGCCACCGGCCGGGTGCATGTCATCTCAACCCCGGCTGAGGTGGCTGACCTCAGGGTGGCTGATCCGGCCAAAGTGGGGTATGTGACCCAGACGACCTTGAGCGTTGACGATACTGCCGAGATGCTGGCCGCTCTCCGAAGGCGTTTTCCGTTGATCTCGGAACCGGACCGGACCGATATCTGCTATGCCACCAGCAACCGGCAGGCTGCGGTCCGGTTGCTGGCGGACCGGGTCGAGCTGGTCCTCATTGTCGGGTCGAAAAACAGTTCCAACTCAAACCGTTTGCGCGAGGTCGCGGCATTGCGGGGTGTTTCTGCTCATCTCATCGACCATGCCGGCGAGATCGAGTCGCATTGGTTCAGCGGCATTCAACGGGTGGGTGTCAGTGCCGGAGCCTCGGCGCCGGAACATCTGGTGGTGGAGGTCGTCGACTGGCTGCGGCAACATGGGGCCGATACGGTTGAGGAAATGGACGGAAAGGAAGAGCATATCAATTTTTTCGTTCCTGATCTGGAATTGTGACCCTGGACTGCTCCGGGGCATTGAGATGGCTTGACAGACTGGTCACCGTTCAGCGGACCAGTTGATGAACACCAACAACCTCGATCTCCCGGCAGATTGTTTTCTGGCACCGATACAGGGCTTTGAGAGTGGCCGGATAGGGGTGACCGATTCCGATGGCTGTTCCCTGTTGGCGCGCCAGGGCAATGAGTTTAACAATCTGGTCAAGGATAAGGTCCGGGTCCTGATCATTGTCGAGAAAGAGGTGGCGCCGCGCCGAGGGCAGGCCTGAACGTTGTGCCGCCTGCAATCCCTGTGAATCGATACTGGTAAAGGAATCGATAAAAAACAGGGAGTGCTTCTGCAGGGTGGCGATGACCAGGCGCATTGCTGCTTGTTCTTCGGTGAAGCGGGAGCCCATATGGTTGTTGGCGCCGATGGCATGCGGCACAGCGGCCAGCATCTTTTCGATTTTTTCTCTGATCACCTCGGGAGTATCAACGACCATCAGGGCACCCGGTCCCGGGTCCCAGGAAATATCTTTTGGTTCCATCGGCAGGTGCACCAGGACGTCGCGACCGGCTCGATGGGCGGTCCTGGCCTGCTCCGTGGTGAAAGGTGCATGGGGCAGGAAAGAGAAGGACAGGTTGAGATCAAGCCCCAGCAGCTGATCACCGAGTTGGCGATGGAAGCCCATATCATCGATGATAATGGCGATTCTGGGTGCTGGTGAAGACTGTATAGCCTTGTGCTGCTGCTCTGGTTCTGCAATCGATACGGCTTCGTTTTCCGCATTCCGCGGCTTGCCGGCTCGTGCATGGATGATCAGGGGGGCAACGAGCAGGTGGGTGGCCACTACCCCGCCGGTCCGTGCATCGGTCTTGTTCTGCTCGGCATGCTCCTGGAAAGGGTTGCAGCCAGAGAGCAGCATGGCGGCGAGCAGGGACAAAACCACGGCAACCCAGACAGCTGTACGGGATTTGTTGACCATCATGATGAACAATTATTTTTTTCTGGCGAGGATAAAGCCGGCCAGCTCTCTGAGTCGTTCGGTGTTCTCCTGCTCCTGCTGCCCACGGGAGAAAATGGCCAGGGGCTCAAGAGCTTCATCAATCAACCGGCGGGCGATCCGGGCAGCTCCTTTGAACCCGTCCAGATCCTCGACAAGGGCATGGATTCGGGCCAGGGCTTCCACCTGGCTACGATCGCCCTCCAACAGTGTTTTCATGACCTGCCGTTGTTCAGCTGAGGCTTTTTCGAGGGCGAGCAGTACCGGCAGGGTCATTTTTCCCTCGACAAAGTCGTTGCCGGTTTTTTTCCCGGTGGTGCCCGATTCTCCTTTGAAATCGAGGAGATCATCCACCACTTGAAAAGCTGCCCCGATCCGGTCCCCATAGGTTGCCAAAGCATCGCGTTGTCGTCTATCCGCGCCGGCGTAGAGGGCGCCGATGGAGCAGGCGGACGCGATGAGATTGCTGGTTTTCTGGCGAATGACGGCAAAATAGTGGTGCTGTTTGGTGTTGAGATCAGCGATGTGTCGTAACTGGGCAAATTCTCCGTTGACCATGGCCGCTGTCGCGGCGCAGAAGATGTCCAGCCCGTCTGCTCCGGCCAGTCGGCCGATGAGATGCATGCTGCGGGCATGCAGCCAGTCTCCGGCCAGAATCGCTGCCGTGGGACCGAAACGGGCAGCCACCGAGGGGCGACCGCGGCGATGATCGGCCCGATCAATGACATCATCGTGGGCAAGGGTGGCCACATGCAGATACTCGAAGGCTGCCGCCAGCAGATACAAAGGGGCATCGTCCCGCCCGCAGCAGCGCGAACAGAGGACGGTGAGCAAGGGGCGAATTCGTTTGCCGCCATTAAAAAGGGCGTAGTGGAGCACTTCGATCAGGAGTGGATCGCAGTCCGCCAGTGCTGTCTCCAGGTCGGAGCGCATAGCTGTGTCCGTGCGGGCACCGATTGCTGCGGCGGCGGCCAGCAGGGCGGAGAATTGGTCCGGAGCAGAAGGATTCATGGTTGTTGGCTTACAGCTCGAAGAGGGGGTCGTCCTCGGTACGAAGGGGTCTGTTGGCAGTGGCTTTTTCAGGATGAGCGCGGGTCTGCCGGTTGTCGGCTGCCGGGTTGCCTTGAAAGAAATCCGCGATCTCTTCGAGGTCCCTGGTCACCGGGGCAGGGGGGAGACTGCTGAGAAACAGACGTCCGTATCCCTTGGTAAACAAACGGGTGTCCATGATGGCGATCACGCCCCGGTCATTTGCCGTGCGCATCAGCCGCCCGGCCCCCTGTCGCAGGGTCAGAATGGCCCGAGGGACCTGAAAGTCGGCAAAAGGGTTGCCTCCCATTGCTTTTATCCGGTTGATGCGAGTCATGATAACAGGGTCGCTTGGCACTTCAAAGGGTAATTTGTCCATAATGACCAGGCTCAGTGATTCCCCCGGGACATCGACCCCTTCCCAGAAGCTGGCAACAGCAAAGAGAATGGACTCGGTGGTCCGGCTGAATCGGTCAAGCAGGACACGCCGGGGTGCTTCGCCCTGCACCAGGACAGGATACGGCAGGCGGTCACGAAGATTCTGCCAGGCCTGATTCATGGCCTGAAACGAGGTGAACAGGGCCAGGGTACGTCCCTGGGCGTGATCAATAAGTGTCTCCATGCAGCTGTGCAGCGCCTGCAGGTATCCGGGGGCCGCCGGCTCGGGAAAGTCGGCGGCAGGGATAAAAATACGGGTGCGCTGCTGATAATCGAAGGGAGAAGCCAGCGCCAGGGTGGGTGTGTCCCCGGCAAGGCCCAGTCGTTCAAGAAAATAGTTGAATCTGCAGCCGGTGGTCAGGGTCGCCGAGGTGAAGAGACACCGGCTTGTTGCAGCAAACAGGGTGGTTTGCAGTTCCGGGGCCACATCCACCGGGGTGGCAAACAGACTCAGATTCCGTTCATGACGTTCATACCAGTAGGTGTAGCGTATTTCCGTGACCGGCAGGTCGTCAAACTGTTCGGCCAGGATCATTTCCAGGCGAGCCTGCAGGTCAAGGGTCCGGTCAAGATACAGGCTCCAGGGGCCATCGTTTGCTGGCATGGTAGCGAGGATCTTCTCCAGGTGGTGCAATGCTAGCTGAAGATCGTCACGGATGGTGGTGATTGCCGTCGACTGGCTGGGCAGAGACTGGAGTAGAAAACGTCCTTTTGCCGGAGGGAAGGCAGCGGCAAATCGTTCCGCCGCGGCCAGCAGCCGATTTGCGGCCTGGAGGAGCTGTTTTTTCTGCTCTCCACCGGCTTTGTTATCGGCACTGCGCTCGACATCGCCGGCAAGCTCGATGAGTTGGTAGCGGGAAAAGGTGAAGCCGAAAAAGGTGGTGGCAACCTGCTCGATGTGATGGGCTTCATCGAAGATAACGCTGTCGTAGCGGGGCAGAACCTCTCCGTACCCGGTTTTACGGATGGCCAGATCCGAGAACAGTAGGTGATGATTGACGATGAGCAGCCGGCTGGCGGCGGCATCACGGCGCAGGCGGTTGAGAAAACACGCTGAGGACTCGGGGCAGTTGCTGCCCAGGCACGAATGGGAGAGGCAGCAGATTTTCTGCCAGAGGGGCGATGTCGCCGACAGCCATCCCAGCTCGGATCGGTCACCATGCACGGTTTTGTTGACCCACTGGTCAATGCGTGCTTCTACGTTCTCTTCGAACAGGTCGAGCTGACCGCCAGCGGCCAACTGCCGCCACCGATGGAGGCAGAGGTAATTCTGTCGGCCCTTGACGCACAGTGCCCGCAGTTCCGGGGCGATATATTGGCGGATAAGAGGGACCTCCCGCTCGAGGATCTGGTCCTGCAGGTTGCGGGTGTTGGTGGAGACCACAACCCGACGCCCGCTGAGCACCGCGGGTATCAGGTAGGCCAGGGTTTTTCCCAGCCCGGTTTCCGCTTCAATGACCAGGGATGTCGCTTGCTCGATGGGCTCGTCGGTGTCCTGCACTGCAAGCAGATTGTGCACGGCTCGAGCCATTTCGAGTTGACCGGGGCGGCATGTGTAGCCTGGCACCTGGCGGGCCAGGAGGCCTTCAGGCCCGAACAAGCTATCCATGCGGAGAGATTCCGAGGATATCGCGGGCGACTTCTCGAACCTGGGGAGAAGGATCGTTCACCAGGGGATGGATAAGAGATAAGGCCTCATCGTTGCCGATAATAGCGAGGACCGAGGCGGCTTCGCCACGCACCCAGTCAGTGGGATGGACAAGTTGCCGCTCCAGGGAGGGGATTGCCAGCGATGTTTTTTCCGGGCAGATCTCGGCCAGGTGTTCGAACAGGACCGAGACACCCAGACGAACCGAGAGACGATTATCGGTGAGGAGACGGCCGGCCCACGCAAAAAGACGCTGATCCTGCCGGAACATGGCGACAATGTTTTCCACATGACCCAGGGCGAGAAAGTCGGCGATGACCTCAAGCAGGTCGTCGTCGCTGACCTCCCCGGGGTGGGAGTTGGTGATATGGTGCGTTTGTTGATCCATTATGCTTGCTTGGCGGTGATCTGACAGGCTGTCCTTACCACGACCGGCGCGATGAAGCAATCAGGAACGACCGTTCTGGTTGCTTGACACAGGTTTTTATCGGGAGTACAAATAAAGTAAACCCTGTAATACCTTGGCCTGCATTACGTTGCGGCTTCATGCCTGGTTATCGATCCCAAGAATAAATAGGTGTACCCGATCACGTGTTCCTGTCTGATGCATCAGGATCCTGTATTGTAGGCGGTCACAGGGCATCCGGCAATTCCCTGACACTCCGTTTTGTTCGGTTCAACTGTCAGTGACCAGAAAAGGAGCTGGTGCCCGCAACCAACAAAAGCCCCTTCCACTGCGCAGGTATGATGGAACAGAAATATGCCCAGCCCCCGCTGTCCATTGCTGATGATGAACTCCTGGACAAGGATGAGGTTATCGTCATTGTCGATGATTATGCCGATATTGTCATCCTGCTGCAGGATTTTCTTCAGCAACAGGGTTTTGCCTCCATCACCGCGGCCACAGCCGAAGAATTACGACGGTATTTGCGCACGGGCAAGGTTGCTCTTGTCCTTCTGGATATCGGACTGCCCGATGCCAATGGCACTGAATTGATCCCTGAATTGAAACAGGATGATCCTGATCTGGCCGTTATTATGCTGACCGCGGTGACGGATCTGCAGACAGCTCTGGCCTGTCTCCGCTTTGGTGCCGACGATTACCTCACCAAACCTGTTCACTTCACCGACCTGCTCACCACTCTGCGCAAAGTCCTGGAAAAACGCCGGCTGAAAATTAACAACAGGCACTATCAGCGTCAAATTGAAGAGGCGAGATTCCGCATCCAGTTCAATCATGAATTGGCCATGAAAATGAATACGGCCTATCTGAGTACCATCGAGTTGGATGAGATTCTCCAGGCTATACTCGTGGGGATTACCGCCGAGGAAGGGCTGCAATATAACCGGGCTTTTCTTGCCCTGTTCGATGCTTCCGGCGAAATCCTTGAGGGGCGGCTGGCTATTGGCCCGGGGAAGCGGGAGGATGGCGGGCGTATCTGGCAGGATATCCGCAATCGGGAACTGCGATTGCACGATCTTCTCGAGAACATCCACAGTAAAGGGCTGGAAACCGATACCGAGGTCAATCGCATCGTTCGGGCCTTGAATGTGCACGTCCTTGATGCGGACCATATCCTCCTGCGAGCGGTTCGTGAACGGCGATCAATCCATGTCCTCAACGGTCAGTGCAACTATCCGGTGCCTGTAGAACTGCTGGGACTGTTGGGTGAGGATACCTTTGTCATTGTCCCCCTCTATTCACCCAGTCGTTCCCTGGGAGTCATCATTGCCGATCATTTTGTGACCCGCAGCGCGATTACCACAGAACAGATCAGTGCTTTGGAAAGTTTCGCCGGTCAAGCCAGTCTGGCCATCGAGCATTGCCACCTGTACATGGCCATGCAGAGGAAAATACAGGAACTGGAAGCTCTCACCAGAGAGCTGGATAAGAATAAAGACCTGCTTATCGAGGCGGAACGCTATTCAACTGTTGGCCATATGGCGGCGCAGTTGGCGCATAGTATCAGAAATCCGATTACCGCCATCGGCGGCACGGCCCGCCTGCTTGCCCGTAAGACCGAGGATAGGGATACCTTGCAGTTTTTCAATCTGATGATCAGTGAATCCGAGAAAATCGAGAAGACTCTGGAAGACCTGTTCACTTTTGTCGAGCAAGTGAAGCCGGTCCTGGAAAAAACCCATCTGCTGCCGCTGGTCCATCGCTCCCTGCTGCTCCATTTCAATACTCTGCACGAACAGGAAATAGAGCAGGAGGTGCTCTTGCCGGAGGAAGATCCTTTGATTAACGCTGATCCGCGATTGATTCAGCAGGCCCTGGTGCATCTGATTCGCAACAGTGTTGAAGCCATGCCCCGGGGCGGGCTGTTGACCGTTGCGGTCCGCCTGGAGGAGGGACGGGTAACAATTGTCATCAGCGATAGTGGCGAAGGGCTGGGCAGCATCCATCCTGCCCGAGCCACTGATCCCTTTTTCACCACCAAGATGATCGGCACCGGTATGGGCCTGACTTTGGTAAAACGAATCGTTGAAGATCACCACGGCACCCTGCGGTTGGAGAGTCGAGAAAACGGGCATGGGACCATCGCCACGGTCGTCTTTCCCCGGGTTGTTTAAGGGCATAACACGCTGCTGCCGCTGGTTTTGTGGGAATATCAACAAAGGGTACAGGAATTGAAGGGGGACGGTCCTGCTGTAGGAGGCCAACCCTGGGTGCGAACAAGCGGTCACGCGGTTGGCGCTAGTAGCGCACCCTCAAGGGTGTGGGCTCTTGCTGATGGACAGCCGCCTGTATTGATTAATAGGGTAGCTGGAGTAACGCTATCCTGCAAGCAGCGGACACTGACTCTCAGTAAAAAAAAAAGGATCCTTCAAGAGAAGGACCCTTTTTGACCCTCTACGAGCATAGAGGGGTATGCTCTAAGCAATTAGAAGCTGATGTTGAATCGGGCAACGGTTCCGAAAACAGAGTCGTCGTTCCAGTTGTCATAGGAAGGATTCAGGTAACCGATGCGGTACTGCAGGTTGGCTCCCGGGCTGATGTTGTACTGGAGCAAGCCGGATACTTCCCATGCATCGCTAAGCCCTCTCGCGGTGGTGCTGTCGATATCGGCATAAACGAGGTTCCCCACCACGAACAGGTCTTCGCTGATTTGATACTTACTGCTGAAAGCACCCCAGATCCAGTCACCCTCCTGACCAAATCGCATGGCCTGGGTAGCCCACTCGCCGCCGATCATGACAAAACCATAGGCAGCATCCGCTACGTAGCCGTCCTGGGTGAAACCGAGGTCAAAGGACAGAGTCAAAGCATCCATGGTGAAGCTGGGGCGGATATAGCCGCCGAAGGCGTCGTCAGCCGTGGCGTCCATCATGCCGGCTGTTTCGACATAGGCGAATTCACCCTGCAGTGCCATGTTGCCGCTGGTGCCCTTGGTGTACACCATGCCTATGAAGCCATCTCGATCCGGTGCGGGTAGCACGCCGACATCTTCGACTGCCAATGCCGCCCGGTCATCAGTTTGATACGCGGCCATGAAGCCGAATTCCCAGTCGGGGTTGGGTTGGATTGCAACCACACCACCGAAGCGAAGGACATCGTTGTCCTCCACCCGGTCGGTCGGGTTGATGGATTGCTGCCCTTCGGCCACCATATCCAGGAATGGCATGAACTGGAAGGTGTCGCTTGTGTAGATCCCGCGGAGGCCGGAAACACCGATATCGTCAAAGAAGAAACCTGTGCCGTAGAAGGCCCGGTATTTACCGGCTTGAAAAGTGAAGTCATCGGTAAAGGGGATGGAGAGATAGGCGACATCGGCCCAGAGGTTGTTGGCGTCCGAGAATCGGGTGTCACCGTTGAACTGGTTGTCAATGGCGCGAATCCGGGCGTGAACAAATGCGCCGCCGGCCGCAGTCCCCTTGACATTAAAACGCAGACGGGAATCCATGTTGAATCTGGAGCTCAGGTCAGGACGTCCTTCATTGGCATATCCGTTATAGTCATAGGCGTCCGTGTAGATGATGCGGGCACGGGAATCACCAAAGATCGACACGCCGGGCTCGGAAGCCATGGCGGGCAACGCAATACCGCCGGCCAGCATCAGAGCAGCGCCTGCTACGAGTACTTTTTTCATGTTCCTCTCCTTTTATCAGGTGTTAGTTACGCGTTTCTCGGGACTGCAAGAAACAGTGTTTGAGTAGATCTCATTTATCCGTAAAATAAAGCGGGCAGCATCAAACGTCAAGTTTTTTTTACTGTAGTAAAATTTTTTTTACCCCCACAGGGAGGGGTTGAAAAAAAGAACCTGTTGTTGGGAGGTTGTCCATTGCCATACCCTGCATGCGGTCCTTGGTGCCTGGCAATCCGCACCTCTTGTTCACAGGTTTTTTTGTACTTCCACGGTTAATCTGGCCAGCATTGAAGAGGGAGAGCGCCAGAAGAAGAACGGGGAGCCGCCTTCCCCTTCGACCAGGACAAGCTCGAAGCGGTTGGTGTCCTCTTGCGCGGGGCTCAACTGGTAATTGACAATATACCCGGGGGTTCTCCTTGTTTCCCAGAGAGGGACCAGTCGGCCCTCCTCCCATTTATGGGCGGCAATGCTAGCACCGTCGAAGTAGCGGAGATTGGGCATGAAGGGGACCGTTTCCAGTCGGTTTCGGCCAACCAGGACCTCGTTGATGCCGTCACCATCGAGATCCTGGATCACGATCCGGGTTTTGATATAGACAGTTTCCGGATCTGTTCCTCGACCGGTCTGAGCGGTACTGCTCAAGGTACCGAAGAAATTACTGCTGGCGCCATGGATGTCGCTGCTGGTCCACAGCAGAGTGCCGGCGGCATTGTAGACCCGCATCCGGTTGTCAGCCCCGATAGCGATGGTTTCAATGCTGCCGTCCCCGGTGATGTCCGCCTGAGCAAAATCATAGAGGTTGATGCCTCGTGGCAGGGCCAGTTCCCTCAGTGGTCGTACTCCCTGGGAGGGGTCCAGTTGCATCTCGTACACGGAACCTGCACTCGGTGTTTTCTGACCCAAGAGGATCGGGGGTGCTGTGCCAACGTCCATGACTCGCAGATACCAGGTGAGGTTAGTCCATAAGGTCCGCCAGTTTTGTCCGTTCCATTCAAGGATTGTGGTGGCGGGGATATCGTTATTACTGCCAGCGATAAAAATTTCCGCCATCCCGTTTTCGTTGAAATCGGCCGTGGTGACTGAAAGGTAACGCAGGTAGCCCGGCAGATCGATCTCGTCGATCTTCTGGAATTGCCCCTCCATTTCCCGGTAGAGCAGCAAAGCGTTGGTGGTCAGCAGGAGGATTTCAACTTGTCCGTCGCCGTTGAGGTCAGAGGTATTGATATCCATGACCTGTAAGGGCATTTTTCGGCCGCGGAGGCTGGAAACCAGTGTGAATTGACCCTCGATTTCCAAGCCCGGTGTCCTGCTGCCGAGCTGTTCCTGACGATAAGCCCGCTCCGGATGGGCGGATTGAAAGGCCAGCATGTCGTCGCCACTATCAGGGGCAGTGATCAGTGATTCGGGTCGTGGCATGGCAAACACCGCGCCACTGATTTCCCAGGCTATATGGTCGATGGTGGTCAGGGCCTCATCAACAGTAACGAGGGGTAAGGTGAATTTTTCCGGAGGTTCTCCAGGGGTGGAGGTGAAAACATAGGAGGATAGCTCAAAAGTGCCGGCGCCGGTTGATTGCAGCGCTCCGAGGATGAGGTAATCAGCCTCGCTTTGGCGGAGCAGGTTGCTGAACACCATGTATTCCCCGGCTTGCAAAGCCTTGGCCATCTGGTCGTCGGCGCCGGTTCGGGAGATGGCAATGATGTTCGCCCTGGAGGCCAGGCGGCTGGCAAGCACGCTGGGCAGCCCGTTTTGCAGGTGTTCGTACGGCCCGGCAATCTCGATACTGAAGGGCAGGAAAAGAACCCGGGCCTTGTCCGACTCGGCGGCTGACGACCAGGAAGCACAGACCAGCAGGGACAGCCAGAACCAGATCAGCCACTGATGGGTCAGGAAAGGGAGGTGCCAGCCACCGTTCTTATGTAGGATCAGGGCATGGGCCGATGGCCTTGGATGCGTGGGGGACAAGGCAATACTCCAGTTTAAGTGGGGTGCAGAGGGGTTTGGACTTTAGCTGCGGGGAACTGATCAGCACCACAAGGTGCACAAAGGTGATCTGGTTGGAAACGAGCTTGCGACTTGGCTTGATGAGGACATGGTCTGGTCTGTCTGTCGATCAGTACGAAAAACTAATGGACAGGCCACCATAAAAAACATCCTCCCCCGCCTGTTTTCCCAAGCCTGCTCCGGGTGGAGTACGTTCGGCCGCTTCAAGTCCGGCAGCCGGACGAGTCCATTGAATTTCAGGAGCAATGGTCAGGAAATTCCTGTAGGAAAGGGGAATGTTGAACAGCATGGAGAACACATGGCCATCGTCGGCGTCAAAAGGATTTTTCATTACCATGGTTCTGTGGCCGAGTTGCAGAGAGAAATTATCATCCAGTTGATATGAACGGGAGAGATCCAGGGCCAGGTACCAGGAGTTGGCAGGATCCAGGTCCAGCAGTAGGGTGTCTGGCTGCTGAGCATCGGGCTGGCTGGTGAGAATATACCCGGCGGAAAAACCGAGAACCCCTGATGAGCCCTCATAGGAAAAGGTGATGGCCTGACCTTCAAGGGTCGGGTGATCCGGGGACAGACCTTTGAGCATGTTTTCGGAGCGCCGGATGTCTATTGTCAGTCCCGGGTCCTCCTGGTCAACAAAACCGAATAATCCGGATGCCAGAAGGCTGTGGACGGCCTTGTCCCAACCTGTCTCGATGCCTACAGGGTCATCGTTCGCCTGGGAAACGGCGATTGGTCCGGTGAGGAGCAGGAGCAGAACCAGTCTGGGGATGGTTGATATGTGTTTGAGCATAGCAGGCATGGGGTATACAAAAAATTTCATTTATAGATTATATAATACAACCTGCTCAGGCGAAAAACAATACAAAATATTGTACACAATGCAGCCGTGGATCTTTTTATAGTGTTTTACTGAATCCGTGATGGCTGGACGCATTTTTTGGAATATATCTTACTGTCATCAGCTTGTAATTCCTGAGGAATCCTTGAAAATAACCTGCACCAGCCGCCCTTCGGGCGTCCGTCCGCCTGCCATCTTCATTGCCCGTAACCATCCGATAAAGTCTATTCTAATCGAACGGTCACCGACAAAGAAAACGGACGTACGGGTGAACGCTTACGGATGCAGGAATTTGTCTGTCATAAAAAGCGGGCAGGGGGGGTAGTTAGAGAAGTCTGGTGCTGATCAGGCCGAAAAAAGAGCCACCGTTGCTGAACAGCCAACCCAGATGGGTTTGACAGGTAGTGCAGAGGGTTGCCTGCCAACAAAACCCCGGAAACCAGGTGAATTCTGTGGTGGGCTCGCCATGGGGTACGGCCCCCGGGGCCTGCTGGAAACACCGCAGCTCGAAGATTATACCCGCGGGGTTGAAAAAAGTGTGTTCATGGCGGCCCTGCATCCGTATGGCGAAGCGCTGGTGGGTGACAACAGCGTTGCACCGGGCGCAGAGCAGGGGCATTTCTTCATCTGGGCGCGGAGAATCCTCGGAATCACGACCCGGTGAGACCGGTTGTTTCTTCCGCAGAGCAATTCGCAGGAGCAGTGGCTCAGCGGTTTGCAGAAGGAGCTGATGTGCGGTACAAGGCAACAATGCTCTGGACCATGTCGGCGATGGTGTATTTTTCTGGTTGGACCGCAACGCTCAGACCGTGTTCAAGGACAGTGGCCGTGGTCACGGGACCGATGGTGGCGATCTGAACCTTGCTGAACAGGGCATGTGCCTCATCTTTGCTGTCAGCCTTGAGCATGGCAAGGAAGTTGGCGACCGTCGATGAGCTGGTGAAGGTGACCATGTCAATGGTCCCGCTGAGCAGATGCCGGCGCAATTCGTCCCCCAGGCCCGGAGGAGGGACGTTACGGTACACCGGCGCCACGGTGACCGTGGCGCCGGCATCGGTCAGGGTTTCGGGCAGCAGTTCGGCGGCCTGCATGGCCCGTGGCAGCAGGATGCGGCTCCCCTCCACCCGCGTCTGGACCAGTGCTTTGGCCAGCCCCTCGCCGGTGAATTGTTCCGGGATAAGGTCGGCTTTAAGACCGTATTGCAGCAATTTTTCCGCGGTGGCCCGGCCGACCACGGCGATTTTTGGACCGGCGAGGTGGCGGCTGTCCAGGCCCAGGTGGAAAAGCCGCTGGAAAAAATAGCTGACAGCGTTGATGCTGGTAAACAGAATCCATTGGTATTCAGCAATGGTGGCCATTGCCGCATCGAAAATCCGGTAGTCCTCGACGGGTTCGATCTGGATGGTGGCATACTCAAGACATTCCGCACCGTGTTCTTCCAGCTTGGCGACGAGATCGCTGGCCTGATCCCGGGTGCGGGTGACAACGATGCGTTTGCCGAACAGGGGCCGCTTCTCGAACCAGTCAATGGTGGAGCGCAGTTTGACCACTTCACCGATGATCACCAGGGCCGGTGGTTTGATATCCGCCTGTTGGACCACTTCGCAGATGGTCTCAAGGGTACCGACCACCGAGCGCTGCTGCGGTGTCGAGGCCCAGCGGACCACGGCAACCGGTGTGTCGGGAGAACGGCCGTGATCGATCAGTTTCCTGGTAATGCTCGGCAGCGTTTTGATACCCATGTAAATAACAATGGTGCCCGCGCCGGTGGCCAGTTTTTCCCAGGAGATATTGGACATTTTTTTGGCGGGATCCTCATGGCCGGTGACAAAGGCAACCGAAGCCGTATATTCCCGATGGGTTATGGGGATGCCTGCATAGGTGGCGGCGGCGGTCGCCGATGTCACCCCGGGAACGACTTCAAAATCGATCCCTTCCGCCACCAGTTCCTGTATCTCCTCCGCTCCGCGACCAAAGATGAACGGATCGCCACCCTTGAGGCGAACCACGGTCTTGCCCCGCTGGGCGTGCTTGACCAACAACCTGTTGATGTCCTTCTGGGTGAAGGCGTGCAGGCCGCCGCCCTTTTTGCCGGCATAGATGAATTCCGCGGTTTTGGGGACGTAACTCAGCAGTTTCGGATTGGCAAGATAGTCGTAAACAACCACTTCGGCATGTTCGAGAAGATACTTGCCCCGCAGGGTGATCAATCCGGGGTCGCCGGGGCCGGCCCCGACCAGGTAGACTTTGCCAAGGGTTGGGGGCGATGCGGTTGCAGTGGTTGTCACGGGTGTTGTCGAGGTTGGAGCGGAAAGGGGAGAAAAGGCATTCATGTCATTGTGTGGGCGGAGGTGAATAGACAGCGTCGAGCAGCGCTTTGCCGCCTTTGGCCAGCAGCGACTCCGCCAGAGTGGTGCCGAGAGCAGCAGCTTGTTCTGCCGGCCCGGTCATGGTTTCCTTGATAATGTGTCGACCGTCGACACCGGCAATCAGTCCGGTCAGGCTGATGGTGTTTGCGGTCAGCAGGGCATGGGCACCGATGGGCACCTGACAGCCCCCTTCCAGGCGAAGGAGAAAAGCCCGTTCCGCCGCGACTGTGACCGCTGTGTCCGGATCGTGAAGAAATTGCAGGAGCTGGAGCAGATCGCTGTCGCTTCTCCGCAGCTCTATGCCCAGAGAACCCTGGCCGATGGCGGGCAGCATCTGCTCGGCAGACAGCAGGGTGGTGATCCGTTTCTGCAGACCCATCCGGTTGAGTCCGGCGCCGGCCAGCAAAATGGCATCAAAGAGACCTTCGTCGAGTTTGCGCAGGCGGGTGTCGATATTACCCCGGAGGTCAACGATGGTGAGGTCCGGCCGCAAGGCTGCCAGCTGGGATTTGCGCCGCAGGCTGGAGGTACCGACTTTGGCGCCGTGCGGTAAGGCGTCAAGTGATGCATAGCGGGCCGAGACAAAGGCATCCTGGGGAATTTCCCGCATGGGGATAATACCGATATGCAGTCCTTCCGGCAACTCGGTGGGCACGTCTTTCATGGAATGCACCGCCAGGTCGACCTCGCCGGCCAGCAAAGCGTCTTCGATTTCCTTGACAAAAAGACCCTTGCCGCCGACCTTGGCCAGCGGGACGTCGAGAATCCGGTCGCCCTTGGTGGTGATTCTGGTCAACTCGACCCGGATCCGTGGATAGGTGGTCTCGATCCGGTGTTTGACCCAGGTGGATTGGGTTACGGCCAGTTGACTGGCGCGTGTCCCTATGCGTAACAATGTCTTCATACTTCAATCCCGATCAGATGACCGCATTGTATCCTCCCTTCCGGGAACTGTGTAGCGGCCATATACTGTTTCGCTGGTTATTTGTCAATTTCATCGACCAGGGCGGCGGCCAGCAGCGGCAGCATCAATTCGTGGTGGCCGGTGAAATGAAAGCCCCTGCCCCCCTCCAGGGTGGGCCGTTGGACCACGTTGGTGGTTGGCCGGTAATGGCGGATGAAATCAAAATTTGCCGTGGTGAAGCGCTGCACTTTGTGGCCGAGATTGCGGACCACGGTCAGGGCCTTGAGGAAAACCTCCGGGAGAAGAACCGCGGAACCGACATTGAGATAGACTCCGCCCTCAAGTTCACTGACCAGGCGGCAGAAGATCCGGAAATCATGGTGGCCGGCACTGCCGATGGCACCACCGTCGGCGCTGGGGTGGATGTGGATGATATCGGTTCCCATGGCGACATGCACGGTGACCGGGATGTCCAGCCTGCGGGCCATGGCCAGCAGGCTCAGGTCATTGTGGGGAAAGTCGCCGGCCAGCAGCACCTCGCCCACCGCCTGGCCGATTCCGATTTTCCGGGTCGCTCCAGCTGAGATGGCCCGGTTGAGCACTTCGCCTGTTTCCCTGGCGGCGCCGAAGGCTCCGGCTCCGAGGACTTCGGCAACCTCTTCCGAGGTGCGGCCCACCATGGCGATTTCGGCGTCATGGATGATTCCGGCCCCATTGAGGGCCAACCCCGTGATGATACCGCGCTGCATCAGATCGATGAGCACCGGATTGAGGCCCACCTTGATCACATGGGCGCCCATGCCCAGCAGCACCGGTCGCTGTTGCCGGCTGGCCTCGGCGATACGGTGGACGAGGTCGGGAAAATCGACTCCGGCAAGTTGGTTGGGCAGCGCGGCGAGAAGTTGACGCACCGTCATCCCCGGCTGAACGGGGAGGGCAAAATCGCTGACCGTTACCTTGGAATGACGGTCATGAATGGAATAGGTGTTCAGGTCGGTGAAATCGAGAGGCGGCACGGGCAAGGAGGTCATGGGACAGGTCAGGGGCCAATCGGCAAGGAGGGATCAGAGGGAGCCGAACATCTTTTTTTCAACGATTTCACAGAGCACATGTTCCACCCAGAGATGGGTCTCCTGGATGTGCGGTGTGGAGTCGGAGGGCACATTGAGCACCAGGTCGCAGACAGCGGTTAGATCGCCGCCGGGACGAGAGATGCCGCCGGTGAGGGCCGCGGTTTTCATGCCGATATTTCGCGCTGTCTCCATGGCTTTGACCACGTTCACGGATGTTCCCGAGGTGGAAATGCCCAGGGCCAGATCTTCGGGTTTGCCCAGGGCCTGAATCTGTTTGGCAAAGACCAGGTCAAAGGAAAAATCATTGGCAATGGCGGTCAGAACGGAACAATCGGTGGTCAGGGCAATGGCGGCGAGGGGCCGGCGATTGATGAGGAAGCGGTTGACGAATTCAGCGGCCAGGTGCTGGGCGTCGGCGGCACTGCCACCATTTCCGAAGATCAAAAGTTTGCCGCCATCTTCGAACACTTCACATATCCACTCGGTCAGGAGGATGATGTTGTCTGCAGCCTCTTTGAAAAAGGCTTCCTTGGCCATGATGGAGTGGATCAGGTTGGTTGAAAGAAGTGTTTTCATGGCGCTGACCATAAAGGAAAACAGGCGGCAGGCAAAGAAAAAAACGTTTCCGCGCCCAGAGGAGCGGAAACGTTTTCAACGGCAGTGGCAGAGCGGTGGCAACGGTTACGGCAGTTCCTTGATAATCAGTTCGGAAACTTCCTTGATATTTTTAGAGCCGTCCACGGAAATGACCTTGGTGCCCCCGTTTTTTTTGAAATAATTGACCGCCGCCATGGTGCCGGTGTTGTCGTCGTAGTAAATGTTGTGCCGTTTGTTGATCGCTTCTTCATCCTGATCGTCGGCGCGGGTGGACAGGGCACCGCCACAGACCCGGCAGACGAGCTTACCGTCTTTCTCAACCGGTTTGATGGCTTCAAAGGCAATATGATTGGGATGGTTGTTGTCGTTGGCACACAGACGCCGACCCATGATCCGCTCTTTGGCAATCTGTCGGTCAAGGACGATTTCCACCACAAAGTCCAGTTTCATGCCGGCCTCTTTCAAGGCTTTGTCCAGAGCCTCGGCCTGCGCCAGCGAGCGGGGAAATCCATCCAGCAGCCAGCCTTTTTCCTTGGATTTTCCAAGGGTTTCCAGCACCATGGGGATGGTGATATCGTCGGGAACCAGGTCGCCGCGGTCGATAAAGGCCTTGGCTTTTTTTCCCAGTTCGGTGCCGCCTTTGATATGTTCGCGGAAAATGGCGCCTGATTCAATGTGATCGATGCCGTATTTTTCTTTGATGATGGCGCCTTGCGTGCCCTTGCCGCTGCCGTTGGGGCCGAAAGTGAGAATGTTCATACCGGTTACCTCCAGGTTAAATCCGATCGGTGATGGTTGATAATAACATCTTTATATTGTTTTAAAAAAATGACCAGAAAAAATGAATGATCTCTCAGTAACAGCACATATATACAGCACCTTGCCTGAATACGCCATGAAAAATGATGATTTGAATCAGGAGATTTGATGGTGGAAAAGCGACCCGGGTTTTCGCGGGACTCCGCGGCGCGGTGGCGCATACTTTTTGACAAGCAGGGGTAAAGAGAGTAGAAAACACCGGTCTTGAGCGTGTCAGCAAGGATGTTTTTCAATACTTTTTTCAGGTGGGGCAGGACATGAAAGAAATCAGAGTGGGACTGATTGGATTCGGCACGGTGGGCAAGGGGTTGGCGGAAGTTCTGCTCGCGCAGCAGGAGCGGCTGGTCAAGCGCACGGGAATGATTTTTCGACTGGCTGGAATCGCCGACCGCACGACCACCGAGGTGCCGGAGCGATTTGGTCCCATTCCGCTGACCAGAAACGGCGAGGATCTGATTGCCAACCCGGAAATCGATATCATCGTTGAACTGATCGGTGGCATTGAACCGGCCAAGACCCTGGTTCTCCAGGCCATCGCTGCCGGCAAACATGTGGTGACCGCCAACAAGGCCCTGCTTTCCCAGGAAGGCAGTGACATCTTTGCCGCCGCGGCCCGCCAGGGAGTGGAGGTGGGGTTCGAGGCCAGTGTCGGGGGGGGGATTCCAGTGATCAAGGCCTTCAGGGAAGGACTGGTGGCAAACCGCATTCTCTCCATCATGGGTATTATGAACGGCACCGCCAACTATATTCTCACCCGGATGACCGACGAGGGCATTCCCTTTGCCGAGGTCCTCCAGGAGGCCCAGCGGCTCGGGTTTGCCGAAGCCGATCCGACCTACGATATCGAAGGCATCGATACGGCCCACAAACTCGCCATCCTGGTGAGCATGGCCTATGGCATGCCTGTTACCCACCATGAAATCGCCACCGAGGGTATTTCCCGCATCGAACCGATGGATATCGAACTGGCCCGGGAGTTGGGCTGCAGGATCAAACTCCTGGCCATCAGCCGTAATCACGGCGATCATGTCGAGGCCCGGGTTCATCCCACCATGGTGCCGCAGGATCATCTGCTGGCCTCGATCAACGGTGCCTTCAACGCTATTCATTTTCACGGTGACATGGTGGGCAATGTCCTTCTCTACGGCCTGGGGGCCGGCATGGTGCCCACCGGCAGCGCCGTGGCCGCGGATGTGGTCGATATTGCCAGAAACATGCAGCATGGTGCCATTGGCAGGGTGCCGCCCCTTTCCTATCTGCCCGATCAGGTGAAGCCGCGACGGATCACCCCCATGGAAGAGTTATATGGACCGTATTACTTCCGACTTACGGTCCTTGATCAGCCCGGTGTGCTCGCCCGAATCTCAGGGATACTCAGCCGGTATGAAATCAGTATTGAATCCGTCATCCAGAAAGGACGGAAAAAAGTCGGTGCGGTCCCTCTGGTGATCGTCACCCACAGCGCCAGGGAGTCGGCGGTCAGTGCCGCCCTCGATGAAATCAGCCGCTTGGAAACCGTGACCGCACCGGTGGTCAAAATCCGTATTCTCGAAGAAGACGAGTAGGTCGTCAGGACAGTTCATGAAATACATTCTTTTGATCGGCGACGGCATGGGGGATGTTGCCGTCCCGGAACTGGGCGGCAAAACGCCGCTGGAAGCCGCGGCAACTCCTGCCATGGACCGATTGGCCAGGCAGTCCGAGATGCTTTTGGTGCGCACCGTGCCCGCCGGGTATCCGCCCGGAAGCGATATCGCCAATCTGTCCCTGCTCGGCTACCAACCGGAAACCTGTTATACCGGTCGGGCTCCCTTGGAGGCAGCGAGCATGGGGGTGGATATTGGTGCCGAGGAGATCGCCTTCCGTTGTAATCTCGTCCATGTGGAGCGGCACAGCAGCGGCGTAATGATCATGAAGGACTACAGTGCCGGCCACATCAGCACCGCGGAAAGCCGTGCCTTGCTGACCACCCTGCAGGCGGAGTGCGGCAGCGCGCAGCTTACACTGTATCCCGGCATCAGTTACCGCCACCTCCTGGTGTACCGCGGCTCCCTCCCTGAAGGTTGGCGGACCGTGCCCCCCCATGATCATTCCGATGGCGATGTTGCCGCATTTTATCAGACCTATCTGCAGGTGGAGGCCTTCCGGGATCTGTATACCAGGGTAGCGGCGATTCTGGATCAGCATCCGGTCAACCTGCGCCGGGCGGAGCAGGGAAAAATAACAGCGAATTTCATCTGGCTCTGGGGGGAAGGCAAACGACCGGTGATGGAGACGCTGGAAAGCCGCTATGGTATCCGCGGTGGTTTGATCTCGGCCGTGGATCTGCTCAAGGGGCTTGGTGTACTCAGCGGGCTCAGGGTTGTCGAGGTTGAGGGGGCCACAGGGTACCTTGATACCAATTATGAAGGCAAGGCCCGGGCGGCCCTGGAGGTCCTTGAGCGCGATGATTTTGTCCTGGTTCACGTTGAGGCCCCGGACGAGGCTGGCCATCAGGGGCTGGCCCGGGAGAAGGTGCGGGCGATCGAGGATTTTGATCAACGCATCGTCGCCCCGATCGTTGCCGAGATGGAGCGCCGCGGGGAACCGTTCCGGCTGGTGGTGACCATGGATCACTATACCCCGGTGCATCGCAAGACCCACGAGGATTGGCCGGTGCCGATGTTTCTCTACGACTCCCGGGGATGTGCACAGCCCTCCGGCCTCGAGTACACCGAGGCGCATGTTCTGGCGGCGGTGGAGAGGACCGGCCTTGTCCTGCCTTCCGGACCGGCCTTTTTCCGCCGCTTCATCAGCCAGGAGAAAGATGAAAAGTAATATCCAGGTCAGCTTGACCGAGCCGGTCTTTTCCGTTTCCTATCGGGTGATTTATGGCGATACCGATGCAGCCGGAGTGGTGTACAACGCCAATTATCTCCGGTATTTCGAAATCGCCCGCACCGAGATGATGCGTGCCTGGGTCATGCCCTACAGCGAGATCGAACAACTGGGCTGTATTCTGCCGGTGATCGAAAGTTATCTCCGTTTCAAGGCCCCGGCAGCCTACGACGATCTGCTCACCCTTTCGGTTTCCCTGGCGGACAACACCAAAATGACCTGTCGGTTCCATTACGCCATAACCCGTCCCCAGGCGGACGGGCGGGACCAACTCCTGGTCCGCGGTTGTACTGTCCATGCCTGTGTCAATCGTGCGGGAAAATTAACACCCTTGCCCGAGGTGGTCCTGGAAAAAATCACTGTCCTGCGCGAAAAGGCCAAGAAAGTGAAATGAACAGTTGACAGCAACGCTCAGTCTGCTATAATGCTCAGCTTGTAACGCGGGGTGGAGCAGTCTGGTAGCTCGTCGGGCTCATAACCCGAAGGTCACAGGTTCAAATCCTGTCCCCGCTACCAAAAAATTCAAGGGGTTAAGTCGTTTTGACTTAACCCCTTTTCGTTTTCGAGTATAAGCTGGGGTCAGATCTTGAATCTTGAATTATTCCATTTTTCAGATGATTCAAGATTCAAGATCTGACCCCTAGTTTCTCTGGTTTTTCCAGGATTCCTCTGCAATTATAATGTGATTACAGTAATATATATCCAAAACAGGCATCCAGCCGTCACGGATTGAGCATACCGGAAGAACGGTTGGTCTACATCTTTCTCACAACCCAGGGAAAGCCATGGCGTACTGGCTGATGAAATCGGAACCGGATGTGTTCGGGATCGACGATTTGCAACGAGCAGGGGTTGAACCTTGGGATGGAGTTCGCAACTACCAGGTCCGCAACATGATTCGTGACCGGATGCAGGTCGGTGATCTGGCATTTTTTTATCACTCCAACTGCCCTGTCCCTGGCATTGTCGGAATCATGCGCATTTGTCGGGCCGGTTACCCCGATCAGTCCGCCTTCGACCCGCAACATCGCTCTTTTGATCCTAAAAGTGAACCGGCCAATCCGCGCTGGTATTGTGTTGATGTGGAATTTGTGACCAAGTTCCGCGGGGTGATATCCTTGGCTTGGCTCAAGCGGCAGCCGCAAATGGCCGAATGCCCTTTGGTACAGCGGGGTAACCGCCTGTCGATAATGCCGCTCACCGAAGCGCAGTGGAATTTCATCAGTGATCATTCTCAGTGGCGGTAGGTAGGGGATCAGTGTGGCGGGGCAGGGTAGAGGGCATCGTGAAGTAAAAGGGATACCTGGATCCGTGAACGAACGCTTCGAAGGGCTGCTGGCGAAGGAGAATTGTCAAAAATATCGTGGTAGTCATAATCTGATTATTCTCCTGGTGGTGGGCGCTTATGGGCATGTACCCGCTCTTTTTTTATACCATTTTCTTTTCGAAAATAAAAAAGTTGTCATGGTTTCTGATCAACACTCCACATAAGAGATTGACGGGACCGGCTCAATGATGAGAGAATTACATATACCTTTAGGAAATCCTTGATTGACCAAGACCTGAATCCGTGACGACTGGACGCTTGTTTTAGGTATATCTTGTTGTAATCATGTTTTAATTGTAACAAGATCCTTGGGAAAAATTCACCAGCCTCCCTTCGGGGGATCCGTCAGCACGCCATCTTCATTGTCAGTAACCGTCCGATAAAGTGTACTTTAATCGAACGGCCACGAACAACGAAGCTGACGCACGGACGAACACTCACGCATTCAGGCAAGAGGGACATAAAAATGGGCAAAGGTCGGCTCATCGCCGTGACCAGAAGGTCGCTGGTATTATGCATCATCCTGTTTTTCGCCTGTCTTCCACCGGTTGCGGCACACGATGATCCTGCCACCCGACATGTGCTCGTCATCCATTCCTATCATCCGGATTTTCCCTGGACCGACAGCATCAACCACGGCATGGTGGATATCCTGCATGGCGCGGTTCCAGATATCGACATCCATATCGAATACCTTGATGCCAAGCGGCACCAACCGGAACGGATTCTCCCTGCCTTCCGAGAGCTGCTCTTCCACAAGTACCAGGCAACGCCCCTGGATGTGATCATTGTCAGTGATGATGCCGCATTTCAATCCATCCTCCTGTTGCGGGATTCGCTCTTTCCCGGAGTCCCCGTGGTGTTTTGCGGGGTCAACCTTTTTGAGGAGGCCATGATCGACGGTTTTGCCGCTGTCACCGGTGTTGTCGAAGACTTTGATCTGGCCGGAACACTGGACATCGCCCTGACCCTGCAACCGAAAACCAAACACCTTGCCGTGGTCAGTGATTCCACTGAAAGCGGCCGACTCAATCTGGAACGCTTTCGGCAAATCAAATCTCACTATAGCGGCCGCTTTGCCAGCATCATCGAATTGGCTGAACTCAGCGAGCAGGAGCTACGAGAGGAACTCACCCGCCTGGATAAAAACAAAACCATTATCCTGCTCCTCTCCTTTTATCGTGACCGGCACGATAAAGCCTTCAGTGTTCCGGAAATGACCGAGCTGATCGCCCAATCGGCACGATTGCCGGTGTATTCATCCTGGGATTTTGTCCTCGGCCATAAGGTGGTGGGTGGCCGGGTCGTTTCCGGCCTGCAACAGGGGCGTACCGCCGCCGAGTTAGCCCTGCGGGTGCTCAACGGTGAACCGGCAGGGGCCATCCCGATCGTTCGGGACAGCCCGAATCTTTTTATGTTCGACCACCGGGAATTGTCTTTTTTTGGAATCGATCCGGCCAGACTACCCAAGGAGAGTGTCGTCCTCAACCAGCCGCAGTCCACCCTGCGGGAATATCTCTGGCTGATTGTCGGCCTGGCGCTCTTTGTGATCGTTGAGACAGTTCTGATCCTTGCTTTAATCAAGAAATCGAGGCATTACAGGATGGTCAAAGAGGCCCTGGGCAAGAGCGAGGAACGATTTTCACTGGCCATGCAGGCGGCCAAGGACGGGATCTTCGACTGGAACCTGGAGACCGACGAAGTGTATTATTCTCCTGGCTGGAAACAGATGTTTGGCTACCGGGAAGAGGAGGTGGAAAATCGTATTTCCGAATGGGAACGACTGACCGTTGCGGAAGATGTCAAATCGACGTGGCAGCTGGTGCAAGAACATCTGGCAGGCAAACGGGAACGGTTTGCAGCAGAGTTCAAAATGCATCACAAGGATGGTCACCTGATAGACGTGCTTGCCCGGGGCCGTGCGGTTATCGATGCAACCGGCAAACCGGTCCGCCTGGTCGGCACCCATGTGGACATCACCGAGCGCAAACGTCACGAACAACAGCTCGCCACCGCCCTCGGTGAAAAAGAGGTCCTGCTGCGTGAGGTGCACCACCGGGTGAAAAACAACCTGGCCGCCATTATCAGCCTCATGGACATGCAACGGCGGACCCTTGAAGAACCCAAAGGCCAGGTCATCCTCAGCGAGCTGAGCAACCGCATCCGATCCATGAGTCTGGTCCACGAAAAGCTCTACCGGGCCGATTCACTGGCTAGCATCGATTTTCATGATTATTTGCAGGCTCTGATTTCCCATCTTCGGACCACCTTCGGCTCTCCTGGGATCATCGTCCGGGTTGATGCCCCCGGGGTCACAATCCCCCTGGATCTTGCCTCTCCCTGCGGCCTGATCGTCAACGAACTGGTGACCAATGCCCTCAAATACGCCTTCCCGGAAGGCAAACCGCGTCCCGGCAAGGGTGATTGCCGAATTCTGGTCCGTCTGCACCGGGACAAGGATACCTACACCCTCACGGTGGCCGACAACGGTATCGGCTGGCCAGCTGGATTTGACTGGACAAAAACCAGAACACTCGGCATGACCCTGGTTCGCATGCTCGGCCAGCACCAACTCGGCGGTCGTTTTATCGTCGATCTGGAGGAGGGCACCAGTGTGACCCTTATCTTTACCGACAGAAAAAAAGAAAAGCCCATCCATGGCTGACACGACGGTGCTCATCGTCTGTACCCGGGAATATACGGATCTCGGACCGACGGCCAGGCCACCAGCGCTCTCGGACGATTGGTGCACAGGGTTGTATGGATTGTCTTGAAATGTCCTGGTTCCAGGCATGGGTACCCCCTGTGGTGATGCTTCGGACCTGCCAGGGGCAGGGGGGCGTCGGTCAAGATGAGTGTTTGCCGCAAGAAACCCAACCAGCGCGTTAGCTTCAAGAGGTTCAACAAGGAGAGAGCCAGATGAAACTCATGCAGACCATGAAAGATCTTGCCATGAGTCGGCACTTGTTCCTGGGTCTGTTGACAGTCCTCATCGTGACCGGGACGCTCGTCGCCTGGTGGTTGACCAACCGCGCCGACCTTGCACTGCGGAAAGAGCATCTCGGGCAGGCGAGATTGGTGGCCGAGTCCATCAATCTCGAACGGCTCAGGGCACTGACCGGCACAGAGGCTGATCTGACGTCACCGGTCTACCTGCGGCTCAAAGAGCAGCTTGCCTCGATCTGTACGGCTGATCCGCAGTGCCGGTTTGTCTATCTCATGGGTCAAGAGCTGGATGGGACGGTTTTTTTCCTGATAGACAGTGAACCCGCCGGATCCGAGGACGAATCGCCGCCCGGGCAGGTCTACGAGGAAATTTCGCCAGAGGATCTGCGCGTTTTCGAGACCAAAACCGCCATGACCGTAGGGCCGATGACCGACCGCTGGGGGACTTGGGTCTCCTCGCTCATACCTGTTCTGGATCCGCGGACCAATGATCTCATCGCCGTTCTGGGCATGGATACCGACGCCCGTGCCTGGGGGTGGCGTGTGGCTGCTCAAGGTGGTGTCCTGGTCGTGGGGTTGTCGACGCTTGCGCTGGTCGCCATCGTTGTTGCCGGTTCCTTTCTGCTTGCCCGGCGCGCGCGACTCGAAGAGCCGCCGCGCTGGATGGGGCATCTGGAAACGATCATGGTGGTTGCAATCGGCCTGGTGCTGACCCTGCTCATCGCTTGGCTGGCCCAGGGGGTTTCCAAGAGAAATCAGGCTGAATCGTTTCGACTTCTGGCCGAAAGCCAGACCAATGTGATCGCTGAAGTCTTCCGTAGCCTGCGGGATGTGGAACTCGAAGGGTTGGCAAAGTTCCATGAAAACAGCGAGCACGTCACGGCCGAGACATTCCTGAATTTCACGGAGTACCTGATCCGGAATCCGGCCGTCGATGCCTGGGGTTGGGTCCAGATTCTCCCCGGGGCAGACAAAGAGCGCTTCGTGCAAGCGGCACGGGCGGCGGGGATGGAGGGCTTTGAGATCTGGCAGCGGAACGCCGCCGGGAAGGCCGAGCCCGTCGGGGAGCGTGAAATATACTACCCGGTATTCCAGGGGGCGCCGGAAGACAAACGTACAGCGATCGGTTTTGATATCGGTTCGGAACCGGTACGGCTCGCCGCCATCCAGGAGGCCCTGCGCACCGGTCTGCCAACTGCCACCGAACCACTGACACTGGTGCTGGAGACCGGTGACCAGAAGGGGATGCTGCTCCTCCGGCCGGTCTTTGCCGATCCGGAGCACCGGCACCCGCTGGGGATGGCTTTTGCCGTGCTGCGCCTGGGTGACGTGCTGGCTGTTTCAGACGTTGATGATTGGGTGGCCAAGGACCTGATCTGCGCCCACGGCGATGGGAGCTTTGAACCGCTGGCTCACTCCTGGACGAAAGACAGTCCACCGATTGCGCAACCGACCTTGCACCGGCCTGTTCTGGCCTTCGGTAAGACCTTTATCGTCACCGCCCATGCCGGGCCGGAGTTTGTGCGCGCGCAACCGGCACGAGGGGGGCTGAGCGCGGCTCTGGTGGGCCTGCTGCTTACCGTTGCGTTGGCCGTTGTCGTGACGGCGCTGCTTCGTCGCCGGCAGGTGCTCGAAAGGCTGGTGCGGGAGCGGACAGTCGCCCTGCGCAAAAGTGAAGAGCATCTCTCGGCCACGCTGCGTTCCATCGGCGACGGAGTGATCGCCAGCGACAACGAGGGACGGATTGTGAGTCTCAACCGAGCCGCCGAGACCCTTACCGGCTGGCAGAGTGAAGAGGCCCTCGGCCGGCCGATTCACGAGGTGTTCCGGTTGATCAATGGCGAAAAGGGTGAAACGGATGCACAGCAAGTCTTCCAGGCACTACGCGAGGGAGCGAATGTCGATGGGGTGTACCATGCCACCTTCGTCACCCGCGACGGCAGGGAATACCGGATTGCCGCAAGTTGCGCCCCCATCAGGGAGGCTTCCGGGGTGGTCGACGGCGCGGTGCTGGTCTTTCGGGACGTTACCGAGGAGTACCGGCAGCGGGAGGAGCTGCGGGAAAGCGAACTGCGTTTCAAGGCCCTCCACAATGCCTCATTCGGCGGTATCGGTATCCACGACCAGGGCCTTATCTTGGAATGCAACCAGGGCCTGGCGGCGATGACCGGATTTACCCATGAAGAACTGATTGGCATGGATGGACTTCTTCTCATAGCCGAACAATCACGCCCGGCAGTCCTGCACAATATCCGTTCCGGTTATGAGCAGCCCTATGAAGCCTTCGGGCTGCGCAAGAACGGCGAAGAGTATCCGCTCCGCCTTGAGGCGAGAAACATTCCTTACAAGGGCAAGATGGTCCGCGTGACTGAATTCAGGGACATCACCGAGCATAAGCGGGCCGCGGCGGAGAATGAGAAGCTTCAGGCCCAGCTCCTCCAGGCCCAGAAAATGGAAACGGTCGGTCGGCTGGCCGGCGGGGTGGCCCACGATTTCAACAACATGCTGGGCGTGATCCTCGGATATGCGGAAATGGCCCTGGAGCAGGTGGCTGCCGGTCACCCGATGTACAAGGCCCTGCACGGCATCCAGCAGGCGGCCCAGCGTTCCGCCGACCTGACCCGTCAGCTGCTGGCGTTTGCCCGCAAGCAGACCATTGCCCCCAGGAGGATCGATCTCAACGAGACCGTGGAAGGGATGCTCAGTATGCTGCGCCGACTCATCGGCGAGGACATCGCCCTGACCTGGCTGCCCGGCCGGAACCTGTATCCGATCAACATGGACCCCGCCCAGATCGATCAGATCCTGGCCAACCTGTGCGTCAACGCCCGGGATGCCATCGAGGGGGTAGGTAAGGTCACCATCGAGACGGGCGTGACCACGGTTGACGAGACCTGGCGCGCCTTTCATCCCGAGGCTACGCCCGGCGAATATGTGCTGCTGGCGGTCAGCGACAATGGTTGCGGCATGAACAGGGAGATCGTCAGTCATCTGTTCGAGCCCTTCTTTACCACCAAGGAGCAGGGCCAGGGCACTGGTCTCGGCCTGGCCTCGGTGTACGGTGCGGTCACCCAGAACAACGGCTTCATCGCCGTGGACAGCGAACCCGGGCAGGGGACGACCTTCAAGATCTACCTGCCGCGGTATACCGAGACCAGAGTCGAGACCCAGCCGATACAGGATCGGGTTGAAGCAGCGGCAACCGGCCACGAAACCATCTTGCTGGTTGAAGACGAACCGGCGACCCTGGAAATGACCTCAATCATGCTCGAGCGCCAGGGGTACACCGTCCTGGCCGTGGGGTCCCCGGAAGAGGCCATCCGCCTGGCCGGGGAATACTCCGGCCGGATCGACCTGCTCATGACGGATGTGGTCATGCCCGGGATGAACGGCCGTGCCCTGGCTGAAAACCTGCTGTCCCGCCACCCCGATATCAAATGCCTGTTCATGTCCGGCTATACCGCCGATATCATCGCCCACCACGGGGTACTGGACCAGGGCGTCCATTTCATCCAGAAACCGTTCTCAATGAACGACTTGACTATCAAAGTGCGGGAGATCCTGGACAATGGCAGTGCGGTTTAATAACGATTTGAAGAGGTTATGTTTATCCAGCAACGGCCCTGTCCCTTTTACTCTTTGTTGCGCTGTCAAATCAGCGTCAGCAGTCGGGCAGGAAATATACCATTGAGAGCCTTCAAGTCCCCGCAGCGGTATCGTTGTTGGCGTTCCACATACGAACCGTATCTCGTGAGAAAACAACATCCTGGATTCGTGCGCGTTCATCCGCGCGCCCCGAAGGGCGACTGGTGAAGGTTATTATCAAAAGATTCCGCCGCAAGAAAACGAATCAACAATAAGACCTGTAATCTCGAGGAACCCTTCATGCCGAAATCAACCTCTTCCCGCACCGC
The DNA here is from genome assembly GCF_016918545.1 of Desulfobulbus alkaliphilus. GTDB lineage: Bacteria > Desulfobacterota > Desulfobulbia > Desulfobulbales > Desulfobulbaceae > Desulfobulbus > Desulfobulbus alkaliphilus. The sequence goes on along the minus strand of NZ_JAFFQC010000022.1, from coordinate 23,288 downwards.
CGGCGGCCCTCTCTCCGCCCTTGATCTTCAAAATATCTTCGACAACGCCCCCATCGGCATTTTCTCCTCGACACCCGAGGGTCGTTACATAGCGGCCAATCCCGCGACAGCGAGCATGCTTGGCTACGAAAGCCCGGAAGATCTGATCGAGTCGGTTACGGATATTGCCACCCAGGTGTATGCTGATCCCATTGACCGGGGGGAATTCATGCGCCTGATGGAAGAGCAGGGCGAGGTGTGCAACCACGAGTGCCGATTTTGCCGTAAAGACGGGACCGAGTTGTGGGTATCGAGAAATGTCCGAGCAGTACGGGCCGACGATGGGCAAATCGTTGCGTATCAAGGATTCAATACGGATGTGACAGAGTCGAAAAAGGCCGCGGAAGCGTTGCGGGCGAGCGAGGCAAAAGTAAAGTCCATCCTCGAGGGGGTGCCGGTTCTTCAGTTTGTCATCGATCGAGACCATCGCGTCATTTTCTGGAACAGCGCCATTGAGGATTACAGCGGGATCAGTGCTGCCGACATCATCGGCACTGACAACCATTGGAGTGCATTCTACCCGGAAAAACGTCCGGTCCTGGCGGATCTTCTTGTCGACGGAAATATTGAACAGATCTATCAGCGATATGGCGGAAAAATCAGACAGTCCCGTTATATCAAAGGGGCATACGAGGCAACCGACTTCTTCCCGTTCATGGGAGCCTCCGGTACCTGGCTTACATTCACCGCGGCTCCTATCAGAGACGCCCAAGGCAATGTGATTGGCGCTGTCGAAACCCTTGAGGACATCACCGAACGTAAGCGGGCGGTGGAGGCACTACAAATAAACGAAGAATTCAGGAAAAGGGTTTTTGAAAGCTCCAGAATTCCGATTGTTGTCATGGACGTTGAGACCTTTCAGTATCTGGACTGTAATCCTGCTGCTGTGGCAATATACGGGTACAATTCGAAAGAAGAAACGATCGGCAAGACCCCTCTGGATGTATCGGCATTGGTTCAGTATGATGGGACGCCGTCGGAAGAAAAAGCTCTCTTCTACATAAAACAGGCACTTGACAGGGGGAGTGTTGTCTTTGAGTGGCTGCATAAACGGCCCGGAGGTGAACTCTGGGACGCTGAAGTCCATCTGCAGAGTTTCAATGTTGCAGGCAGGAAGATGATGCAGTTCTCCCTTGTTGACATTACCGACCGCAAGCGGGCGGAAGAGGCACTCAAGTCATCTGTCTCCCTGCTTGCCGCTACACTGGAATCAACCGAGGACGGAATATTGACAGTCAACCGGGCGGGCAGAGTTGAGCAGTGGAATGCAAGGTTCCTGGATTTATGGAGAATTCCAAAAGAAATGGCCCTTGAAGGAGATGATGAAAAACTGCTCCAATATGTTGCTGGTCATGTGCAAAACTCCGAAGAGTTTTTTGCCAGAGTCAAAAGCCTGTATGATAATCCCGAGGAAATAAGTTTTGATGTCATTGCACTTGCTGATGGTCGTTGGCTTGAACGCTATTCGCAACCACGAAGGCTCGATGGCGAAATAATCGGCAGGGTTTGGAGTTTCCGCGACATCACCGATCGGACAAAAGCGGAGCAAGAACTGCGTAGAAGTGAAGCGCGGTACAGATCCATCATCGCCATGTCGAACACCGGTGCGTGGGAGTATCACCAGAATACAGACTACCTGTGGTGCAGTCCCGAATATTTCACCATGCTTGGGCGCGATCCGGACGAGTTCCAAATGGATGGTCGGGCAAATCTGAGCGAGGTCTGGACCAATCTCATCCATCCTGACGACCGGCAAGCGGCTTCCGAGAGGTTTGCCGAATACCTGCGCCGGGGATCCGTGGGAATATATGAGAATTCTTTCCGCTTTCAGGGCGCCGACGGGGAATGGGTATGGATCTGGTCACGGGGCCAGACGTTGCGGAACACGGACAAAAGCGTAACCGATCTCACTGTGGGTACACACATCGACATCACCGATCGGAAAAGGGCGGAGGAGGAGCGTGTAAAGCTTCAGGAGCAGCTCATCCAGGCGCAGAAGATGGAAACAGTCGGTCGGTTGGCCGGCGGGGTGGCCCATGATTTCAACAACATGCTGGGCGTGATCCTCGGTTATTCCGAGATGGCTTTGGAGCAGGTGCCAGACGGTCACCCGATCTATAAGGCCGTGCATAGAATCCAGCAGGCGGCCCAGCGCTCCGCCGACCTGACCCGCCAGTTGCTGGCGTTTGCCCGCAAACAGCCCATTGCCCCCAGGGTGATCGATCTCAACGAGACCGTGGCCGGGATGCTCAGTATGCTGCGCCGGCTCATCGGCGAGGACATCGCCCTGATCTGGCTGCCCGGCCGGGACCTGTATCCGATCAACATGGATCCCGCCCAGATCGACCAGATCCTGGCCAACCTGTGCATTAACGCCCGGGACGCCATCGAGGGGCCGGGCAAGGTCACCATCAAGACCGGGATGGCGTCCTGCGACGAGGCCTGGTGCGCTGTGCACACCGGAGCGGCACCTGGCGAGTACGTACTGCTAATAGTCAGTGACAGCGGCCGCGGCATGGACCAGGAGACCATCAGCCACCTGTTCGAGCCTTTTTTCACCACCAAGGAGCAGGGCCAGGGCACCGGCCTGGGGTTGGCCTCGGTGTACGGTGCGGTCACCCAGAACAACGGCTTCATCACCGTGGACAGCGAACCTGGGCAGGGGACGACCTTCACAATCTACCTGCAGCGGTATACCGAGATCAGAACCGAGCCTCTGCCGCAACAGGTTCCGGTTGAGGTGGCAGCGCGGGGCCACGAAACCATATTGCTGGTGGAAGACGAACCGGCGACCTTGGACATGACCTCAATCATGCTCGAGCGTCAGGGGTACACCGTCCTGGCCGCGGGCTCCCCGGAGGAGGCCATCCGTCTGGCCGGGGAATATTCCGGCCGGATCGACCTGCTCATGACCGATGTGATCATGCCCGGGATGAACGGCCGTGCCCTGGCTGAAAACCTGCTGACCCGCCGCCCCGATATCAAATGCCTGTTCATGTCCGGTTATACCGCCGATATCATCGTCCACCACGGGGTGCTGGACCAGGGCGTTCATTTCATCCAGAAACCGTTCTCAATAAAGGAATTAGGAACGAAGCTGCGTGAGGTCATGGATGAGTGACGTTACATGTTCACCAGGTGCAAGTAAAGGTTGCCCGACTGAGTGCTGGTGAACGGTTACCCCGTGCAATCCGACTTGAACCTGCCGATAATCCACCTTGCGAAATCGACGTGGTTCGCCGGTTCTAATGTGCGGAAAATCTGTATGTTGTTGAATCAACACGATTATAGCCCTTTTATTGGGTATTTGTTGAGATGTGTGGTGAATTTTATTATATATTTTTCTTTGCGACCTTTTTGTTTACGAAATTGGGATGCGGGCATGAAGACCACATCGAAAGAAGTCTGTGACCCTTTGCATCACAGGGGGAAGCGATGAAAGATACGCTGTTGAGTTCTGCTGGGAGATTGCAATCGCCGGATGAAAAATCCATCGAAGAATTTGGACATAAATGGGAACAGGTCGCCGCCGCGGGTACCCTTGTGCTCATGGCGCGACCGGATCTTGAGAAATTGGTGGGCAAGGGCAATGAAAAAATGGCTGAGGATAACAACCGCAATTTTCCCCGGTTCATGTTCTCTCTGTTTTCCGATTATCACCCCACCGTATTTGTGGAAACCGTGCTTTGGGTATTCCGTGCGTATCGGTCCCATGGCTTTCAAACCACCTATTGGGCCGCCAATCTCAATATCTGGGTAGACTTGCTGCAACAGGAATTGTCCGCGGATGCGTGGCAACAGATTTATCCTTTCTATCACTGGCTGATCGTTAACATTCCGGTATTTGCCGCTATCACCGACGCCGACCTGAGAGTCTCCGGCTTGAACAGCCCGGATGACCTACATGGATCAGGTGCGTAAAAATGATCACCGAGGATGTGTACCAGAACTACCTGGCCCTGCTTTTAAACGGAAACCGCCGGGCCTGCAGCCGTATGGTCCAACAACTGCTGGACCGGGACATCGATATCCAGACCCTGTATGCCGACTTGTTTCAGAAAAGCCTGTATGAGGTGGGCCTTTTGTGGGAGTTCAATAGGATCTCGGTGGCCAAGGAACACTTGGTGACCGCCATCACCGAAGGGTTGCTCAACCTGGTCTATCCCCGGCTTTTTGAAAAAGCAGGCTCCTGTTCCCGAAACGGCGGAAAAGTGATCACTTCCTGCGCGGCTAACGAATTCCATCAGATCGGCGGCAAAATGGTGGCGGACATCTTTGAGCTCAACGGCTGGGATAGCCAGTTTCTTGGAGCCAACACCCCGGTGGACCACATGCTGGCCCATATACAGGACGAAAATCCCGATCTGGTGAGCTTGTCAGTGAGCGTCTATTGCAACATGCCGGCACTCAAAGACGGGGTAGAGGCCATTCGCGGGAATTTTCACCACCTGGACATTCTTGTGGGGGGGCAGGCCTTCAATTGGGGTGGTGCCGAGATCATAAAAAACTATCCGGGGACGACTTATGTCCCGTCCCTTGACCAACTCACCTCGATGATTGCCGCATAAAAGATGTTGTGGGATACCGACCAGCAGCCGGTTCTTGATTACCTTGTCAACCAGGCTTCGGTGCTGTTTATGGTTCTGGATCGACATGGCATCATCCGGCAGGTCAACCGGTTCGGATCCCTGCTGTTGGGGCCGGATACTCCGGGAAAACCCTTTCAGGACATCCTCATCGATTTTCATCATGCCTTTCTCCTGGATTCTGCCGTTTCCTGTTCCGATACAGTTCATCTGCTTGATTTTGTTACGTTGTCCGGGAATACTCAGACGTATCACTGCTTTTTTTATTCAACCACGGAACAAATCCTTGTTTTTGGACATCTGGATGTGGAGGAACTGGAATCATTGAGCAGTGAACTGTTGTCCGTTAATCAGGAGCTGAACAACCTGACCCGGGAACTGAACAAGAAAAATCGAGAACTGGCCCGTGCTAATGAGAAAATCCTGGCACTTTCCCGCACTGATCACTTGACCGGACTGGTCAACCGGGGCTATTTTTCCGAACGGATCGAACAGATGATCTCCCTTGCAGTCCGTAAATCTCACCCCCTGTCGCTGATCATAACTGATATCGACCAGTTCAAAATCATCAACGATACCTTTGGCCACGATGCCGGGGACCGGGTTCTTCAGGGGTTTGCCGAGCTGATGCAGACCAGCACTCGAGCTGAAGACCTGGTGGCCCGCTTTGGCGGGGAGGAGTTCATTATTCTGCTCCCTTGCACCGAGACCCATGAAGCCCATGCCTATGCGGAACGGATCCGGCTGGCCTTGCCTGAAAAAGACCTGCTGCGGAATGGTCATCCCGTCTCCGCCAGCTTCGGGGTCAGCCAGCTGTTGCCCAATGAAAAAAGCGCCGGTTTGATCAAACGGGCGGACACAGCCCTGTACCGAGCCAAAACATCGGGCCGGAACCGGACCGTGATAGCAACCGGCAATGATACGCAGCTATCCAATTGGCAATAATCCGGCAGGTTCACGGATCCAAGTTACTTGCCAAAGCCGTATAGAAAAGATAGCATTAACTAGATTGGATCGGAATGCCCTTCCTTGGAAAGGGCTTTTTCAGGATTTCGAAGAAGGCCATTCTGTTATCGCTTTCACTCTATCAAGCCGATTGAGCAGGGAGCGGGGGAGTTCATGGTGAATATGGTAAAGCGAGGTCCTGGTGCAGGTTTGCTTTTTTTCCTCCTCCTCCTTGCCGTGCTCCTTGCTCCCCACGATGCTATAACTGCCGAGCCATTCCCGAGGAAGGTTCTCCTGCTCACCTCCTACCACCAGGGCGACCCTTGGAACGACAGCATTGTCCTGGGAGTCCGCGAGGCCCTGGGCCCCCTTGAGTACGCCAGCCTGTCGATCGAAAACCTGGATCTGCGCCGGTACGCCGACCCGGACTACCCCCGGCTGATCAAGGAATACCTTCGGGGCAAATACCTGGGCAATCCCCAGGACCTGATCCTGGTTGCGGATGACCCTGCCCTGAATTTCCTGCTTGCCGTCCGGGAAGACCTTTTCCCCAATATTCCTGTGGTGTTCTGCGGTGTCAACAATTTCAGCCCGAAGCTCATCCAGGGGCAGTCCAACATCACCGGAGTCAACGAGGCTCTGAGCCTGGATACAACTCTGGAACTGGCCCTGAAGTTGTTCCCCCAAACTACCCGGATCCTGGCCGTGGTCAGCGACACGGAGGCCAACGGCCGCACCAATCTGGAGCAGTACCGGGCCGCGGCCGCCCGGATGAAAGGTCGGGTTCAGTTCGACGAACTGCTGAATATGACTGACAAGGACGCCCCGGACATTCTGAGCCGTCTGCCCACCAACAGCCTGGTTCTGCGCCTGATTGACCTCATTAAACCCGAAGGCGGGTATGTACCCATCCAGGACAGTATCCGGATTCTGTCCTCCCATGCTCCGGTCCCGGTCTTCACACTTTGGTCTTTCGACCTGGGCGATGGCGCCCTGGGCGGGTACGTCTCTTCCGGCCAGGACCAGGGGCGCACGGCGGGCAATCTGGCGATCCGTATCTTGGAGGGTCGGAAAGCGGAACAGATTCCCGTGGTGATGGACAGTCCCAACGTGCCCATGTTTGATGCCAATGTGATGGAGCGCTTTGGGATCAAGAAATCCTCCCTTCCCAGGGGGAGTGTTGTCGTTAACCACCAAGTGTCGGTATGGAAACAATACTGGGGCTGGTTCCTCGGCATTGCCCTGTTCTGTGGCTTGCAGGCAGTCTTGATTGTGACTTTGTTGACTCACGGGAAGAGACTGCGTGCGGCCAATGCTTCGCTGCAGGAAAGCGAACATTTTACACGATCGCTTTTGGAAGCCATCCCGGTTCCCGTCTTCTACAAAGGCAAAGATGGACGCTATCAAGGTTTCAACAAAACCTTTTTAAATTTTTATGGCAAGAACAAGGATGAGTTGATCGGCAAGACTGTTTTTGATATCACTTCACCTGACCTCGCAAAGGTTTATCATGCTAAGGACCTGGAGTTGTTTAACAATCCAGGAACACAAGTATACCCCTACAAAGTCAAAACTTCGCGCGGCGGTTTGCGGGAGGTTATCTTTCATAAAGCTTCGCTGACCGATGAGCACGGAGTTGTCACCGGTCTTATCGGCGCAATTCTGGATGTGACGGAGCTGAAGCGCATGGAGAGGCGAAACCAGGTTCTGGCGGATATTATCCAGCGCAGTCAGGACTTCATTGGCGTGGCCGACATGAACAAGATGGCGTTCTTTGTGAATCCCGCCGGACAGGCGTTGGTGGGGTTGGATGATGACGAAGCGGTTGCTGAAACCAAGATTGAGGAGTATTTCTTGGCCGAGGATTGGCCCTTCGTAGAGAACACTATCCTGCCCGCTGTCATGAAGGAAGGACGGTGGGTGGGCGAGTTCCGTTTCCGTCATTTCAAGACGGGTCAACCGATTCCGGTCCTGTACGATATTTTCCTCACCGAGGACCTGGAAACGAAAGCGGCCATAAACTTCGCCACAATTTCCCGCGACATCACCGAGCACAAGCAGGCGGAAGAAGAAAGAAAGTTGCTCAATGCCCAACTCCAGCAAGCTCAGAAGATGGAGGCCATCGGCACCCTGGCCGGAGGCATTGCCCACGATTTCAACAATATACTCGGGGCGATTATTGGTTATTCGGAAATGATCCGCGATGATTTTCCGCCTGGATCGCCCGGCATCCACAGTATCAATCAAGTTGTCAAAGCCGGTCACAGAGCCAAAGACCTGGTCAAACAGATACTGAGCTTCAGTCACCAGGTCAAAGGAAAGAAAGTGCCGGTGCAGCCTGCAATGATTGTCAAGGAGGCCATCGCCCTGCTACGTTCGACGTTGCCGACGACTATCACCATCAAGCAGGTTATCGATGCCAAAGGGGAAATGGTTCTGGCCGATCCCATCCAGATTCACCAGATGGTCATGAATCTTGCCACCAATGCCTTTCATGCCATGGAGGCGAAAGGTGGCACGCTTACCATCTCCCTGCACAAGAAAATCCTTTCCTCAGACGATCTCGCCACTGTACCGGATCTGCAACCAGGGACGTTTGTGCTACTGTCGATCAGGGATACCGGGGAGGGGATTCTTCCGGAGATTCGGGAGAGGATTTTCGATCCTTTCTTTACCACCAAGGAGGTCGGTAAAGGAACCGGTCTCGGACTTTCCATGGTCTATAGCATCGTCAAGAGTTGCAACGGTTCGATTACCTGCAACAGTCAGATAGGCGAAGGTACCGAGTTTCTCGTCCTCTTGCCGGTCCTCGAAGGGCATGGTGTGGAAGAGAGCGAATCAACGGGTTGCACCCTTCACGGCAAAGAACATATCCTTCTCGTTGATGACGAGGAGATGTTGACCGAGTTGGGTCAGGCCATGCTCGAACGATTGGGCTATCGTGTGACCACCAGGAGAAACAGTTTTGAAGCCCTGACGACATTTCAGGAGCAACAGGATGCCTTCGACTTGATTATCACCGATCAGACCATGCCGGGCATGACCGGCCTTGATCTTGCCGGGAAAATTTTGCGGATACGCCCCGAGATGCCGATCATTCTCTGTACCGGATACAGCAGCTTGATCAGCGAAGACAAGGCCAGGGCTTCAGGAATCAAGGGATTTGCCTTGAAGCCCCTGGCCATGAAGGATATCGGTGCATTGATCCGAAAGGTCTTGGATGGGAACAAATGTTGATGGGCCTTTTCCCGCGTTGACCAAAAATAATCTGCTGACATAAGGACAGAACGACCACATAGGTGCTGAAGCAGTTCAAGGCCTGACCAGCAGCGAACATGTGGGGCGGGATCGCAGTCATGCCTCCGCCCACCTCAACACCTTTTCACTCCGCATACGGGCTTGTTGGTCCTTGCGAACCTGCTTCGAGTTTCCATGTGTATGACGATGACGGGGAGACCCTGACGAAGACGGGGCAAAAACATGCTCGAACTGGTGGGGCGCGAGGTGACCTCACGATCCATTGACAAGCATGACTACACAGGGCCAGGGAAAAGAACCCCTGCAGGCTTCCATACAAGTCAATAACCGATATTGCCGATGACGAAGAACCACATATCCCGTGAAAATGCCTGTACGAACCAACGTGGGCGGCTGGTGCTGCTGGCGGCGCTTGTTGCCGTCGGAATACTTTGCGCATGGTGGCTGGTTGGCGGGGCCGACCGCGCCATGGGTGAGGGATTGCTCAACAAAACCTGGCGAGTGGCCGGGTGGGGCGTAAACCATGAACGGAAACCGGCTCTGACCGGCACGAAGGCCGATGGTGCTGTACAGGACCCCACGAGCGTCTCGGCACAACCGGCCAGTGGCCTTGCCGAGCGGCGAAAGAATCAAAAGACGGCTATACGCATCGGGGTACTGGCTAATCGGGGGTATGACATGTGCCTGGAGGAATGGGGGCCCACGGCCGAATACTTGAACGAGCGGCTGGCCCCCTTGTTTTTCGAGATTGTCCCGCTGGATTTTGAACAGATCATTCCTGCTATACGGCGGGGGGAAGTGGATTTCGTGTCCACTAATCCTTCTTATTATGCATATTTGGAGCACTATGGCCTCATTCGTAGAATAGTCACGCTGCAAGTTCCGGCTCCTTCCGGTCCCCAGTCTCGTTTCGGTGGAGTTATCCTGAGCAGGGTGGATCGGAAAGACATCAAAAATTTGAGTGATTTGCAGGGCAAGCGATTCGCGGCAGTCAGCGAACGGTCTCTGGGGGGCTGGCACGCCGCCCTGCGGGAGTTGCTGGTTGCCGGAATCAATCCCGAGCGAGATTTTGGAGAACTGGTTTTCAGCGGCACCCATGATGCCGTGGTCAAAGCGGTCCTGGATGGTTATGTCGATGCCGGCACGGTTCGCACCACCCAGCTGGAAAGAATGTTCTCGGAAGGTCTGCTGGATATGGATACCATCCAGGTAATCGGCAGCCGTGCAGCCGAGTATCCGGAATATCCCTATGCTCTTTCTTCAAGGCTGTATCCGGAATGGCCCCTTGCCGCTCTTGCTGACACCGATCCGGATTTGAGCAAGCGGGTGGCCGTGGCTCTGTTGCAGATGGAAGCAGACCATGAAGCTGCACGTTCAATCCGCGGTGCAGGCTGGTCCACTCCTGAAGATTATGCGCCGGTCCATGAATTGCTGCGCGTCCTGCGCCTTCCGCCCTATGAAAAATACGGTCAATTGACTGCCGGGCAGGCTTTGAGAACCTTCTGGCCTTGGTTGCTCGGTTTACTGATACTGATTTTGCTTTTATGGGGTTTCAACCTAAGGTTCGTTATTCTAAATCGCAGGTTGCAGGCCGGTGAAGCGCATCTATCCGCTACCCTCCGTTCCATCAGCGACGGAGTGGTCGCATGTGATGCCAAGGGGCGGGTGACGAGTTTGAATACGGTGGCGGAGCGATTGACCGGCTGGTCTAACTCCGAGGCTGCGGGACGTCTATTGGAAGAGGTCTTCCGAATCGTCAATGCCCACACCCGCGAAACCGTCGAAAACCCGGTGACGCGGGCGCTGGCCGAGGGCATGAATGTGGATCTGGCCAGCCATACAGCGCTCATCGCCAAAGACGGCACCGAACACCAGATCGCCGACTCCTGTGCGCCCATCCGCGACACCTCCGGTGCCATTACCGGCGCGGTGCTGGTCTTCCGCGACGTCACCGAGGAATACCGGTGGCGGGAGGAACTGCAGGAGACCAACCGGGAACTGGAAGATGCCACGGCTCGAGCCAACGAGATGGCAGCGCAGGCGCAGATGGCCAGTATCGCCAAGAGCGAATTTCTCGCCAACATGAGCCATGAGATCCGTACGCCCATGAACGGGGTCATCGGTATGACCGGCCTGCTGCTCGACACCGGGCTGACCGAGGAGCAGCGACGTTTTGCCGAAACTATCAAGTCCAGCGGCGAATCACTGCTGGGACTTCTCAACGACATCCTGGATTTTTCGAAGATCGAGGCGGGCAAGCTCGACCTGGAGACCCTGGACTTCGACCTGCAGGTGCTTTTGGATGACTTTGCCGCGACCATGGCCCTCAAGGCCCATGACAAGGGCCTTGAGTTGCTCTGTGCCGCGGACCCAGACGTGCCGTTGCTGCTTTCGGGCGACCCGGGCCGTCTGCGCCAGATCCTTGCCAACTTGACCGGCAACGCGGTGAAGTTCACGCCCAAGGGGGAAGTGACGGTGCGGGTGAGTAGAGTGCAGGAGACGGAAGAAAGAATAAATGACTCCTGTCTGCTGCGGTTCTCCGTGCGCGACACGGGTATCGGCATCCCGGCGGACAAAATCGACATATTGTTTGGACAGTTCACCCAGGTGGACGCTTCGACTACGCGCCAGTACGGCGGTACAGGTCTGGGGCTGGCCATCTCGAAACAACTGGCAGGGTTGATGGGCGGTGAGGTCGGCGTGGAAAGCGTCGAGAGCCAGGGGTCGGAGTTCTGGTTCACGGCCCGCTTCGGTCTGCAATCGGAGGCGTCCCGGGAAAAGATACCGCTGCCCGCTGTGCTTTCCGGGGTGCGGGTGCTGATCATTGACGACAACGCCACCAACCGGGAGATCCTCCTGACCCGCCTGAGCTCCTGGGGAATGCGCCCGGAGGAGGCACACGACGGACCGTCGGGACTGGAGGCACTGTACCGCGCCCTGGGCGAGGCTGATCCCTTCCGGCTGGCCGTCGTGGACATGCAGATGCCGGGCATGGACGGTGAAGCGGTGGGGCGGGCTGTGAAGGCGGACGCAAAGCTCGCGGACACACGGTTGGTCATGCTCACCTCGCTGGGCATGCGGGGTGACGCCAGGCGCCTGCAGGAGATTGGTTTTGCCGCCTACGCCACCAAGCCGGTCCGGCACAAGGAGCTCAAAGGCGTGCTCTCCCAGGCTCTGGCTGCAGGTCCGGACGCCCCGCTCCGGCCCATCGCCACGCGCCACACGGCCCGTGAAGCGCTGCCCGATTTTGCCGATCGCAAGGCCCGCATCCTGCTGGCCGAGGACAATATCACCAACCAGCAGGTGGCGGTGGGCATTCTCAAAAAGCTGGGCCTTTCGGCTGACGCGGTCGCCAATGGGCGCGAGGCCATCGAAGCGCTCAAGACCTTGCCCTACGATCTGGTGCTCATGGACGTGCAGATGCCGGAAATGGACGGCTTGGAAGCAACCCGGCACATCCGCAATCCGCAAACGTCAATCCTTCATCGGAGCATTCCCATCATCGCCATGACCGCCCACGCCATGCGGGGCGACAAGGAAAAGTGTCTCGAAGCGGGCATGGACGACTACGTGGCCAAACCCGTCGTCCCCCTGGCCCTGGCCGAGGTGCTGGATAAATGGCTGCCGAAGAAGGGCAAGGACGGAATGAAGGAGAGAGGAGTTGAAAGTCAGCAACCGAAAGAAAAGAGTCAAAAGTCAGAAGATGACCGGCAGTCTTTGTCATGCATATGGGACCGAGCTGCCATGCTGGAGCGGTTGATGGGTGACGAGGATTTGGCGGAGGCTATTCTCCAGGGATTCATAACTGACATGCCTCGGCAGATCAAGGCCCTCAAAGGCTACCTGGAAGCCGGAGACGTGGCCGGGGCCGAACGTCAGGCCCACACCATCATGGGAGCGGCGGGGAATGTGGGTGCCGAGGCACTGCGGGCTTTGGCCTTCGAACTGGAGCAGGCGGGTAAGGCGGGCGACCTGGAGCGCATAAAAACGCGCATGGATGAATTGGCAGCATCCTTTGCAGCATTACTACAAGCCATGGAAAAAGACCCACCATGAAGACACTGATCGCTGATTGCCCGGTTGCGGAGTTACTAGGCCGGCTCAGGTGACATAGGCCTGGGAAGCATGCTCCTCGTTAAGGAGATTCGGCTACCAGCGGCCCATTGTTCCACCTCCATCCTGGTGCTCTCGGTCTTGTACGAGGATGGAGGTCTTCCTTTGGTTGACTGTTGATCAGGGATGTATGGACAGGGATCTTCAAGAAAAAAAAGACTGATCCGTGTGGACATCGGCAACATATTGTTCGCCCTCGTCATCAAGGGTTTTGAGAAAGATAGGTTCCTTACCGTACCCACTGTCAATCCCGACCCAGGCATATCGTATGCCCATTGACCTGGCATGGTGAACTATATCAAGGACCAGTTGCGATTTGGTTTTGAAGGTGACATCTCCTGGAACACCGGCAACTTTGCAACGATCGCGGTCATCTGTCCACTTTTTCGGCAGATACAATCGGCAGTCGATGATCGTTGCGGAGGTGCCATGGACCAGCGAGGCATTCACGCAGGTTTGGCAATTATCGACCTTGCCGAGGCGGCCGCAACATTGGCGAGCAACTCCGACAGACTCCTGGGGAACTCGCCAACTTGCCAGAAAGTAGGGCACGCATCAGCAGTACGGTTAGGTGCGCTGTTGTCGGACAAATTTTCCTTGGGCTACAAATTGCTGTAAATCGAAACGTTAGTCGCAGGAGATGAAGATGGAGATAGTACGCGTCGGTGAACTCTACCTGGATGTCTATTTAAACCTCGCACAGAGCTATGAGGGGGAATTCTCGGGCATCACCGGTAAAAAGCCAGATACCAAAGGGTTGTTTGCGCTTGATACTCCTCTCGGTGATTGTGTGGTGGGCTTTCTCTTGATTCTGGCTGGAACGCCGGCGGGCCTGGCTGCTGTAGTGGTGAAACCGGGAAGCAGATTTGAAGTGGCAGAGTTTTACATTGTTCCTAGCTTTCGAAAGCAGGCGTGGGGTATGCGGTTTGCGCACAATCTTTGGCAAATGTTCCCAGGGCAATGGGAAGTCAAGCAAATTCAGGGGGCAGAGTACGCTTCGAAGTTTTGGTGTCGGGCCATACGTGAATTTACACAGGGTGATTTCGTGGAAGACAAATACCAAGACCCATACTGGGGCTTGGTCACGCGGCAACAGTTTGTTGGACGAGCCTGGTGATCCTCTCTGGAAAAGAGCTTTAAGACGCCAGGGGCTGGTGAGTCAGGCGTAGAGGTGGCAGGAAGGCGGAAACGGCTTTAGTAAAATTTTTTGAGGTGATGACTTGCGGCATGGCCACCATAGCCGGGACCGTGCTTGTGCTCTATGGCGGGATTGTCGGGGCCGTGGTGCCGGGGGTGCTGGGACACATCATGACCTCCTTCCTGATCAGCGCCCCGGCGGCGATCCTGGTTTCCGTGTTTCTGATCCCGGAAACCGACCCGTCCACCATGGGCGAGGTTGTTCCATCTATGGAAAACAGCTCCTCCATGGACGCTGTGGTCAAGTGCACGGGCTTTGGCCTGCACATGTTGAGTCTGATCGGTATAAATGATAAATCGTCGCCTTGCTGCTGGTCCTGGTGAGCATGGTTAACGGAGCATTGGCGCTGTTGCCCGGCCTCGGAGGAGAGTCGCTGAGCCTCCATGGGCTTCTCGGATACCCCAGGGTCTGGCCGAGCTGGTCACTCAACTGGACAATCTGGTGAAGATGGGCAAAGACATACTCGAACTGTTGGGGTGCGATGTGACCTCCCGATCCATTGACAAGCATGACTGCACAAGAGTCTATCACAGGGTGGTTTAAGTAAAAATAATTGCGCATTTACAGGTGTTTTGACAGAGTTGACTTTATTCCATAAGTGGGGTAGGGGGGGCTAGTGCATAGGTGTAGAAACTACTGTAATCCAACCTGTTGATATCCTGTTACTGGAGAAGACCTCATGACCGACAACCCGCAAGGTTCCGTACCCCCCGCCACCGTATCCGCGCTCCGCAAACAAGCCAAGGAGCAAACTCCTGAAGAAATCCAGCGGATGCTCAATGAGCTGGAGATGCAGAACGAGGAATTACGTACGGCCCAGGGCCAGATCGAAGCAGAGCGTGCTCGCTATTTCGACCTCTACGACGAAGCTCCAGTGGGGTACTGCACCCTGTCCGAGCAGGGGGTGATCCTGGAGGTCAACCTCACCGCCGCTACCTTGCTGGGAACGACCCGAAGTGCACTGGCCACGCAACCGCTCGCCCGCTTCATTCACTATGATGACCAAGACATCTACGACCTGCACCGTAAGCAGCTCTTGGAGACTGGTACCCTCCAGGTGTGTGATCTCCGGCTGGTTAAGCCCGAGGGCGGGTGCACCTGGGCACATTTGAAGGGAACGGTCGATCAGGCGGATGACGGTGCGCCTGTATGCCGCGTGGTGATCAGCGATATCAGCGGGCGTAAACAGATGGAAAAAACGCTTCAGGAAAGCGAGGAACGCTTCCAGAAAATGCTTAGCCTGGTTCCGGATATGATCTCCATCCATGATACGGGTATGAATATTCTATACAGCAACTGGAATGGTCTTGGCGCTGTTTCTCAAGAAAAACGGGTTTTGAATACGAAATGCTACCGGACCTATCGGGGGCATGACGACATATGCCCCGACTGTCTTGCCAAGACAGTCATGGAGACCGGAAAGCCTTTCCAACGGGAGGCAAAACTCTCCGATGGTCGGTGGGTCGACCTTCGTGTATTTCCCATACTGGATGAAAACGGAGAGGCTGAGCTCTTTGTGGAATGGGTCAGGGACATAACCGAGAATAAGCAGGCGGAAGATGCTCTTGTCCAGAACAAAAATCTGCTTGAAGGCATCATCAACGGCACCTCTGACATCCTGGCGATACAGAAACCCGATCACACCATTGAGTTCTACAACCAGGCTGGATACGATGCAATAGGCCTCCCCCCGGGAGCTGCTCTAAACAGAAAATGCTATCAGCTTATTGGACGCGAGAGCGAATGCGATCTCTGCACTTCACAGGCGGCTTTGAGAACCAAGAAGCTTGTGGAGCAGGAAAGATATGTACCGGAACTGAATCAGCATTTCAACTGCAGGAGTAACCCAATTTTTGATACGGACGGCAACGTTGTCAATATCATACAGCAGTTGCGCGATATCACTGAACGAAAACAAGCCGAGGAAGAGCGCACCAAGCTCCAGGAGCAACTCACCCAGGCCCAAAAGATGGAAACGGTCGGGCGGCTGGCCGGCGGTGTGGCGCACGATTTCAACAACATGCTGGGCGTCATCCTCGGGTATACGGAAATGACCCTGGAGCAGGTGCCAGCCGGTCACCCGATGTATAAGGCCTTGCACGGCATCCAACAGGCCGCTCAGCGCTCCGCCGACCTGACTCGCCAATTGCTGACCTTTGCCCGCAAGCAGACCATTGCTCCCAAGAGAATCGACCTCAACGAGACCGTGGAAGGGGGGCTCAAGATGCTGCGTCGGCTCATCGGCGAAGACATCGACCTGATCTGGCTGCCCGGTCGGAATCTTCGTCCGGTCAAGATGGACCCCAACCAGATTGATCAGATCCTGGCCAATCTGTGCGTCAACGCCCGGGATGCCATCAAGGGTGTGGGCAAGGTCACTGTTGAGACGTCCAACACTGTGTTCGGCGCGGAGTACTGCGCCCGGCACGCGGGCTTCCTTCCCGGCGAGTACGTGCTGCTGGCGGTCAGCGACAACGGCTGCGGTATGGACCGGGAGACCATCAGCCATCTGTTCGAGCCCTTCTTCACTACCAAGGAGCAGGGCAAGGGTACCGGTCTGGGGCTGGCCTCGGTGTACGGTGCGGTCAAGCAGAACAAGGGCTTTATCAACGTGTACAGCGAGCCCGGCCAGGGGACGACCTTCAAAATTTACCTGCCGCAGTATGCAATCAGAACGGAGGCCCCATCAAGACAGGAACCGGCTGAGGCAGCGGCGCGCGGCCATGAAACCATATTACTGGTGGAAGACGAACCGGTAATCCTGGAAATGACCACGATGATGTTGGAAAGGCTCGGCTATACCGTGATGGCGGCCGATACACCGGGCGAGGCCATCCGTTTGGCCCGTGAGCACTCCGGTTCCATCGATTTACTCTTGACCGACGTGGTCATGCCGGAGATGAACGGCCGCGAGTTAGGCCAAAACATCTTGTCCGTTTATCCTGATATGAAACGCCTGTTTATGTCCGGCTACACCGCCAACGTCATCGCCCACCATGGCGTTCTAGGTGAGAGAGTACATTTTATCCAGAAACCGTTTTTGATGACGGACTTGGCGGCAAAAATTCGGGAGGCGCTGGACAATGGGGAGCCGTTGAAAAGAAAAATTTGATCAGTCAGTGTCCATTTCGAAACGGCTCATTCCCCCTGATTCTCTAGTGCCCTGTAAATGTAATCTTCGAAATATTATGTATATATCTGCGGTTACATTCACCAGCGCACCTCTATTCATAACAAAAGGAATAATTTGGTGATTTCCATGTCAAAGGTAAAGGCGGTCGCTGATATCTCCAGAAACAGGCTCTACCTCACCATGTCAGGTCATGTCGATGCAAAAACTTTGAATGCACTGTACACGGACATCCGCTTCTGTGTGGCGGATCTGCAACCTGGTTTCATTGTGATCGATGATAGCTCCGAGTGTAATCTCATTTATCTCAGCGGCCTGCCCGTCTACAAAAAAATTATGGATTACCTGGCTGCCAATAAAGTAGGTGAGGTTGTCCGGGTCGTGCAGGACACCATCAGCCACAAGCAAATCATAAATTATACAGACAAAATTCAATGCTACAAAACCATGTACGCTGACCAGATTGAGGCGGCGGAAAAGAAACTGGAAGCGACCAGGCGCAGAAACGGTATTCGCTTTAAACTGAGCGGACGGTCTATTGAATATACGATCAACAATCAAAACCTTAGCGGAACGCTTGTAGATCTGTCGATCAGTGGTTGCTCGGTCGACGTCGAAGGAATAGTGCCGGCTATGGCACAGGAACTGACCATTGTCCTTTTGTTCGACAGAGACGATCGCCACCCGTCGCATTTCCAAATCAAAACCAGGGTTGTCCGGGTCTCGACATCATCCTTTGCCGTCCAATTTCTCGACCTTGACGATGACCAGCAAGAACAACTCTACCAGCGTCTTGTCTATGAAGTTAGCCGGCCTGTTGACTCACCGTAACCGGCCTGAATATCGACAACACAATCGAGTTCGAGGATTTGTCCGGAACCATTCTGAATACTGACTTACGTATACCAGAGACAATTCTTTGGAGGCAACGAACCGTTGACAAACCACATATTCCATGAAGATTCCCGCGGAAGCCGCAGACTGCTGGTTCTTTTGACGGCGGTCATTGTCGCCGGTGCGCTCTGTGCCTGGTGGCTCTTTGACCGGGCCGACCGGCAGATGCGAGAAGACCTGCTTGCCCAGACGCGCCTTGTGGCCGGGGCCGTGAATCTCGAGAGTATTCAGTCCCTCTCCGGCACCGAAGCCGACCTCGCCTCACCCACATACCTGCGGCTCAAAGAACAGTTCGCCGCAATTCGCGCCGCTGAACCGAAGTGCCGATTCATCTATCTCATGGGGCGCAAGGCAGATGGAACAGTGTTCTTTTTTGTCGACAGCGAACCGGTGGGGTCGGAGGACGAATCGCCGGCCGGGCAGGTGTATGAGGAAATGTCGGCGGAGTCTCTGCACGCGTTTGACACGAAAACCGCACTGACTGAAGGTCCGGTGACAGACCGCTGGGGCACGTGGATTTCAGCCCTGGTTCCGCTGACCGACCCGCAAACCGGCGAACTTATCGCCGTGCTGGGCATGGACATCGATGCCCGCGACTGGAAACGGAATGTGGCCGGCCAGGTCGCACTTCCGGTGGGGCTTGTGCTTCTCATGATGATCGGCCTTGTGGCCGCACTTTTCGCAACCAGCCGCGCCTCGTCGTCGCCCAAGCCTGTCCTGCGCCGCTTGCTGCCGGGCTTGACAGCTATTCTTCTTTTGCTTGCTGGTGGTGGATTCTGGGGCCTGATGAATATTCAGGAGGATCAACTTCGCAAAGTCAGCTTGCTGATCAAACAGCAAGCCAGCGGTGACTTGGAACAGCTTCTGGCTGAACAGGCGCGGGGGCTCAAGGCCATGGCTCTGGTCATTGCCTCGGACACCCGCACCAGGCAGGCCATGGCCGCTGGCGATGGCGATCGCCTGCTGGCCGATTGGCGGGAGCTCGCCGAGAACATACGCCGGGATCACGCCATCACCCATATATATTTCTGGAATTACGCACGGGAAAACCTGATACGGGTCTACGACCCCGACCGGCGCGGCGGGACCAACAACCGATTTACCGCCCGCGAGGCTGAGCGTACCGGCCAGCCTGCCTCGGGCATCGAACTGGGGTCCCGCGGCACCTTCACTTTGCGGGTGGTGCGTCCGGTTTTCGAGGACGGGAAACTCCTTGGTTACGTGGAACTCGGCAAGGAGATCGAGGATGTACTGGACGCCATTGTCACGTTTGAAAGCGCCGAGAATATCCTGGCGATCCGCAAGGATGCCCTCGACCGCTCGCGCTGGGAGGCGGGCATGGCCATGCTCGGACGCAAGTCCGACTGGGACCGCCTCCCCGATCACGCGGTCATCTATGCCTCCATTCCACTGCCCGCCGAGGCAGAATGCCTTATTGGCGGCGAAATGCACGGACACGACCACCCTGATGCTTCCACCGATATCCGCTTCAACGGCAAGTCCTGGAGGGTCATGATACAGCCCGTGGCCGAGGCCTCTGGGCGGGAAGTTGGCGAACTGCTCCTGTTGCATGATGTGACGGAAATGAAAGCCGCTCACCGGCGCTTGATGATGACGGTGGGCATGAGCGCTTTCGTGCTACTGGCAGTGCTGCTGGCTATGGTCTTCGTGATGCTGCGCCGTACCGATGCGGGAGTCCGCGCCCAGCAAAAGGTCTTGCGCGAAAGCGAGGAACACCTCTCGGCCACCCTGCGCTCCATCGGCGACGGGGTGATTGCCTGCGACCGCGAAGGAAGGGTCACGAGCCTCAACCGCGTGGCGGAGATACTGACCGGCTGGACCAGTGCTGATGCGGCGGGCCGACCCCTGGAAGAGGTCTTCCGAATCGTCAATGCCCACACCCGCGAAACCGCCGAAAACCCGGTGGTGCGGGCGCTGGCCGAGGGCGTGAATGTGGATCTGGCCAACCATACCGCGCTCATCGCCAAAGACGGCACCGAACATCAGATCGCCGACTCCTGCGCGCCCATCCGCGACGCCTCCGGCTCCATCACCGGCGCGGTGCTCGTCTTCCGCGACGTCACCGAGGAATACCGGCGGCGGGAGGAACTGCGGGAGACCAACCGGGAACTGGAAGATGCCACGGCTCGTGCCAACGAGATGGCAGCGCAGGCACAGATGGCCAGTATCGCCAAAAGCGAGTTTCTGGCCAACATGAGCCACGAGATCCGCACGCCCATGAATGGGGTCATCGGCATGACCGGCCTGCTGCTCGACACCGGGCTGACCGGGGAGCAGCGACGTTTTGCCGAAACTATCAAGTTCAGCGGCGAATCACTGCTGGGACTTCTCAACGACATCCTGGATTTTTCGAAGATCGAGGCGGGCAAGCTCGACCTGGAGACCCTGGACTTCGACCTGCAGAGTCTTTTGGATGACTTTGCCGTGACCATGGCCCTCAAGGCCCATGACAAGGGCCTGGAGTTGCTCTGTGCCGCGGACCCAGA
Source organism: Desulfobulbus alkaliphilus (assembly GCF_016918545.1). GTDB lineage: Bacteria > Desulfobacterota > Desulfobulbia > Desulfobulbales > Desulfobulbaceae > Desulfobulbus > Desulfobulbus alkaliphilus. Next base: position 2,618 of record NZ_JAFFQC010000022.1, on the reverse strand, counting down.
CGTGCCGTTGCTGCTTTCGGGCGACCCGGGCCGTCTGCGCCAGATCCTTGCCAACTTGACCGGCAACGCGGTGAAGTTCACGCCCAAGGGGGAAGTGACGGTGCGGGTGAGTAGAGTGCAGGAGACGGAAGAAAGAATAAATGACTCCTGTCTGCTGCGGTTCTCCGTGCGCGACACGGGTATCGGCATCCCGGCGGACAAAATCGACATCTTGTTTGGACAGTTCACCCAGGTGGACGCTTCGACTACGCGCCAGTACGGCGGTACAGGTCTGGGGCTGGCCATCTCGAAACAACTGGCAGGGTTGATGGGCGGTGAGGTCGGTGTGGAAAGCGTCGAGAACCAGGGGTCGGAGTTCTGGTTCACGGCCCGCTTCGGTCTGCAATCGGAGGCGGCCCGGGAAAAGATACCGCTGCCCGCTGCGCTTTCCGGGGTGCGGGTGCTGATCATTGACGACAACGCCACCAACCGGGAGATCCTCCTGACCCGTCTGAACTCCTGGGGAATGCGCCCGGAGGAGGCACACGACGGACCGTCGGGACTGGAGGCGCTTTATCGCGTACTGGATGAGGATGATCCCTTCCGGCTGGCCATTGTGGACATGCAGATGCCGGGCATGGACGGTGAAGCTGTGGGTCGGGCCGTGAAGGCGGACGCAAAACTTGCGGACACGCGGTTGGTCATGCTCACCTCGCTGGGGATACGGGGTGATGCCAGACGCCTGCGGGAGATTGGCTTTGCCGCCTACGCCACCAAGCCGGTCCGGCACGAGGAACTCAAAGGCGTACTCTCTCAAGCTCTGGCTGCAGGTCCGGACGCCCCGCTCCGGCCCATCGCCACGCGCCATACAGCCCGTGAGGCGCTGCCCGATTTTGCCGATCGCAAGGCCCGCATCCTGCTGGCCGAGGACAATATCACCAACCAGCAGGTGGCGCTCGGTATCCTTAAAAAACTGGGCCTTTCGGCCGATGCGGTGGCCAACGGACGCGAGGCCATCGAAGCGCTCAAGATCCTGCCCTACGACCTGGTACTCATGGACGTGCAGATGCCGGAAATGGACGGCTTGGAAGCAACCCGGTACATCCGCAATCCGCAAACGTCAATCCTTCATCGGAGCATTCCCATCATCGCCATGACCGCCCACGCCATGCGGGGCGACAAGGAAAAGTGTCTCGAAGCGGGCATGGACGACTACGTGGCCAAACCCGTCGTTCCCCTGGCCCTGGCCGAGGTGCTGGAGAAATGGTTGCCGAAAGAGGACAAGGACGGAATGCAGGAGAGAGGAGTTGGAAGTCAGCAACCGGAAGAAAAGATTCAAGAGCCGGAAGAAGACCGGCAGCCTTTGGCATGCATCTGGGACCGCGCTGCCATGCTGGAGCGGTTGATGGGTGACGAGGATTTGGCGGAGGTTATTCTTCAGGGATTCATAACTGACATGCCTCGGCAGATCAAGGCCCTCAAAGGCTACCTGGAAGCCGGAGACGTCGCCGGGGCCGAACGTCAGGCCCACACCATCATGGGAGCGGCGGGGAATGTGGGCGCCGAGGCACTGCGGGCTTTGGCCTTCGAATTGGAGCAGGCGGGCAGGGCGGGCGACCTGGAGCGCATAAAAACGCGCATGGATGAATTGGCAGCATCCTTTGCAGCATTACAACAGGCCATGACCAAAGACCCACTATGTGGGTGCGCAGGTTAGATGACTGAACGACCACAAAGAACGTAAGGAGGTATGAGGTGGCATTAATACAATGGGATAGCAGTTTTAGCGTAAAGGTGGCAGAGATTGATCGACAACATCAAAAGCTGGTGTTCATGGTCAATGAGCTTAATGATGCCATGAAGCAAGGGAAAGGAAAAGATGTTTTGGGAGGTATCGTCAAAGGTTTGATCACCTATACAGGTACACATTTCAATACAGAAGAAAAATATTTTCATCGATTTGGATACCCGGAAATTGACAGCCATAAGAAAGAGCATGCTGCCTTTGTCAAGAAAGTTTCAGAGTTCAAAGATGGGTTTGAAAAAGGGACACTTGGTTTATCTGTTGAAGTCATGACCTTCCTGAGTGATTGGCTTAAAAACCATATCAAAGTGACTGACATGAAATATTCTCAATTCTTCAACGAGAAGGGTCTGAAATAAGGCTCCCTTTGCCGTGGCTCCAGCACAACAGCAGACAGTGGGTTTTGTTGGGGGCAGCAACCTGAATGGCATTCTTCCCGAGGTTATTGACTTGGCCCATGATCTGAGAAAGGTCTGAAGACTTATACACCGGGATCTCGCCAGCATCCCTGACGTCAAAAAGGGTTGCCGTCGGTCACCACCTTGCGGACTTCGACCTGAGATGAATGGTGAGGCACTCATGGGTGGTTCTGGGGAAGATTTTTCAAAAAGGCAGTGGTGGAGATGTTCACGCCCTGCTACCTGAAACCTGAACCCGTGACGGCTGGACTCTTGTTTTAGATATATCTAGCTGTAATCATGTTTTAATTAGTGCCTGAACTAAAACTCAAAAACAACAATAAATCAAGTTGTTGTCACCATGCTCCAGACATGAAGAAAATGAGAGCATGAATAACGACGAGAGCCGTTAATAGTGTAACATATTGATTACTATG
>NZ_JAFFQC010000229.1 GCF_016918545.1 Desulfobulbus alkaliphilus | reverse complement strand
GGTAGAATGTATACATGTTTCCCGGAAGGAATAACCAAAGTGATTAAATACCATTTCAATTCATTACTGTGTGTCAGTAGACTCGCGCCCCAATCGATTTTCCCCCTAGGCCTTGAGGTGACTGATGCCATTGATTCTTCTGCTTGTACTCCTGGTGCTGTTCAGCCCGCTGGCCATCGACATCTATCTGCCTGCCATCCCGCAGATGGCCGAGCAACTGGGAGCCGAGGTGACCCTGATGCAGGGCACCATCACCTGGTTCCTGTTCAGCATGGGATTGGGTCAACTGCTGGTGGGGCCGCTCGCCGACCGCTATGGCCGCAAACCCATCGCGTTGGGGGGCGTGCTGCTCTACGGGCTGAGCGCCCTGGCAGCCGGCTTTGCCGCCAGCCTGGGTGAGCTGATGTTGGCGCGGGTGCTGCAGGGCTTCGGTGCCTGTGCCACCTCGGTGG
>NZ_JAFFQC010000228.1 GCF_016918545.1 Desulfobulbus alkaliphilus | reverse complement strand
CCTTTAGGAGGGCATCACGCAACAACCATGACGCAAGGTCAAGGTTGCGCCAGCTCTCCGTTTGCGCCCGCCTCGATCAGGGCAATCGTCTGCGGCAGGCCGTAAATGGCCGCGAACGAACCAAAGCGCGGCCCCTGGCTGGCGCCCAGCAGCACCTCGTAGAGCGCGCCGAACCACGCCCGCAGCGGCTCGAAAGCGTGGGCCTTGCCGACCGCATAGACCTCGTTCTGGATCAGTTCGCCGTCGGATGTGTCGGCCGGCAGCGCCTTCAGCCGTTCGGCCAGGTCCAGCAGCGCTGCCTTCTCCTTGTCGTCCGGCAGGCGATAGGACTTCGAGGGCTTCACGAAGTCCTCGTAGTAGTTCAGCGCGTGGTCCATCAGCCGGTCCAGCAGGGGCTCGTTCTGCGGCGTGGCGTCAGGCAGGTATTTGGCGAAATAGGCCCACAGCTGGTC
>NZ_JAFFQC010000227.1 GCF_016918545.1 Desulfobulbus alkaliphilus | reverse complement strand
GTCCACGTACAGGTGCTCGATGGGCTCCAGGGTCTTGCCGTTCTCGTCCTTCTTGAGGATGACCTCGGGACGGCCCACGGAAAGCTCGAAGCCCTCGCGGCGCATGGTCTCGATGAGGATGGCCATCTGGAACTCGCCGCGGCCCTTGACCAGGAAGGCGTCCTTATCGGTGGTGTCTTCCACGCGCACGGCCACGTTGCGCAGGCATTCGCGATTCAGGCGGTCGCGGATCATGCGGCTCTGCACCAGCTTGCCTTCACGGCCGGCCAGGGGCGAGGTGTTGATGCCGAAGCGCATGGCCACGGTGGGCTCGTCCACGCGGATGCGCGGCAGGGCGCGGGGGTTCTCGCGGGTGCAGATGGTGTCGCCGATGGTCACGTCCTCGATGCCGGCCACCACCACGATGTCGCCGGGCTGGGCCTTGTCCACCTCGGCCAGCTGCAGGCCTTCAT
>NZ_JAFFQC010000226.1 GCF_016918545.1 Desulfobulbus alkaliphilus | reverse complement strand
CCCTTGAGCGCGTAGAGGCAGAGCAGGCGCAGTCCCATGATGTCTTCATTGACTTCGCTCTTGCCGCGGTTGACCGCGGTCTGGGGCGCATGGGCCAGCTGTTCCAGCAGCTCGACACCCGGCTCGAAGCGGGCGGCGGCAGGCAGCTCGGCAAGCTGTACCGCCTGCGCGGCCAGACGATCGGCCAGTTGCTGCCGATAGGCCAGCGCCTGGTTGACATAGTCGACGATGCGCGCGGAGTCAAAGTTGACGTTGGGGAGGGTGGCGAAGAAGGCCTTGGGTACGAAGGCATCGATCTCGTCATCAACGATGTCGTGCTCACGGGCCGCCAGCGCCCAGGCACTGAGGCCTTGCAGCGTATAAATCAGCTCATCCTGCAGATCCGAGGTCTCGGCCGTCTTGCCGCACATACCTTGTGCATACGCGCAGCCATTGCCTGCGGGGGTACGAAT
>NZ_JAFFQC010000225.1 GCF_016918545.1 Desulfobulbus alkaliphilus | reverse complement strand
GGCCGAGGGTGTGACCCGGCGTTTCGGTGACCTCGAACCGCGTCTCGCCCACCATCACCACATCGCCGTCAGCGATCACCCGGTCCAGCGGCGCGACCTTGCGCACCTCTTCCGGCCCGACGATTTCGCAAGCCCAGTCGGCCTTCAGCCGCGCGTTGCCCTCGGTGTGATCGGGGTGCCAGTGGGTGTTCAGGATCAGGTCCAGACGCCCCCAGCCCAGGCCTTCCAGCTCCTCCAGAATGCGCGCCGCATCCGGCGTATCGACCGCCGCGACCACGCCGGTCGCGGCGTCGCGGATCAGGAAGCCGTAGTTGTCGGCGCGGCAGGGAAACAGATGCACATCCAGGGTCATGCGCCCATCCTAGCAGCAGGGCCGCCGACAGGCCTATAGTGGGGCCATGCGGCGCAGCATCGACGAGCTTCGAACCTTCTACGGCGAGCCGACCGGAGCG
>NZ_JAFFQC010000224.1 GCF_016918545.1 Desulfobulbus alkaliphilus | reverse complement strand
CCTCAAGGCGATGATCACGATAGCGAGCATCGGTCTCCCGGTTACCACGGGGCGACCACTTCCGATCCGGTTCGATGGGTGCCAGGCGACAGGCAGAGCGCAGCAGCGGATCCGGCAATGAAGGCAGCACCTTATAGACGGTCGCCCACCAGCACAGATCCCGGGCAGTCAGGTCAGCAGCGGCCACCCCACACCAGCCAGCGACCCGCTGCAGCACAAGCTGCGCCAGCCACCCGGCCACATCGGCGAGGCGGATCGGTAACTGCCCATTGCGGTGCTCGTTGTCGTGATGCCAGCACAAAGGCAGATGGACCCCCTCCACCTCTGCGGTGACGGTTTCCCCAATGCAGCCATCGGCTATCACGCAAGCAGTGGCATTGGCGGTCAGCAGCTCCCCACCGGCGGCATTGACCACCGCGGCGCAGGCCAGGGCCGACACCAACTCAGAGAAC
>NZ_JAFFQC010000223.1 GCF_016918545.1 Desulfobulbus alkaliphilus | reverse complement strand
ACTCATACTCGCGTACATCGAAGAAAAGCTGGGTGATGACGAAATCCGCTCCGGCGCGCAGCTTTTCGGCCAGATAGGCCCGGTCTGCCGCAAAGGTGGCCGCATCGGGATGGGGCGCAGGATAGCCAGCCACGCCGATGCCCAGATCAGGATGCTCCGAACGCAAGAAATGCACGAGGTCGCGGGCATTGTGGAAATGCCCCTTGTTCCAGTCCCAGTCGCTCACGCCGCGCGGCGCGTCACCGCGCAGGGCCAGCACGTTGTGGACCCCGGCAGCGCGCAGGTTGCCCACGAAATCACTGATGGCCTGCGGCTCGGCGCCCACACAGGTCAGATGCGCCATGACGGTGAAGCCCCGGCGGGCCAGTTCCGCCGTGACGTTCAACGTGTTCTGCTGTTTGCCGCCTCCCGCACCGTAGGTGACGGACAGGAAAAGGGGATCGATCGAGCGC
>NZ_JAFFQC010000222.1 GCF_016918545.1 Desulfobulbus alkaliphilus | reverse complement strand
AGCCTAGCGTGTCTGGCGCTGGTTTGTCGTGATGGCCACGACGGCGCGGTTGTTCTTCGTGGTCAAAATTTCAAGATAGACGTCAACCCTGTCAGGCGTCAGACGGGCATTGTACCGGATGTCGAGGACGTTGATACGCAGCAGGCGCTCCTGATTGTTCCCGTCCGATCTCTTGATGAATCCGGTACAGCGCTGGACGTCATCATGGACCTCAAGCGTTAGTTGTGGGAGGAACGCCTGGGAAATCTGTGTATGGTGCATGGATACGCCGCCGTAGTCCGGATCGAAGGCATCGGATCCTCGACTGGTAAGCATGTATTTGACGACCTTGCCTGCGATGACCTCGATGCCGAGTGCCGAAGGATCTTCGGGACGCACGAGCTGCATGTATTCGCTGGAATTGTTCTGGTCGGCGTAATTGCCTGTCGGTGTGTACAGTCTCAGGTCAATCA
>NZ_JAFFQC010000221.1 GCF_016918545.1 Desulfobulbus alkaliphilus | reverse complement strand
GTGTTCGTCCCGGCGGGCATCCACCGCCGCCTTGATCCTGTCCACCATCTCGGCGATGGAGACCACCGCCTTGTTCGGCCTGTGGCCACAGCGTTTCTGGGCCACCTGATCCTCCATGTGGACGGCGGCCACCCCACCGCGCTCGAAGGCGCGGACGGTACGGGCGATGTTGAAGGCGCCGCCCCAGCCGGTGTCGATGTCCACCAGCAGGGGGATCTCGGTGGCGGCGGTGATGCGCTCGGCATCGATGAGCACGTCGTTCATGGAGGTCATGCCCAGATCCGGCAGGCCATAAGAGGCGTTGGCCACCCCGGCGCCGGAGAGGTAGAGGGCCTTGAAGCCGCTGCGTTCGGCCATCAGCGCCATATAGGCGTTGATGGTGCCAACGATCTGCAGGGGTTTCTCATTGGCCAGCGCGGTGCGAAAACGCGCCCCGGCCGAGGGGGACAAGTT
>NZ_JAFFQC010000220.1 GCF_016918545.1 Desulfobulbus alkaliphilus | reverse complement strand
GCTGCGGGTCTTCAGCGCGGCCACCGCCGAGCAGCTGATGACCTTCGAGGGCAAGGAGAAGCTGCGTCAGGATTCATTGGAAGAGTGTCGCCGGGTCCTGAAGGATCTGGTCTCTTCCCCCGTAATAGAACAAGTGCTGTTTACCGGCTTTGTCATGCAATGAAAGGTGAAGCGTGAGCGATCTGTTAAGTCAGGACGAAATTGATGCCCTGCTGCACGGTGTCGATGATGTCGAAGAGGAAGAGCTAGGGGCGGCCGGGGATCCCGGTATCGCCCAGTTTGACTTCTCCTCCCAGGACCGCATCGTCCGTGGCCGCATGCCGACCCTGGAGCTGGTGAACGAGCGGTTCGCCCGTCACATGCGCATCAGCCTGTTCAACATGATGCGGCGCACCGCCGAGGTGTCGATCAACGGCGTGCAGATGCTCAAGTTCGGCGAATACGTGCACACCC
>NZ_JAFFQC010000021.1 GCF_016918545.1 Desulfobulbus alkaliphilus | reverse complement strand
GGTGATGGGCGGGACCTTTCACGCCACCGCCAACATCCTGCTCCGTCGCCACGGACATCATCTGGGTCTGACAGCCAACTTCACCATTATCGACCGCGCCGACGCCGAGGGGATCGTCAACCTGATCAAATCTTCACTGGGCATGGCCGGCGCGGGGAAACGGTTTCCCTCGAAGCGGGTCATCGTCAATCTACTCTCCGGAACGGTCAATAAATCGGCCTCCATTGAAGAACTTGTCTATCGTGAGCATATCCACCTCACTGAATTCATCGAAGATTTCTACAAAATTCGTGAGCATTACCAGCAATTCAAACGCGATCACGGCCTGCTGGATTACGACGACCTGCTCCTCCGCTGGCAGCAATTGCTGCAGCAGTCCGACCAGGCCAGAGAGGAACTGTCCGACCGTTTTCGCTACATCCTGGTCGATGAATACCAGGACACCAACCGCCTGCAGGCTGAAATCGTTCAACTGCTGGCGTACCGGCACAGCAATGTCATGGCCGTGGGCGACGATGCTCAGTCTATTTACAGTTTTCGAGGCGCTGACTTCACCAATATACTCCGCTTTGCCGAACACTTTCCAGGCACCAAGATTGTCAAGCTTGAAGAAAATTATCGCTCCACTCAGCCCATTCTTGAACTGACCAATGCCATCATTGCCCGGGCGGAAAAAAAATTCACCAAAACGCTGTTCACCAGCGCCGTCGGCCACATCCGCCCACGGATGGTGGTTGCCACCAATGAAACCGCTGAGGCCCGTTTTATCGTTGACCAGATCAAACAGCGACAACAGGATGACCTCCCTCTGCACGAAATGGCGGTTCTCTTTCGCTCCGGCTATCATTCCTACAAGTTGGAGATCGAACTGGCAAGCCACGGCATCGACTTTGATAAACGCGGCGGCCTCAAATTGACCGAGTCGGCCCACATCAAGGATCTGCTCTCCTTTTTTCGGGTCCTCATCAATCCCTGGGACCATCTCTCCTGGAACCGTATCCTGCTCCAACTGGACAAAGTCGGCCCCAAGACGGTTCAGAAGATCCTGCACAGCATCAGAGATTCCGACACACCTCTTACCAAGTTGACGACCTACCAGCCTGGCCCGGCCTGGAAAAGCCAGTTCGAACAGTTGACCGACACTCTGCTGCGTCTCAACGACCCTGTTCTGACCCCCTCGCAACAGTATGATCTGGCGATGGCCTACTACGAACCGGTGTTCGAAAAGATGTACTACGACGATTATCCCAAACGGCGTAAGGACCTCGACCAGATCAAGGCGCTGATCGCCGGGTACGGAGACCTGCAGTCTTTTGTTGACGATACGGCCCTGGATCCGCCGGAGAGCACGGCTGCCCAGGCCGCCTCGAGCGGGAGCCGGCTCATTCTCTCCACCATCCATTCGGCCAAAGGACTGGAATGGGACACGGTCTTTGTCATGGGCCTAGCCGAAGGGCGCTTCCCGCACCAGAACGTCATGCCCGGAGAGCAGTGGGAAGAGGAACGACGGCTCCTGTATGTTGCCGCGACCCGAGCCAAACAGCAGCTCTTCCTCACCTATCCCCGGGAACTTGTCACGCCGGAACGCCAACACCGACGGGTGACCATGTCACCCTTTCTCCAGGAAATCAGCCCCGGCCTGTACAACAGCATCGGCAATGCCGGAGCCACCGCCGTACCAAAGACACACAACCCTTTCCGGAAAGAGCCCTCGGACAGATGCCAGAAGGTGGCCAGGGTGCAATCAGCCCGTACAGTCTATCGGGAAGGTATGCGGGTCAGCCATGCCATCTTCGGAGTCGGTCGGGTCACCTCTATACCCGGGCCGCGACGGGTCGAGATACTCTTCGATCGCCATGGCGGTAAAATCCTCCACCTCGATTACGCCCGCCTGGAGCCCCTGGAGTGAACCACCCCGTCGACTTGCGTATCCACCGTCCCGAAAAGGGTTGCCTTGGCACCACCTGCCCCTGGCTCATGCCGTGAACTATCAGCAAGCAACCGCATATCTGGACCGGCTTCAACTCTTCAAGATCAAACTGGGCCTGGAAACCACGGCAGAACTGTTGGCTGATCTGGGGGATCCACAACAAAAAATGGCCATCATTCACATCGCCGGGACCAATGGCAAAGGTTCGGTGGGGGCCACCCTGCTGTCGATTCTCACCACAGCCGGTTACCGCACCGGTTTTTATTCTTCCCCTCATCTCATTTCGGTCCGCGAACGCTTCCGCATCGGCGATGCCTACATCACCGAGGAGGATTTTGCCCGTCTGATGGATAAGGTGCGCGCCGTTGCCGGCGACAGGCAACCTACCTATTTCGAATGCACCACCCTGCTCGCCCTGCTCTGGTTTGCGGAACAGGACACCGAAATCGTGATCCTCGAAACCGGTATGGGAGGGCGACTCGACGCCACCAACGTGGTATCCCCCCTGATCACCGTCCTCACTGATATCGAATACGATCATGAGCAGTATCTGGGGACGAGCCTGGAGGCAATCGCCGGCGAAAAAGCTGGAATCATCAAACCTGGAGTACCGGTGGTTTTTTCCGGGCGAGCGACCCCTGCCCTGCCGGTGATCGAGCAGCGCTGCCGCGAGCAGCAGAGCCCTCTCTACCTCCTTGACCGTGATTTTTCCGGCCACCACGCAAAAGACAACTCTTTTGTGTATCATCCCATGGCCGGTCCCCCTGGCTGGACTCTACCGCAGGGGCTTGCAGGTCCACATCAGGCCATCAACACCAGCCTTGCTCTTGCAGCCCTGGAACTTGTAGACAACACCTTTCCGGTTTCCCGACAAGCATTGACCGCAGGCCTGCGGCAGGTCAGCTGGCCCGGACGGATGGAAATCTGCACCTGGCGGCACCACACCGGCAACAAACGCTTCCTCCTTGACGGTGCCCATAATCAAGCCGGTGTACTCGCCCTGCAGCAGGCCTTGACCACCGGCTACCCTCGGCAGAAACTGTTGCTTATCTGGGGGAATATGGCCGACAAACAGCTGACCTCTGCCCTGGCCTCCCTGATTGAACTGGCAGCAACCGTGATTTTCACCCGGACCAAATCAAACCGGTTTGCCGATCCCGCCGATCTCCGGGCGCAGCTATCCATAACGAAACAGGCCAAATGCAGCTGCGCCGAGACCGTGGAGGAGGCTCTGGAAAGAGCAGTGACGATTATGGAAGATGATGATCTCGCCTGTGTGGCCGGATCCCTGTACCTGATCGGCCGGGCACGCCACATCCTCCAGAGAGAGATGGTCAGGTGAACAGCGAGTACTTCGGCCTTGACAGCATCGATGATGCCCTGATCCGAGCCGAGCGCAATAAAGCCAGATCCCTGCGCCGCAGCCGCTGGTGGCAGCTGAAAACCTCTACTGGAACCTGCTGGTACTGTGGTCGAAAAGTGGGCTTCCAGAACCTGACCATGGATCATGTCATCCCTCTGGCCCGGGGTGGACGCAGCACCAAAGACAACCTCGTTCCCTGCTGCAAGGACTGCAATAGCAAAAAAAAATCCTCTTTGCCGGTGGAATGGGATGAGTATATGGATCAACTCAAACAGCAAACAGAGTGAAATTGAGGCACCCTTTTCTCGTCTCCCCGGCAGACGTTGAACAAACCGCTCACCGGATGCCGGCAAAAGACCGCAAAACCTGGAAACTGATACAAACCTCTTCTCGATGATCACCACAACGAGTGAACGACAACACATACTTTATCCGAATTGCTCCTGACCTGCTGACCGTAACCCTGCATTACGGCCAACCGGAAGGTGACGCCCCTGTTATCGCTTCCGGGGAAGAACTGAAGCAATGGTGTACGGACAAAGGCATCAACCACGGCCTGGACCCCGACGCCATCGCTGTAGCCGCCCTCCGTATCGACCGGGGCGAGGCACTACCCACTTCAATGCTTCTCGCTGCCGGCACTCCGCCTGTTACGGCCTCCAAAAATATACGCCCCAGTTTCACGCCTCTCACCCTGATCATCGATGCAGCGGATGAAAAGGGAGAAATCCGCCAGATGCCCCTGATATTGGCCCCTCTGGTCCGGCCTGGCGACATTCTCGTCGAATCGACCTCGCCAAAGGCACCGCAACCGGGGATCGATGTTTTTGGCCGGGAAATTACCGCCCCTCCCCTTGTCGAACAGACCTTTATCGCTGGCGACTTTGTGGAAGACAACCAACATCAGCAACGATTTCTGGCCCAGGCCAGTGGCTACCCAAGGTTAATTAAACAAAGAAAGGGGGCAGCGGCGCAGGTTACCGTCAGTATGGACAAGCTGATCCAGGTGTCCGCGGATCAAATGCAGGCCATGCTTTACCTTACCCCCCCTTTTCCTGGGTATCCCCGACTTGACCTGAAGACTCTCGAGGACATCCTTGATGAAGAGGGGATCAAATTTGGCCGCCTGCCGAACGTAATTCATCAATGCCTGGACACACCGCCAGGAATGCTGTCTGTCCGATCGGCAGTGATCGCCCTCGGCACCCTGCCGGTGAAGGGCAAGGATGCCTGGCTCCGTTTCACCATGGAAGTTGGCCCCTTACCCGGCAAAGTCATGGGCAACGGTGAGATCGATTTCCGCGAGCGCAACATGTTTGTCGGTGTCGATAAAAATCAGGTCATCGCCATCAGGGTACCGCCGACGGTGGGGATGCCGGGGCGGGATCTGTTCGGCAATACTGTCGCGCAGACCCCAGGCCGGGACATCACCATAAAGGTGACCGATGATGCGGTCTTTGACCCGGCAACCGGAGAAATCCGTGCCGGCCGCGCCGGTGTTCTTTCCATGGTCTCCGAACATTCCGTCAAGGTCTGCTCCAGACAGGTCATCGCCACGGACGTCGATTTTACAACCGGCAACCTCATCTCACGCAATGCCCTGGAAATCAAAGGCTCGGTGAAACCGAAATTCAAGGTCAATGCCCTGGGTGATATCCTGATCCATGGCAATGTCGAAAAATCACAAATCCGTTCGGACAGCAATGTAGTGGTCCGCTCAGGAATGCTCGGCGAACAGGCGGCCATACGGGCCCGGGGCGAGGTGGATATCCCCTTCATCGAACACGGCAGCATCATTGCCGACGGCTCGATCACTGTGCGTAAAAATGCTTATTACTGTCGCCTCCATACCAATACGGATATCTACTGCGATCCGTCGTCACGGATTATCGCCTCGCAACTGGTGTCAGGCGGATCAATTACCGCTGGAAACGTCGGCTCCAACAATGCTGACCCCTCCCTGCTGGCGGCAGCTGTGTTTCCGCAACAATGGCAGCAATATTTAGAACTGCAACGAATCATCGCTCACCAGGAGTACCAGGAAAAACGCCTGAGAATGAAAATCGGGCCAAGGGTTGATTCTGAACAATTGGCCTATCTGGCCGATGAACTCCAAGAAAACAAGCGACAATTGGCTCGACTTAACCTGATTCGGCCCGAGACCATGCCTGCAACGGATACCGGGCTCGCCCACGCCCTTACCTGTCGCATCACGATCAAAGGCATGGTTTTTGCAGGAACCGAAATACGAATCGGCAACAGTCGTATGATTCTTCCCGTTGCCAAAACAAATATCTGTTTTTGTCTGCACAATCCTGCTGCCAACGAAGATACCGTTCTTTCGACCAACAACGATATTATCCTTATTCCCTTGAAAAATTAAACTCAGGAGTCACACTATGTTTGTCAAGCTGTGGATGACCAGCAACGTCCTTACCGTGACCAGTGTACAACCTATCATCGAAGTAGAACAGATCATGCGCGAAAACCGGGTTCGACGCGTGCCCGTGGTCGATGGCGGCAAACTGGTCGGTATCATAAGCCGGGAGGATCTGTTCAGGGCCATGCCCTCTATTTTCGATCCGAGCATCAGCCCGGAAACCCTTGACCACGCAGGCCGCATCGAAGCTGCATCCGTTATGACCCCAGCACCAGTCACAGTGGAGCCGGCCACCCCTCTTGAGCACGCTGCTCTGTTGATGCGATCCCATAAATTCGGAGCACTGCCGGTGGTCAAGGGAACAGAATTGGTGGGCATCATCACGGAAACCAACATTTTCGATGCTTTTCTCGAAGTGCTCGGTGCCCGCAAGTCCGGGGCACGGATCGAAATGAAAATCGCCCATGCACCGGCGACTTTCTATACCATGCTGCAGGTCTTCAAAAAAAACGCCATGACCATCCTGGGGATAACTGTTTATCCCGACTTCAGCGAAGAACACCAGTTGGTCACCGTTAAAGTCCAGGGAGAAAATATTGAGCAACTCATCGACGCGCTCTGGGAGGCCGGCCTGCAGATCAATCGCCTCAACAAAGAAGGTTCGGCCTCGGGTGAGGAGCCCTGACTTTTCTCCGACACTCCATCCGCAGCGACCCAGCTACTGTGCACAGAACACACAACACAGGATCTCGCCAAATCCGCAGCCTGCCTCTTGAACTGTCGATTGCCTGCGCCCACGGATAGAACCACAACCAATCCTCCCACCGACAAAGCAGTTTTAGGCTGGAAACCCGGGCAAGAGTATGGTATGAATGGGCCGCGCTTGGCAAACAGCAGGACGGGTAGCTCAGCTGGATAGAGTGTTGGCCTCCGAAGCCAAAGGTCGCGGGTTCGAATCCCGCCTCGTCCACCAGCAATTACAGCCACTTAGCAATCAATTTGCTAGGTGGCTTTTTGTTTTTAAAGCTGCCTGTACAACCCCTGTACAACTTTTTCATTTTTTTAACTGCTGATTCCACCTTGGCTATGCGGCCCCAGGCATAAAAAAAACTGCCAAGTATGTTCACCGTGAAAAATAACAACTGAACCCGATCAATGACTCCTTGGGCAGAAACAGCCATCGCCACCGGCGTTTTCCTCACCCTCACTATTGCCTTCCCGGTCAACGCATACCTGGCCTTTCGGAGGAAGAAAAACCTTGTGCTGGTCCTCTTGCTCACTGTGCCGTTGTCTTGGTTCGTGACGGCTGCCCTGCTGGTCCTGCCCCCTGGTCGGTATGAGAATTGAGCAGGAATAAATAAGTTAGGGTCAGATCTTGAATCTTGAATTATTTCATTTTTCAGATGATTCAAGATCTGACCCCAAATTTTCCAATTTTTCTTCCAATTTTTCTTGATTCAAGATCTGACCCTAGTTTCTTGACCCTAGTTTCTCGCAGAAATAATGACAAGCTGTTTTTGTTGTGGTTCAATCAAGGGTACCCTCGTCGGGAATAGTGCCGAAGTCTATCGGAAACAGGTCTTGAAAAACGGTATAATCAAAAGAAATATCAGAAAATTTTATGAACAGTTTATGGTCAAAAATTCGCTCGGCGTTCAATACGATTATCCATGGAGGAAAAACCGCCTCGACCAATGCATTAAAGAACAGGCTGGCAAAGATGGTCATGGGGGATCACGGTACAGTGGAACGGTTGATCGAACACGAAAGAAAAATCAAACCGGACGCGCCTGAATCAGAGTTGATTTCCGCGGCTATCGACCGGCTTCGCAGGGACAGAGGATGAAATAATTGAGACAAAAGAGACCGTCTTTTTTCACCCAACGCCTCCGGTTTTCCTCAACTACGACCCGCGGCACTCAAGCAATTCTTGAAATTTATCAAATTATTAAGATACGTTAAAGCACCGTGGCAGAGTCTGCCGCCTTGTGGTATAGTGGGTGTCAGTTTAGAAACGGCTCTGTTCCCCTGGCGCCTTGTTGCACCGGCACATACTCCTCGAGATACTTTTTCTGCCGCTCTAGGCCTCGGTTACCTTCACCAAGGTGTCTTGATGCGGACCGGAATCTCTTGTTTGTGGATGGAGACCAATCAACAAGACAGGAAAAATTCTTTTTCAAGCAGAAGGAAACGATACACCATGAAAAGAAGCATGACGGCCTGGCTTGGTTTGTTGCTGGTCCTGATCACCGGACCCGCAACGGCCGGCGACAATACCGCCAAATTCGGTACCTGGAGCATTACCTCATCCACCGGCGAGATAACAATCGTCGATGCAAGTCGATTCCGTACCAACTCGTGGAATTTTCCCGCCGATCCCGAAGCCGACGGCGCAAACTGGGTTCGGGTGTACTCCCGCGGTGAACTCGAATACAAATTGGCCTTCAAAGGGGTCGAAGGATCGCCCCACCCCGATGGCCTGAGCCATGGAGGCAGCGGCAAAGGTGAAGGAGGGGTGATCACAGGTCACGACCTGCGGGAGGAAAGCGGCCCGGATGGCTACCATTCCCGGGTAGAAAAATCCATACGAGGAACCTACAGTGAGCATGAATTGGAGGCTGAATGGACCGTGAGCAGTGTGATCACCGCAGGTCATATCACCCAGACCATCGAGGGCAGCGGATCGATCCGAGCGGTACGAGGTATCGGGCCCAGGCCCTGACAGAGCCCTGCGGGGCCCACTGCACGTGGGAACCTTATACTTCCGCAAACCAGCAGATCCTGTCTGACAACTCCTGGGAGGAACGTTTTGAAGAAAAACACGACATGGCTGGGTCAAGGCAGCACCGACAGCAGAGAAGTTGCCACCTATTACGACGAGTGGGCGCCGACCTATGAGGCCTCACTCGATCAATGGACCTACCGAGCGCCCCAATACGCCGCTCGACTGCTGGCAACCCATTCCCTCTGCCAGGGGCCGGTTTTTGATGCCGGCTGCGGGACCGGGCTCACTGGCAGGGCCCTGAAAAACGAAGGATTCGAGAGCATTATCGGGACGGACATCTCGTCTGCATCCATTGAACAGGCCATGCAGACAGGAGTGTATACGAGTGTACAGACCCTTGACCTGCAGCAGCTCCCCTTGCCGTTTACCGACAATATGTTTGCCGCGGTCAACTGTGTTGGTGTCCTGACCTATATCGAAGCACTGCGAGAGTTGCTGCACGAGTTTGTCAGGGTGACCGTACCCAATGGCCTGGTCGTCTTTACCCACCGCGATGATTTACTGTATCAACAGAATTTCCCGCGTATCCTGGATGCCCTCGAGGCAGAAGGGTTGTGGGGCAAGGTATTTGTCTCGGAACCCGAGCTGTATTTACCGGGGAACGAAGAATTTGCCGACAGAATCCGGGTCGTCTATTTTGTGTATCGAGTCAGGTCGGGACAGTAACCTGTTGATGGTATCCGTTCTCAGGTCGGGCAGCTTTTTGCCTGCACCCGGTGAACGTGTACAATGATGAAGGCTGTGAAAGGAAAGAAGCAGAACCCTGGTTTACCTCGATGAGTCAACCCGGCTCGGGGATAATTCCGATGCCTGACTGGAGGCTGGTTTCTTTCTTTTGCGGAGAAAATTGAATTGGGGTAAGGGGACAAAACGTATGGCCAGATAGAGCCAACTGCCGATAAAGAGGCCTAATATACCGTTGCCAAGCCAAAGTGGCAGCCAGATCTGCGGCAGCACTTCCGTCATCCAGCCCCACATGTTCACGCCTTCAGTCACTTCAATCTTACCCAGGGTTGGTTTCCCCAGAACCCAGCCCCCCACCAGATAGCCAAAGGTCCAGATCGGCCACATGGTGACCGGATTGGTCAACCAGGCCAGGGCAACGGCAAGGGGTATATTGGCGCGGGCATAATAGGAAACGATGGCGGCCAGCGGCATCTGCAGGGGAATGGGTATAAACGCGCAGAAGGCACCCACGAACCCGGCCCGGGCAAAACTGGCACGATTACCACTCCACAGGTCCTTGTTTCTCAACCCGGGAAACCTGCCGTTCAGCCATCTGCTGTACTTGATGGAACGGATTCCTCTGATAACACTGTATTTGACCGATCTCATGACCTTAGGCAGTTTAATATGATCCAAGTTAATTATTGTCGTCCATATCGGCAAGGACCGCAATGGAAAAAGGATCAGGCCCATACTTTTATGGGCGTTGCCCCTGATCTATTCAGAACGCAGCGCCTCCAGCGGATCGAGACGAGCCGCCTGCAAGGCGGGCAGGATTGAGGCGAGCATGCCAATCCCCATGGCCAGCAGCTCGGCAAGAACCACGAATGTCCATGGTGTATGGACCGGCAGAAGCGGAACAAAGGTATGGATGATCAAAGCACAGCAGAGACCAATGGCCAGCCCGGCTGCTCCGCCAAGTGCCGCCAGCAGAGTCCCTTCGAGGAGAAAAAAGAGCAGGATTTGGCTCCGCCTGGCCCCTATGGCACGCAGCAGGCCGATCTCATTGATTCGCTCGCGCAAGGCAATGGTCATCACCGTAAAAATGCCGACACTACCCACCAGCAGGGATATTCCGCCTAAAGCACCCACCGCCACGGTCAGCATGCCAAGGATCGACCCGAGAACATCGAGCATCTGTTGCTGGGTGATGATGGTGAAATCCTCCTGCCCATGACGCTGCACAAGGAGGCGCCTGATGGAGGCCACTATCTCTTCGGGGTCGACACCCTCCCGATAGAGGACATCAATCTCCATCAGACCCTCCCGATTGAACAGGTCCAGGGCCCGCACCGTTGGGATGAACACGGTATCGTCCAGGTCAAACCCCAGAACCTGTCCCTTGGATTCCATCACTCCGATCACCCGGGCCGGTTGATTGCCTACCTGAATCCGCTCTCCCAGAGGATTGCGATCAGGAAAAAGTTCCTCCCGGACTTTATGGCCAAGAACGACAAAGGGCCGGGCGGTTCGCGGATCGTCCGGAGGCAGGAAACGACCGCTCTGTACCCGCATGCGAAAAGCCCGGTCCATCTCCGGGCCGACTCCGTATACCGTAATCCTTCGCGTACGACCTTCAGCCTTGACCTCGGCATTCCCCTGCACCACCGGCACCACCGCTTCCACGCCGGGAATCCGGCGTAGCGCTTCACTGTCCTCCAGAGTGAGTAAACGTTCCGAACCAATCACCCCCAGCGAAGTCCCCATGGTGGTCACTTTTCCCGGGGTAACAGCGATCAGGTTGGTACCGAACTGCGTGAACTCAGCGAGAACATAGCGCTGCAGCCCTTCGCCCATGGAGGTAAGCAGAATGACCGCGGCAATTCCCACCGCGATCCCTAACCCGGTGAGAAAAGAGTGCAGACGCTTGGCACGGATGGAGGTGGTGATGAACCTGATATGATCGATGATGTCCATGCGGATCTCAATGCCGCGCCAGGGCCTGAATCGGATCAAGCCGGGCCGCCCTTCGCGCCGGGAGCAGGGCGAAGACAAATCCCGTCCCCAGGGCCGTGCCCAGGGCAGCACCAATGGCCCAGAGCGGCGGGGTGGTCTGCAGGGCGGGATACAACTGCACCGTCAGCCAGGCACCGGCAAAACCGAGCCCGATACCGATCAGACCGCCAATGCTTGCAAGCAGCAGCGCTTCGGTCACCACAAGCACCATGATCTGGAGTTTCCCTGCTCCCAGGGCCTTGCATAGACCTATCTCGGCGGTACGCTGATTCACGGCCATGAGCATGACATTCATGACCAGGATACCGGCCACCACCAGGCTGATGGCAGCGATTCCGGCCACGGTGAGGGTTAGGACGGCAAAGATGGTATCAAAGGTGGCCAGGACCGCGTCCTGAGTGATAATGGTGACATCCTCCTCACCGTAATGCCGTTTGGCGATGGTCGTGGTGATGAAGCGCTGCAATCGGTCGATGGCGTCCATGTCCCTGGCTTCGATGAGAATACGGAACAAACCCTCGGTATTGAGCAGCATCTGGGCAAAGGCCACCGGCACGATCACCATTTCTTCGGTATCCAGTCCCAGAGAGCGACCCTCGGAACCAAGGATGCCAATCACCCGACAACGGAACCCGCCCAAGCGCACCAGTTCACCCAGAGCATTCTCCCGCCCGAACAGTTCCCGGTTGACCCTGGCCCCGATCACACAGACCGGGCGGGCGATTTCCATATCCTCGTCCGGCAGAAAAAAGCCCCGATCCATGCGCAGGTGATGAATTTCAAGCAGGGGGGCCGTAGAACCGATCACCGGCACCTGCCGTTCCCGTCCTCGCCAGCTGATACGCATCTCACCGATATTGATGGGAGCCAGTCGCCGGACCAGATCACCCCTTTCCAGAGCCCTGGCATCACCCAGAGTAAGGTCACGGGGTGTTTCCCCGACAATGGTCGCAGCAGTGCCTGATGCGGTCTCCGCCCGCCCCGGAATGACAATCACCAGATTGGTGCCCAGGGAGGCAAACTGATCAACTACGTAAAGCCGGGCGCCATTACCGACACCGGTGAGCAGAACGACAGCCGCCACCCCGATGCTCATGGCCAGAAGCATGAGCAGGGTGCGAACCCGGTTGCCATCCAGACTGATCAAAGCAAAAGCGATGGCATCCAGGGGCCGCATGGACCTACTCCCTGCCTGTATCGGCGGCTATCCGCCCGTCAACAACCCGGATACGTCTGCCGGCCCGGCCACCGATCTCCGGATCATGGGTGACAACAATCAGCGTCAACCCATTGCGGTTGAGCTCTTCCATCAATTGGACGATCTCTTCACCAGCGGTGCGATCCAGGTTGCCGGTGGGTTCATCGGCGAGCAGTACCGCGGGTTCGTTGATCACCGACCTGGCTATGGCGACCCGCTGGCGCTGACCTCCGGAAAGCTCGTCCGGGCGATGATGCTGTCTGCCCTCCAGGCCGAAAGCGGCGATCAGACGATCGCTTCGCCGGGACCGTTCCCGACGGGGCACCCCGGCCAGAAGCAGGGGCAATTCAATATTCTGCTGGGCTGTGAGACGGGGGATAAGATGAAAAAACTGGAAAATGAACCCGATCTTGCGGCCGCGAATGGCTGCCAGTTGGGTGTCATTGAGGCTGGTGACATCCTCGCCGTCCAGGAAATAGGTACCGCTGTTGGGAGTGTCAAGGAGACCGATAATGTTGAGCAGAGTTGACTTGCCCGATCCCGAAGGGCCCATTACTGACAGGTATTCTCCCGGCTCGATGATCAGTGAAACCTGATCCATAGCCCGCACTTCCTGTCCGCCCACCGAAAAAATACGGCTGACCTCGAGCAATTCAATCATCGCCCTGCCACTGCCAGACTGTGGTTCTCCACCTCCACCAGAACCCCTTCGGCAAGCCCTCGACGATCAATGGAGGTCACCACTAATTCACCAGGATCCAGGCCGGCAACAACCTCGGTAAACCTCCAGTTGAAAATGCCCGCCTCGATGCGGCGACGCTCGACCCGACGGGTTTCCGGACGGAGCACATACACAAAACCGTCCTGAAGAACCGCCTCGGTGGGAATGCGCACCACCTCGCCGCGGGCATCGAGAATGATTTCGACGTCGGCGCTGTAGCCGGCAAGGAGGTTGTCAGGAGCAGCATCTTCAAGAAACTCGGCTTCAACCTCGACTGTGCGAGCCTGCTTGGCTACTTCCAGGACATAGGGAGCGATACTCCGCACCCTC
This sequence comes from Desulfobulbus alkaliphilus, assembly GCF_016918545.1. GTDB lineage: Bacteria > Desulfobacterota > Desulfobulbia > Desulfobulbales > Desulfobulbaceae > Desulfobulbus > Desulfobulbus alkaliphilus. The sequence goes on along the minus strand of NZ_JAFFQC010000021.1, from coordinate 54,799 downwards.
CCCGGGAAACTCTGCCGGGGAAAGGCATCCAGGCTGATGCGCACGTCCATGCCCTCCCGGACCTGAGCAGCGTCAATCTCGTCAATGGGAGCCGCAACATACAGCGCGTCCATACTGATGAGATCGACGGCCGGCAATGTGGCGATGCCCGGCGGTGACGGGGTCAGGTATTCACCGATCTCACCGTTCACTTCGGCGACTATTCCGGCAAAAGGAGCAATGAGAATGGTTCGCTCCAGGGTGGCCTCGGCAGCCGCCACCCTGGCAGCCGCCACCTCAATCCGGGCTGTAGCCGCCTCGCAGGCCGCCTTTTTTCCCTGAGCAGAGATCATTGCCTCATCGTAGGCGGATTCGGAGACAACACGATTGCGATGGAGAACGGCCTGACGGTCTGCCTGCCGTTCGGCCAGCTCGGCCATGCGACAGATTTCCCGAGCCGAAGCCTGGACCGCCGCTGCTTCCGCTGCAGCCAGTTGCCGTTCTGCCTGCAGATCCTTATTCCACAAGGTGAGCAGCACCTGTCCGGCTTCGACGATATCAGCCTTGCGGACATGCAGAGTATCGATCCGGCCGCCGATGGCCGGAGTCAGATTGGCCCGTTGACGCGCCTTGACCGAACCGGCACGGGTATTGGCCACCACAGCCTCCACTGGCCCGACAGCCACGGTCTCAACGGTGACATGGATCGGTTTTTCGGCGGTCAGAGAGCGATAGCCGAAGAACAGTCCGGCAGCCGCGACCACCATAAGGACAATATACGCTTTTTTCACGGAAATCCCGCAGTGAGAGGAATGCGCAGGATTCGGAACAGGGCCAGTGATCGTTCACAAACGGCTCTATCCCCCCCTGGTTCATTTCGTCACCTCGGCAACACCTCTGACCACGTCGATCATGGTTGCCCGGCCTTCCACCTCACCTGCCGTCTTTTCGTGCAGAAGCTGCCGCCGTGGACGAAAGACAAGGGAAAGATTAGCACCCTGGCCGCATTTTGTCATCTGAAGAGCGTACCAGGGTGTGCCTGGATCGCAACATCCTTTGTACCAAGGTGGCGGCATCAGGATCAAGGATAATGCCCCGAAGGGCGGCTGGTGAAAGGTATTGCTAAGGATTCCGCTGCAATTATAAGATGAATACAGCAAGATAAAGCCAAAACAAGATCCAGCCGTCACGGATTCAAGGTTCAGGAAAAAATCTGTAATGTACTTGTACTTCTGGAAAAAAAAGGGTAGTGAAATGTGCCGTCATTGACCTGCACAAATACCCGCCGCCTGACCCTGCAAGGTATCTCCTCACCCCCCTGATGAACGGTTCTGTCGTCAGCAAAGAGGGTCAGAACACCTGAGTGTTGACCAGCTCTTCATCTACGAAGGACAGGCTGCACTGCAGAGAATTGACATGTTGTCCGACGACTTGCTTATCGGTATATGAGGTACCGGCAAATGCCCCGAAGGGCGGCTAGTGAAGGTTATTATCAAGGATTCCGTTGCAATTATAAGCTGATGACAGCAAGATATATCCAAAACCAGAGTCCAGCCGTCACGGATTCAGGAAACGGTTCCAGTTTCCAGGTCAGGCAGCCGTTTGCTGGCCCCCGGTAAGATCGACAAAAGCACCATCAGATACGGACGAGGTCAGCCATGGATCATCTTTTCAACCCAAACAGCGTCGCGGTGATCGGTGCCAACGACAAGCCTGGCTCCATTGGCTCGGCGCTGATCAATAACCTGATCGAAGGTGGCTTTTCAGGAAAGATTCACCCGGTGAACCCCCACTATGAGCAGGTCCACGGCCTGAAAGCGTTCAGCACCATCGCCGAGATCGAACCGCCTCCGGATCTGGCCATTATCGCCACGCCCATAGCCACGGCCCCGGGCATTGTTCGCCAATGTGTCCGCTCAGGAACCCGAGGGGTGATCATCATCTCCGCCGGGGGCAGGGAATCGGGCGAGGCAGGAAGGCTGATTGAGGAGCAGATCCATGGCGCAGTGGAAGGTTCCGGGGTGCGGATCATTGGTCCCAACTGCCTGGGTGTCATCCGGCCGGCAAAACATCTCAACGCCACCTTTTCCGGCAGCATGCCGGCAAAAGGCAACCTGGCGGTTATCTCACAGAGTGGAGCTATCTGTACCTTCATTCTCGACCGGGCAGCCCAGGAAAACACCGGTTTCAGTCACTTCGTCTCCATTGGCTCCATGCTTGATGTCGATTTCGGCGACTTGATCGATTATCTGGGCAATGACGGCTCGGTACGATCGATCCTGCTCTACATGGAGAATTTGACCAATATCCGTAAATTCATGAGCGCGGCCCGTGCCGTTGCCCGCATTAAACCAATCATCGTGCTCAAGGCCGGAAAGAGTAAGGCCGGCGCCCGTGCTGCTTCCACCCATACCGGTGCCATGGCCGGCGAAGACGCGGTGTATGACGCTGCTTTCAAACGGGCGGGAATTGTCCGGGTACCCTCTCTGGCCCGTCTCTTCGACTGTGCCGAACTCCTGGCCAAACAGCCCCGTCCTCCGGGAAAGCGACTGGCTATCATCACCAACGGCGGTGGCCCCGGGGTCATGGCGGCGGACACCCTGGCTGAATACGGCCTGGAACCGGCGCCGATGCCCGAGGAGACCATGGCTCAGCTCAACGAGATTCTGCCATCCTACTGGAGCAGGGGCAACCCCATCGACATTCTCGGCAACGCCACTGTCGAACGGTTCAGTGCAGTTCTGGACATCTGTCTGGCGAGCAAAGCGTTTGACGGCGTGTTAATCATCATGGTGCCCCAGGCCCTGACCGACCCCGAGGAGGTCGCCAAAGCACTGACCCAAATGGTCCGGCGCAGACGTTTTCCAGTCTTTGCCTCCTGGATGGGCGGCAAACAGATGGCCGGCGCTATCGATATCCTCAACCAGGCCGATATCCCCACCTACGAAACTCCCGAACGAGCTGTACGCGCCTTTCTCTACATGGTGGAATACACCAGAAACCAGGAACTGCTCTCCCAGGTGCCGCCCAAGCTGAGCACAGACCTGTATTTTGACCGCGATTTTGTCTTTCGCACCATTTATGAATGTTTCGAGCAGCAGATCGACCTGCTCTCGGAGGTGCAAAGCAAAAAAATTCTCGCAGCTTACGGGATTCCTGTAAACGAAACCCTTCTCGCCACCTCTGCCGACGAGGCAGTGGCCATGGCACAAGAAATGGACATGCCGCTGGCCATGAAGCTGGTATCGCCGGATATCACCCATAAATCCGATGTCGGCGGCGTTCAGCTCGACCTGCGCAACGAAGAGGATCTCCGCCAGGCCTTTGCGCGGATCATGGACAAAGCCAGGGATCTGTATCCGCAAGCCCGAATCACCGGCGTCTCCCTGCAGCCCTATCTGGCCAACCCCGATTTCGAACTGCTCATCGGCAGCAATACCGACCCTGATTTCGGCCCGGTTCTCCTTTTTGGCTCTGGCGGCGTCTTTGCCGAGGTTCTCAACGACCGAGCCCTGGGGCTGCCGCCGCTTAACCGGCTGCTGGCGCGGCGGATGATGGAAGAAACCCGCATTCTTCCTCTGCTCAAAGGCTATCGCAGTCACCCGCCTGCCGATCTCGAAAAGCTTGAAGAATTGTTGATCCGACTTTCTCAACTGGTGATCGATTTCCCCGAAATCGTCGAGTTAGACATGAATCCAGTGATCGTCAAAAACGGCATCCCCTGCGCTGTTGATGCCCGGATCAAGCTGGCCCGATCAAAAAGCGGCACTTCAAATCTCCATCTTGTGATCAGTCCCTATCCTCAGCACCTGGAGCGGCACGATCTTACCGACCTGAAGAGACCGCTCTTTATCCGACCAATCAAACCGGAGGATGCCCCGCTTTTTGTTGAACTGTTCAACGTGCTCACTCCCACCAGCATCTACTACCGTTTCTTCAGCGTCGTTAAAACACTCTCACCGGAAATTCTCGCCCGCTTCACCCAGATTGACTACGACCGCGAAATCGCTTTTGTCGCTCTGGACGAACGCGAGGTCCAGGAACGGATGCTCGGAATCGCTAATATCGTTGGTGAACCGGATGGCAAACGGGGCGAGTTTTCAGTGCTGATCGGCGACCCGTGGCAAGGGACCGGCATTGGCGCCAAACTGCTGCTCCAGTGCCTGAGAATCGCCAGGGAGCGGGGCATGGAGATAGTCTGGGGGACCGTGCTGGCTGAAAACAGCTACATGATCGCCCTGAGCAAGAAGCTGGGATTCACTGTCCAGCAAGGTGAGGATTCTTCCGAATATAAGTTGACCATCGATTTAAAAAGTGCCAGATTATAACTCATGTCTCACCATGCAATCAGTTGCCATTCCGGAGAAAACGGATGACAACGTGTTCATACCAACCGAAAAAGGAGAACTCCCATGGCAAAACAAGTAGTCATTGACCAGGATGAATGTTTAGGCTGCGAAGTCTGTGTTGAGCTGTGTCCGGACATTTTTGGCTTTAATGCCGACGATGCCAAAGCATACGTGATTGACGCCGACAGTACGGATGCAGCGTGCATCGAAGAATCGATCGCCTCCTGTCCTGGAGAATGCATTAGCTACGAATGATGTCCGCGTCCAAAACCGCTGCCATCAGGCGGGCACCGGAAAGACCCGCATGACACCGCTGGCTGTATCTATCCCGACATGCGCCTGGATCCGTGAGCGGACGCCCCGAAGGACGGCTGGTGAAGGGTCTTGTCAAGAATTCCGCTGCAATTACAATCTGAGTACAGCAAGATATATCCAACAAAAGAGTCCAGCCGTCACGGATTCAGGATGCGGTATTGCTTTCTAAGCCGGTGCCAACTCATCAATGTAAGGTGCATGAATGGTCACTTCCATTATTCTCATCAATGCGGAACGCAACAAAATCAATACGTTGGCCGAACAGTTACGGGAAATAGCAGGCATATCGGAAGTCTATTCAGTGAGCGGCAAGTATGATCTGGTTGCCATTATCCGGGTGAAAACCAACGAGGATCTGGCTGATCTGGTCACCAAAAAAATGCTGCTGCTTGAAGGTATTATCAAAACCGAAACCATGCTGGCCTTTCAGGCCTATTCCCGTCACGACCTCGAGGCCATGTTCGCAGTCGGCATGTGAGGGTGTTCGGAACAATCTTCCAGCCGAAAAGCCCACCCAGATGCGTCATCGTTGACCAAGCCCTGGATCCGTGAGCCTTCGTCCGTGCGTCAGCTGTATTGGCTGTGACCGTTTGATGAAAGGAGACTTTTATCAGACGGGTACGGGCAATGAAGATGGTGTGCGGATGAAGGCCCCGAAGGGCGGCTGGTGAAAGGTATTGCCAAGGATTCAGCTGCAATTATAACCTGATTACAGCAAAATATCCAAAAAAGCGTCCAGCCGTCACGGATTCAGACACGTCTAAGCACAGGACTGCATGGCCTGGAAACATGCAGCGCTGACTTCCATTGCTTTTGCGGATCTTATTCCGGCACTCTCCGTGAAAAAGCGTGCCTGCCTGGCCACGAAAGCGCATACCGGGCAGCGGGATCAATCCGGTGATCATTACCCCCGCTGCCTGCAGTATTTACAGCAGCACCATGCCCGTAGGTGAGCGTACAACCTAGCAACTCGTTCGATGAATAATACACCGGTCGCCCTTTCCAAATCTTCGCCCGCAAAACAACCGGCTCCGACTGATCCAGAAAACCGGGCCAAGCGACCACCTCGGGCCACAGGAAAAAAAAAGAGGATTAAAGGACCACGAACAAAAAAGAAACCCGGCAACACCCGGCAGCTTCTGCTGTTCACCAGCCTGGAAATGGTCGGCCTGGTCAGCACGGCACTCATCGCTATAATGGTGCTCCTGGGCTATTGGGCCGACAGGTTTTCCGGGACCCGGTTTCTTACCAGCCAACTGCCGTTCGCCTTTGGCATACTGGCCCTTGCCGTATCAGCGATCCTGTTCACCAGTCTCTGGCAACGATTGCGCAGGTGGCTGCTTGCCAGATCGCTGATGTTGCCGGCGGCCCTTGCCCTGGGCATTGCTCTGGTGGCGGGAACTTTTGTCATCCAGGGGCACTTCTTTCACGCCTTCGGCCATTTCCGTACCCTGGTCGGCGGCAAGGAGGAGGCCAGCCGGAGGACACTGGCACATCAGGTCTATGCCACCTACCGCCGTCACGACAGCAGCCAACTGCAATTGCTCATTGACCGGTCCATGCCCTATAGCGAGGATATCGAACAGGCCGCCCGGGCCTTTGGCCTTGACCCCGACCTTCTCTTGGGAATTGCCGCCGCCGAATCCTCCTTTCTGCCGCGGCCAAGCAGCGATGGCGGTCAGGGACTTTTTCAGATCACCCGGGTGCCGGAGGTGGTGATGATCCAGGCGGGCAGGCACCTCGGAGTCGCCTCCCCCTCGGTGATGGATCATCGCCATAACGGCTTTATTGCCGCCGCAACCTTCAAGTATTACCTGGGTCAGATGAAAAACGATCTCTTCCTTGGTCTGCTCGCCTATAATATCGGTCCGGCCAACGGTGGATTGCGCTTCATCATGCAACAGTATGGTGCCACCGATTTTGTCACCATCCAGCCCTACCTGCAGACACTCCCCCGCGACTACCCTATCCGGGTTCTGTCCTACGCTCTTGCCTTTCGCCTCTATCGCCAGGAAGGCTCTCTGCCGGCCTATGAAGAAGGCCTCAACGCGATCCGCATCCAGCATATCGGCATTCCCGGTTTTTAATATACCCCCACCTGGTTCCGTAAGCGGCTAGTGCAGGGTATTATCAAGGATTCCACTGCAATTATAATCTGACTACAGCAAGATATATCCCAAAAAAGAGTCCAGCCGTCACGGATTCAGGTCCCGTGGATGGTCTCCACAGACCAATTCGACCGTACAGGCTGCGATGTGGTGAACCCGGAGAAAAAACTTCGCTGGGCGTGATATTCTTGACTTTTGCAACAACAGAAAGTAGCTGTGCACTATGGCATACTTGATGAAAACCAGGATAACGGACCATTGCTTGGCACACCATCCGCTCCGGTGAATCCATTCTTTCTGATCTTTTTTCGAGACAAACCGGGGGCCGGTTTTCCCCAAGTCGATTCACACCCCAATCATTGAATCAAGGCTGCTTTATGACAACCAAAAAAATCAAGCTCTACAGCCTCACTACCTGTGCCTATTGCCAGGCCATTAAAAAAATGCTGAATGACCTTAAGGTGGCATATGAATATGTCGATGCCGACCTGTTGACCGGCAACGAGCAGGAAGCCTTGCTGGTGGAATTAGGTCGAGTCAATCCTCGTCGCTCCTTTCCGACCATTGTTGTTGATGGTGCCCCCATCACCGGGTACAAGATACAAAAAATCAAGGAGGCTATCGGGGTACGCACCGCGGTGGACGAGCTGTACGACCGGTTGCGAGCCGTACAGGAGCCCAAAGGGTACTTTTTCCATCCCGACCGGGAGAGAACCTTTGATCTTCTGCGCGGACTGTTGACCAACAAGGACCGGTACGGCTACATGGCCTGTCCGTGCCGTCTGGCCAGCGGCAATCGCCAGAAGGATGCGGACATCCTCTGCCCCTGTGTCTATCGGCAAGCGGATGTGGCGGAATTCGGGGCCTGCTACTGCCAGCTCTATGTGTCCCCGGACTGGAACGAGGCGGAAACCCATCCCGAATTCATTCCGGAACGAAGGCCGCCACAGGACCTCTGATCACAGGGCAATGCCTCAATCCGTGACGGCTGGACGCTTGTTGCGGGGATATCTTGCTGTAATCAGATTGCCATTGCAGTTCATTTCCTTGCACGCCATGGTCAAAAAACACAAAGGCCTGCCCCCTTGCGGGGGCAGGCCTTTATACTGCCGATATTTCAGAATGCTTACCAGCGCTCAGTGCCAACAATCTGGCTGACATCCATGCATTTGGATTTTTCTTCTTCCGTCAATTCTTCCTTTGCCTTGATCCCTTTCACATCCTTGAGATAGCAGGCATACTCCTTGCCGTCCTTGTCGCGAATCCATACCATAGACTCATATCCATAGCCAGAGGTGTCCATCTTTTCTTCAGTCATGGTTGTTCTCCTTTTTGTTTGTGTATTTGTGTTACTGGTCTTGCCGATTGCTATGCGTGTCATTTTATGTATAATGGGAAAAATTTCAAGATCCAAATAACACTTTTTATCATAACCGAAAGATAACCGAAAGCTGATTCCCCTCCATAATCTTGGAAAAACAAAACCATAGCAAAGAAAAAGATGGATCCTTTGAAAATCGGTGTCAGTGCCTGCCTGCTTGGTGAAAATGTCCGCTACAACGGCGGGCATCAGCTCAATCACTTCATCCGTGATATCCTCGGTCAATACATGCAGTTTGTTCCGGTCTGCCCGGAGGTGGAATGCGGCCTGCCCATTCCCCGGGAAACCATGCGCCTGGTCGGCGATCCCGACAACCCGCGCCTGTTAACCAGCCGCTCCGGTATTGATCACACCGAGCAGATGCAATCCTGGATTGAAGACAAACTGCAGGAACTGGCCCAGGAAAAGCTCTGCGGTTTTATTTTCAAGAAAGACTCCCCCAGCAGCGGTCTGTATCGGGTCAAGGTCTATTCGGATAAGGGCATGCCCCAACGAAGCGGCAGCGGTTTTTTTGCCCGGGCCTTCACCCGTTTTTTTCCCCTTCTTCCCGTGGAAGAGGATGGCCGTCTCAATGATCCGCGACTCCGGGAAAATTTCATCGAAAGCGTCTTTGTCTACAAGCACTTCCAAGATCTCCTGTCCGCACCGCGCAGCCGAGGAGCCCTGGTCGACTTCCACACCCGCCACAAACTGCTTTTTCTTGCCCGCAGCCAGGACCTCTATCGCCGCATGGGGCGCTTCATCGCCAACCTGCCCGAATCTCTCGAGGCAGCCTATGACGACTACGGCCAACTCATGGCCGAGACCCTGAGGGTTCGGACCACGATGAAAAAACACTGTAATGTCCTGCACCATGTGCTCGGTTACTTCAAAAAGCAGCTCTCAGCCGACGAAAAACAGGAAATCCTGGAGCTCATCGAGGCCTACCACCGCGGTGATGTCCCTCTGATCGTCCCCATCACTCTGCTCAACCATTATGTCCGCAAATACGAGCAACCCTATCTGCAAGGCCAGTATTATCTCCACCCCCATCCCCTGGACCTGCGCCTGCGCAGCCAAAGTTAATGCTCACCGGCCTCGACCCCTTTCCCAGGGAAGAATGAATGACGAGTCGCTTGTTTTTCCACTACTCTCACCTTATTGTCCGATCATGTGTTGAGAGCTGTTTCTCTTCGGCCGATCAACAAACCAGCCTTGGAAACCGTTTTGCTGCGATAGAGGAGGCATGACCATGAGCGGCTTTTTCTGGATCAAACTCTACCTGCTGACCATCCCTGTTTTTTTTGCCATCGACATGCTCTGGCTGGGCTATGTGGCCCGGAATTTCTACAAGAATCAACTTCATGCCTTTCTCAGCCCCGAGGTCAACTGGACCGCCGCCTTTCTCTTTTATTTCATCTACATTGCCGGCATCCTCTTTTTTGCCGTCCGCCCGGCCCTGGAAGTTGGCTCACTGGCCAGGGCCTGCCTGCTCGGCGCCCTGTTCGGCTTTTTCACCTACGCAACTTATGACCTCACCAATCTGGCCACCCTCCGTGACTGGCCCATTACGGTTGTCGTGGTCGATATTGCCTGGGGCACGTTGCTTTGCACCCTGGTGGGAGGTTCCGCCTACCTTATCGGCTCATGGCTTCTGTCAGGGGTGTGAAAAAGCTGCTTAAACTGCTCAAACTGCTGATGAGTACTGTGATTTGGCGCCAATTCAAAAACGGCTCTCATTCCCTGACTTCCTGGCACTCTGTCCACTCTACTTTACGGAAGAATAGGCATATACCCGTGGTTCAATTCGTCAGCCGTCACGGATCCAGGAAATTAATTCATATTCGGATAGCCACTATTCAGAGAGGAATGTGATCATGACCGCTGTTTTCATCACCGCTGCCCTGCTGCTTCTTGCCACCATGAGCTGCATGTACCTGGTGGGTCTGCTGGCCAGGGACAACAGCCTGGTGGACATTGCCTATGGGCCGGCCTTTATCATTGCCTGTTGGGGCGCCTGGCTGCTCACTGATGCGACGGGACATTTCCGATCCCTGTTGCTGCTGATCCTCATCACTCTCTGGGGCCTGCGCCTCGGCCTCCATATCGGGTACCGCCATCGGGGCCGGGGAGAGGATTACCGTTACCGTAATTTTCGCGAACAATGGGGAACAACCCTCCCCTGGCGTGCCTTCCTGCAGATCTACATGCTTCAGGGGACAGTAGTGCTGCTCATCGCCACTCCAGTTCTGTTGACCATTGCCGATCCCGGTTCCGATCTCCGCTGGAGCGATTTTCTTGGTCTTGCGCTCTTTGCCGTCGGCTTTTTGTTCGAAGCGATAGGTGACTGGCAATTACTGCGTTTCAAACAAAATCCGGCCAACCGCGGTCGGATCATCGAGGAAGGATTGTGGCGTTACACCCGGCATCCCAATTATTTCGGTGAAGTCGTGCTCTGGTGGGGAATATTTTTCATCGGCCTGGGTGCACCAGCCGGCTTCTGGGGGCTGATCAGTCCGCTGTTGATCGCTTTTCTGCTCCTCAAGGTCTCCGGCATCCCCATGCTCGAGGCTAAATATGAGGGGAACCCTGAATTTGAAGCGTATAAAGCACGAACCAATGCCTTTTTCCCCTGGAAACCGCGTCCGCATCAGGATGTTTTTCCTTCTCCCCATACCCCGGACCGGGATTCGTGAGCCTTGGCCGGAACACCAGCTGTGCTGTCTGCAACCGTTCGATGAAAGGACCCTTTATCGGACGGGTACGGGCTGGATGCAGCTAGAAGATTGCCTAGGAACGAACGTCCCGAAGGGCGGCGGGTGAAAATTCTCTTTAAGAATTCTGCTGAAATTATGATATAATTACAGCAAGGTATACACAAAAAATCGTCCAACCGTCACGGATTCAGTCGGAGGTTCAACGGTGTCAACCCACCAGGAAAACAAAGCAAACATCGCTGTGATCGGCGGTGGCGTCGCCGGAATCGTCGCAGCCCATCTTCTCCAGGACAGCTATGAAGTTACCCTGTTTGAACAAAACGAGTACCTGGGCGGCCATACCCACACCATCACCATTACCGATGGCCCGGATGCCGGCACGCCGGTGGATACCGGCTTCATCGTTTTCAACCAGGCCACCTATCCACTTTTCATCAGTTTTCTCCATGACCTGAAGGTGTCATCCCGGGAGACCGAGATGTCTTTTTGCCTCGATTGCCGGCAAACCGGCCTGGTTTATGCAGGCAACAACCTCAATGGACTTTTTGCCCAGCGGGCCAATCTATTCAGGCCCCGATTTTATCGTTTCCTGCTTGAAATCGGCCGCTTCAGTCGCCTGGCTCTGGCTGATCTCGCCAGCCAGGAAGATCTCGGCACCCTGGAAGAGTATGTCCATCACCACCGCTTCATGCCCTTTATGGTGGAGAACTATCTCAAACCCATGGCCGCGGCTATCTGGTCGACACCTGCCGGTCAGGTAACGGCTTTCCCGGCCCGCTCTTTTCTCCTCTTCTTCAAAAACCACGGGCTGCTCTCCCTGCGCAACCGACCGGCCTGGCGAACAGTCAGTGGCGGCAGCCACAGCTACGTCAAGGCCTTTACGGATCGTTTCACCGGCACCATCCGTCTCAACAGCGGGATCCGCCGGATCCATCGTTCCGCCGAAGGGGTGGATGTGGAGTGTGCCGACCATACCCAGCGCTTTGATCGGGTTGTCGTCGCCACCCATGCTGATCAAGCGCTGCGGATGCTGGCCGACCCCTCCGAGAACGAAAAACGATTGCTCGGCGCCTGGGAATACGAAAGCAACACCACAGTCCTCCATACCGACACCTCAATCCTGCCCCCCTTGCCCCGGGCCTGGTCCTGCTGGAATTTCCGCAGGGAGGCCGATCATGGCGGGCAACAATCGGTCTACGTGACCTACCATATGAACCTGCTCCAGGGCCTGAAAACCCATAACCAGTACCTGGTGACCCTGAACCGGCCTGACGGGTACGATGATTCCCGGGTCATCGCCACCATGCTCTACCACCATCCCACCTACACCAGGACCTCCATGGCAACTCAGGAAGCCCTGCCGTCCCTCAACGGTGAGCGCAACACCTGGTTCTGCGGCAGTTACTTCGGCTATGGATTCCACGAAGACGCCGTCCGTTCCAGTTATCAGACGGTGGCACATCTACTGGCAAAACGATGAACGCGCACCTCTATACCGGTCAGTTACGGCACACCCGTACCCATGCGGCTGAGCACGATTTCACCTATCGGCTCCATCTCTACGCCCTTGACCTGGCTGATCTGGACCAGCTCGATGACAATTCCTTCTGGTTCGGCCACAACAAGATACGGCCCCTGGCCCTCCACGACAAAGACTACCTTTTTCCCGGTCAGGAATCGCTGACGGCCAAGGTGGAACGGGCCCTGCGGGAAAACGGGATGGCTGCCTCCCCTGCCCGCACTGTTCTGGTGACGGCCCTGCGCCAGTTCCATTATATTTTCAACCCGGTCAGTTTCTTTTACTGCTACGATACCGGGGACCAACTGTTCGCTGTCCTGGTGCAGGTCAACAACACTTTTGGCGAAAGCCATCTCTATGTGCTGCGGCCCACCGCGGATGGACAGCCCCTGCAGACCGATAAAACTTTTCACGTCTCCCCTTTTTTTCCCCGCACCGGCCAGTACCGATTCCGGCTCTCTCCCCCAGGGGACAAGGAACTGAGACTGGAAATAAGCTATTATCTCCAGGGACAGCAGGCCCTGGTGGCCACCTTCACCGGCACAGCCATCCCCCTGACCCCGGCTGTCCTCGCCCGCACAATCCTGCTTCACCCGCTGCGGGCAGTGAGCACTTTTCCCCGCATCCTCTGGCAGGCTGCGCGTCTTTCCCTGCAGAAAAAACTCACCGTCTATCCCAAACCCGACCCCAGCTCGCCCCTGACCATTCGCCAGGCACCCCCCTCTCGCCTGGAGCGGCTGGCAACCTGGGTCGTGACCCGATTTTTCAGCCAGCTTGACCATGGCAGGATGACCCTGATCGATCCGCAGGGACAGCGCTTGACTTTCGGTACTGCCGATGGCCAACCGCAGGTGACCATGGTCGTCCATCGTCATCGATTCTTCACCCGGGCCATGCTGGCGGCGGATATCGGCTTTGGCGAGGCCTATACCGACGGCGATTGGAGCAGTCCGGATCTGGTGGCTCTGCTCACTCTGCTTTCCCTCAGGGAAGAAGCGGTCAACGACCGTCGCCTGTGGCCTGCTCTGGTCGGCAGGATGGTCAATTTTCTCCTCCACCTCCGCAGGAAAAACTCACCCAGTGGCAGCCGCCGCAACATCAGCGATCACTATGATCTTGGCAATGCCTTCTACAAGATCTTTCTCGACCCGACCATGTGCTACTCGAGCGGGATCTTCAAGACGGACAACGACAATCTCCATCAGGCCCAGATCAATAAAATCGAGACAATCCTTGCCAGGGCCGGAATCGGTCCGGAGGATCATGTGCTTGAAATCGGCTGCGGCTGGGGAGGGTTTGCCCTGGAAGCGGTCCGTCGAACCGGTTGTCGCCTGCTGGCCATCACGGTTTCGCGCGAGCAGTTCGATTGGGTCTGCCAACGGGTGCGGGAAGAGCAGTTGGAGGAGAGGATCGAGGTGCAACTCACCGATTACCGCCATGTCGAGGGGCGACAGTTCAGCAAAATCATCTCCATTGAAATGATCGAGGCGGTGGGCCATCGGTACCTTCCGGAGTATTTCGCCGCGCTCGATCGGCTGCTGGCCCCCGGAGGTCGGATTGTCCTCCAGGCCATTACCATGCCGGACCAGAAATACCGCGCCTATCGCCTGGGTTCGGACTGGATCCGCAAGCACATCTTTCCCGGCGGCCACCTGCCCTCCCTGGGGGCAATGACCGCAGCCATGGCCAGGAACACCCGTCTCAACATCGTTGCCATGGAGGACATAGGTTTTCACTATGTCCGCACCCTGGCCCTGTGGCGTGAAGCGTTGCTTGCAGAGCGTTCACGGGTGCTGGAACTGGGATTCGATGAAAACTTTCTCCGTAAATGGGAGTATTACTTCAGTTATTGCCAAGCCGGTTTTTATAACCGTCTGGTGCGCAACTACCACCTGACCCTGGCCAGGATGGGAGAACAGGGAGCAGCAAAGATCTGACCATGAATCGCAGCACGGTAACCTCACTGATCAATTACAGTCTTTTTCAGACCGGCTGGTTTGCCTGCGTGCTGGGAGCGGCCGCCGGATGGCCCTGGACGGCAGCCGGAGCCGGACTCCTCCTGGCTCTGGTCCATCTGGCCCTGGCCCGCCGCCCCGGGCAGGAAGTGAGGCTTCTTGCCTTCAGCCTGACCCTTGGCCTGGCCGTGGATACCTTTCATGTCCAGACAGGCGTACTGGTCTTTGCCGGCGGCATTATCCATCCAGCCCTGCCTCCGGGGTGGATTCTGGTGCTGTGGCTGCTGGTCGCAACCACCCTCCATTACTCACTGTCCTGGCTCAACAATCGCTACACCTTCGGTGCCATCCTCGGTGCCGTGTCCGGTGCGCTAGCCTACTGGGCCGGTGTCCGCCTCGGCGCCGCCACGTTTGGCGCTGACCTTGTCCCCAGCCTGGTGCAGATCGGCCTCAGTTGGGCCGTGGCCATGCCGCTTCTGCTCCTCATCGCCACCCGAACAGCCGCCGATGGCAAAGCAGCCGGGTACCGTCTGTTCACAAAGCACCTGAATCCGTGACGGCTGGACGCTTGTTTTAGATATATCTTGCTGTAATCATGTTTTAATTGTAATGAAATCTTTGGCAATAAATTTCACCAGCCGCCCTTCGGGGTATCCGCTCACGGATCCAGGCTCTTGGCCTGACCCTACTCGACGGTGACGCTCTTGGCGAGATTCCGCGGCTGATCGACATCACACCCCCGGCGGTGGGCAATCTCGTAGGCCAGCAACTGCGCCGGAATGGTATACAACAGCGGATTCAGATCCTCCAGCACCTCGGGAAGATAGAGAACATCCTCGGTGAGCGAGGTCAGGTGGGTGTCGCCGGCGGTGCCGACCAGCACCAGACGCCCCTGCCGGGCCTTGATTTCCTCGATATTGGACACCGATTTCAAGTAGGTGCTGTCTTTGGGCACCAGGGCCACCACCGGCATATCGCGATCAATCAGGGCAATGGGACCGTGCTTGAGTTCTCCGGCGGCATACCCCTCGGCATGGATATAGGAAATCTCCTTGAGTTTCAGGGCGCCCTCCAAGGCAATGGGGAAGTTGAGCCCTCTGCCGACAAAGAGAAAATCCCGGGCGTCGTAGTAGCGCTCGATAAGATCCCTGATCTCCTCCTGCAGACGCGGCAGCTCCGCGTTGATCACCCCGGCGATGTCGATCAGGCCACCGCCCAGATATCTACGGGTCGCCGGATCAATGGTCCCACGGAGCTGACCCAGATACAGGGTGAGCAGAAACAGGGCGGTCAACTGGCAGGTAAAGGCCTTGGTGGATGCCACCCCGATTTCCGGGCCGGCATGGGTATAGAGGACACCGTCCGCTTCCCGGGTCATGGTGGAACCGACCACGTTGCAGATGGTCAGCACCTTGGAGCCGAGCTGGGTCGCCCGGCGGATACCGGCCAGGGTGTCGGCGGTTTCCCCGGACTGCGAGATGGCAATGGTCAACACCCGCTCATTGACCAGCAGGTGGCGATACCGGAATTCGGAAGCGATATCCACCTCCACCGGAATACCCGCCCACTTCTCTATCCAGTATTTGGCGACCAGAGCCGCATGCCAGGAGGTACCGCAGGCCACCAGAGCTATCCGCTCGACAGCCTTGAGCGCCTGGTGATCCAGGCCGATTTCCGGCAGATCAACCACCCCGGTGTCGGCAATGATCCGACCGCTGATGGTGTTGAGAATGGCCTGGGGCTGTTCGAAAATCTCCTTGAGCATGAAATGACGGTATCCGGCCTTTTCCGCCATGGCGGCATTCCAGTCAATGGTGGTGACCGGTTTGACCAGTTTGGCCCCGTCATCGACCTGCAGGATGGTGTACTCGCCTTTGCCCAGGACCACCAGCTCTCGATCATCGAGAAAAATGACTTCCCGGGTATAGGGCAACAGGGCGGGAATGTCCGAGGCGATGAAACAGGCATCCTCGGTGACGCCCATGACCAGGGGACTCTGGTTGCGAGCGGCCACCAGCAAATCAGGCCGGCCAGCCCAGAGCACCCCAACGGCGTAGGAACCTTCAACCCGGGACAGCGCCTCCCGCACCGCCGCCACCAGATCGTCCGTCAAGGCATCTTCAATCAGGTGGGCCAGGACTTCGGTATCGGTTTCCGAGGTGAAGAGGTGCCCTTTTGCCTGTAATTCAGCTTTAAGGGCACTGTAGTTTTCGAGAATACCATTGTGAACCACGACCAGGTCACCGCTGCAATCTGTGTGGGGATGGGCGTTGTCTTCGGTGGGCGCACCGTGGGTTGCCCAGCGGGTATGCCCCAGCCCGGTACTGCTGGCCGCGCCGACATGCTCATCCACCACGGCTTCCAGATTCGCCAGTTTTCCCTTGGCCCGGTACCGGACCAGACGGTTATTGAGGTGATACACAAGCCCGGCGGAATCATAGCCGCGATATTCGAGACGACGCAACCCCTCAAGAAGAATGGGCACCACTCTTCTGTTTCCGACATAACCGACTATTCCGCACATATCGAAATCCTCAATAGTATTCCAGTGAAAAAAGGGACCAAGGCTAATTTCAGTATCCACGAGCCGCCAGGAAAATGCAAGCCGGAACACTCTCCAAATTATTCTCCTGCCGACAGGAACCGAGGCCGATTATTCCGCCCCCCAAAAATTCCGGGTTTTGTATAAGCATAGGCCTGAATCCGTGACGGCTGGACGCTTGTTTTGGGTATATACTGCTGTAATCATTTTATAATTGCAGCAGAACCCTTAGAGATAACCTTCACCAGCCGCTCTTCGGGGCGTCCGCTCACGGATCCAGGATAGGGAAAAAACAGCTCGTCCTTTCATACCAATTGCAAAATCGTTTTGCCAAACCCGGAAAAAAGGGTATTTTATTACTATATTATTAAGACATAAGACAGGCATGAAAATAACATGAACGAACGACAACGGTTGCGAGAACTGCTTATCCAAAAATCCTACCGTCAGGGGACCTTCACCCTTACCTCGGGGGCAACCTCGGATTTTTATGTGGACGGTAAACAGACCACCCTGGACGCTGAAGGAGGCTATCTCTGCGGCCGGCTCCTTTTTGATCTGATCCGCCGGCACCCACGGCCAATTTGCGGGGTCGGCGGCATGACTTTGGGGGCCGACCCGCTGGTGACCGCGGTCTCCCTGGTCAGTTATCTGGAAAAAGCACCCATTCCGGCCTTCATCGTTCGCAAGGAAGCCAAAGGTCATGGCACCGGCAAGTACATTGAAGGAAAAAACAACCTCGTTCCAGGCAGCCTGGTCGCGCTGGTGGAAGATGTGGTCACCACCGGCGGCACCCTGCTTAAAGTGATCGAACGGGTGGAAAATGAGGGCCTCAAGGTCGGGCTGGTCGCCACCATTGTCGACCGGCAGGAAGGAGGAGCCGACACCCTTGCCGCCCATGGCTATCCCCTGCAGGCGGTGTTTACCCGGGAACAACTCATCGGCAAGGAGCAACAGCAGTGAAGTGCGGAAAGTGCAGTGAAGTACTCGTCGTCCAACGCCGCTGTCGTCAGATCCGTCTGCAATGCACTGGATGCAGGCGGGAGTACCAGATCCACGAAGTCGCCGCCGACCTTGATCCGCAAACCGAAGCGGAACTGGAACGCTACACCTGCATCATCTACGACTGATCGGCAGCTGATGACGATTTCCGCTCTCAAAGCCCATGTGCGCACCAATGGCACGGCAACTCTCATCTGCCCCGCCTGCGGGGCAGTGCGCAATGTCTCCGCGGAACGATTCCGCCATGGCCGCCATGTCATCACCGCCCGTTGCCGTTGCCGGCACGTGTACAACATTCTGCTTGATTTTCGCCGCCACTACCGAAAAAAGACGAACCTGCCCGGCACTTACGAGATTCTCAGTGAAGGCGGGGTTGGCGGCGGCATCATCCACATCATCAACATCTCCCGCGGCGGCTTGGGATTCACTGTCTCAGGTCTGCATCGGATCGAGAAAGACCAGCTCCTCCTGGTCGAATTTCAGCTCAACGATAAAAAACAAAGTGTCCTGAAAAAACGAGCGACTGTGAAATCTGTCCAGCAGAACGTTATCGGCTGTCAGTTCATGGAGGATGCCGCCATGGAAAAAGCCCTGGGTTTTTTCCTCCAGACCTGATTAATCCAGACTCCCGCTCACCTCATCCCATCCGCGCCGGTGTTCCTGGGGTCGCTCTCCTTTTCATTCCCGCCGGTCCACTGACTCCCGCAACATGGTCCATGCTCTGGTTAACAACGGAGTCAGCGTTTCAGCCCGCAGAGCACTGACCACCACCCCTTCCTCGTTGCTCGGTAATTGTCCGTAATCCTCGGGATCGACCAGATCAAGCTTATTGAACACTTTGAGACAGGGAATGGTATCCAGTTCCAGTTTGGTCAGCAGCGACTCCACCACCTCCACCTGACGCGGCCAGGCCGGGTTGGATACATCGATGACATGAAGCAACAGGTCGGCTTCGAGCAATTCCTCCAGTGTTGATTCAAAAGCCTTGAGCAGATCAGCGGGCAGATGACGGATGAAGCCAACGGTATCGGTGATGATCACTTCCATGTCCTGGGGAAAACGCAGCCGCCTGCTGGTGGGATCCAAGGTGGCGAACAGCAGATCCTCAGCCTGGATATCACTTTTGGTCAGGGTGTTGAGGAGCGTGGACTTGCCGGCATTGGTGTAACCCACCAGAGAGATCACCGGTACATCACGCTTTCGCCGTCGACTTCGTCGGTGGTAGCGCTGATTCCCCACACCCTTCAGTTCCTTGCTCAGGCGGGCAATGCGGTCATTGATCCGCCGCCGGTCGATCTCCAGGCGGGTCTCCCCCGGTCCGCGGGCACCGATACCGCCGGTCAGACGGGAAAGGGCGTCGTCACGGGTGGTCAATTTGGGCAGCATGTATTTGAGCTGGGCCATTTCGACCTGGAGCTTTCCTTCCCGGGAGCGGGCCCGACTGGCAAAAATATCGAGAATCAACTGCGTCCGATCGATCACCCGCAGATCGGTATGATCGGTGACTGAACGAATCTGGGATGGGCTGAGTTCCTGATCGAAAAGGAGCAGATTAGCCCCCATACGCAAACTCATCAGCATGATCTCCACCAGCTTGCCGCGACCAAGGATAAAGCGGGGATGCATTTGCTTCCGTCGCTGCAGCACCTGCCCGAGCACCTCGACCCCGGCGGAGCGGGCCAGTTCGACCAACTCGGCCAGGGATTCCTCAGCCTCGCTCCTCGAGCCGGTGGTGACCGAGACAAGAATGGCGCGATCCTTCCCCTGGTCGACATCGAGCACCGGCCGTTCCCGGACGAATTCCTCCTCAAGGGCCTCGATGAGGCTGAGGCAGGATTGCTGCACATTGGCCGGATGAACCGGAGGCAACGTGGTCCAGTCGCGGCCGTCAATCTGACGGGGAATGAGATGCACCGTGTGCAGCAGGTCCGGCAACCCTTCCCTGATGGTCAGGGATGCCATCAGATCGAGCCGCAGGCAGGCCAGATCCATAATGTCTTCTTCACTCACCGCCGCGGCCCGGCCCAGCACGGTATGCACGCAACGCAGGCCGCGCAGTCGTCCACCGGCGGCTCCGACACCGGCCAGGGCGGGTATGGTGATCCGGTCGTAATCACCGACGATGACCGTTTCTATACGCCCGGACCGATGGATGAGGAGCCCGACCCGCCGGTTCAACTCCGTGGAAATCTCCGCCAGAGCACGGGCAACCTCACGGCCGATAATGTCCTCGGGCCGCATTTTTTTCTGAGCCAGCCGCTCGAGATCCCGCAGCTGTTTGGGCTTCAGCCCATTGATGTGACCAGTGATTCCCGCGATGGCAAGCCTCCTTGTTATCCCGCAACCTTTCCCTGCACCTCCACGCCAGGGCCAGTCAGCAAGGAGCGCTGCCCGGCGTACGCGGAAAGGGAATAACGTCACGGATATTGCTCATTCCGGTGACAAACTGGACCAATCGTTCAAACCCCAGGCCATACCCGGCATGGGGCACGGAACCATAGCGGCGCAGGTCCAGATACCAGCTATACTGATCGAGGTCGAGCCCAGCCTCAGTCATCCGCTGGGCGAGCAGGTCATACCGCTCCTCCCGCTGACTGCCACCGACCAGCTCTCCGATACCGGCCACCAGAATATCCATGGCCGCCACGGTATGACCGTCATCATCGAGACGCATATAAAAGGGTTTGATCTTTTTGGGATAATTGGTGACGATCACTGGTGCCTGAGCCACCTCTTCACAAAGATAGCGCTCATGCTCAGCCTGCAGATCAAGGCCCCACTGGACCGGAAAGTCGAACCTGCGGCTCGACCGTTCCAACTCGGCAATGGCCTCGGTATAGGTCAGACGAACAAAGGGACGATCACTGAGCCGGGTCAATTTCTTGTGTACCCCCCTGGCGATAAATCGGTCAAACAGCTCAAGGTCCTCCGCACATTCGGCAAGGACCGCCTTGACCAGATACTTGATCATGACCTCGGCCATCTCCATATTACCATTCAGATCGCAGAAGGCCATCTCCGGCTCCAACATCCAGAACTCTGCCAGATGGCGGCTGGTATTGGAATTCTCCGCCCGGAATGTCGGCCCGAAGGTATACACGCGGCTATGGCTCAAGGCAAAAATCTCGGCTTGTAGCTGACCACTGACCGTCAATCCCGCCCGCCTGCCGAAAAAATCCCCGGAAAAGGGGGCCGACCCTTGCATTTGGGCAGGTTCCAGCGAAGTCACCGTGAACATTTCCCCCGCGCCTTCACAATCAGAGGTGGTGATGACCGGCGTGTGGACCTGGAGAAACCCCTGCTCATGAAAAAAGCGATGGATAGCGAAACTGAGGGTACTACGGACCCTGGCAACTGCCCCCAGGGCATTGGTCCGGGAACGAAGATGGCTGATCGAACGGAGATATTCGAAGCTGTGACGTTTTTTCTGCAGCGGGTAGGTTTCGGGATCGGCCCAGCCGATCACGGTGATGGTTGTCGCCTGCACCTCCACGTCCTGCCCCTTGGCCGGCGAAGCGACCAGCACACCCTGGATCCGGAGCGAGCAGCCCGTGGTGAGTCGGGAAACTTCAGTGGCATAATTGGCAAGGCTTTCCTCGGCCACCACCTGCAAACCGGCAAGACAGGACCCGTCGTTGATCTCCAGAAAAGAAAGAGCACCCGAGTCGCGACGGGTCCGCAGCCAGCCGCACACCTCAATGGTCTCACCCACCGGTTGCTGGTTGAGGAGATCAACGATCCGTATCATGTTCCGCATACCCATACTCTCCCTATCCGTCTCTTATGTCTGTCAATTTCGTAACGGGCTGTTTGTTCAGCCTGAATCCGTGAGCGTTCGTCAGACCAGCCGTCACGGATTCAGGTTCAGGTCAACAGCGTAAATCCCCCTGTTCATCCTCTCCCAGCCCGACGACAACGATCCCGGCGCGATCAGCGGCCCGGACCATGGCTTCACGGTCAAAAAGCAAAGATTCTCCAGCCTCCACAGCCAGGACCGCCCCTTTGACAGCTACCAGGGTTTCGATAGTCCCAACACCGGTTGCCGGCAGATCGAAACGGAAATCCTGCCCGGGTTTTCTCACCTTGACCACTACCGCCCCGGATCCGGCCAGCTCTCCTCCCCGGCGGATAGCGGCATCGGTTCCCTCAATAGCCTCCACTGCCAGCACACTGCGATCGCGAACCACCACACATTGACCGATGTCAAGACTGCCCACTGCCCGGGCAATGGACCAGCCGAAACGAATATCCTCCATCTGGGCTGCTGAAGGTTTTTTACGGCTCAGCACTCCCCGAGGAAAGAACAGGTGATCCAGATAACAGGTGGAGGCCAGCACCTGGATACCTTCTTCCTCGAGCGTGGCAGCCACAGCGCGGAGAATGGCGTCGTCAAGGCGGGTATCGATCTTGCTCCACAGGGTGAGCCCTTTTAAATCGGGAAGCACATCATGAAAGATGCGTGTCTTGGTGATGGTGCCGGCAAAAACGGTCTCCTCGACCTGCTCGCTGCGAAAATAACGGATGATTTTTCCCAGTTGTCCCAATTTGACCCAATAAATAACATCAGCATGGTCTTTGAGTTCGGTCAGGGTTTCGTTCGTATGGGCAATGGCCACAACCCTGCGACCTCGCTTGCGTGCCGCCTCGGCAAAAAGCAAGGGAAACTGACCACCACCAGCGATCAGACCAATGGCCGGCCTCGAGGCATTCTCAGTCATCGATGGTCCGCTTGACCACACCGCGTTTGCTGGAATGAAAAAAATCAACCATCAACTGGACCTCAGGGCAATCCTTCATTTCCGTTTCCAGAAACGCCAGTGAATCCCTGAGGAGGAGATGGGGAGAACGAAACAGGATTTTGAAAGCTTCTTCAAGATTTTTGATAGTGCCCCGATCCATGCCGGAACGGCGCAGGCCAATCTTGTTGATACCGGCGATGCGCATCTGATTCCGGGTCCCCTCCATGATCACATAGGGCGGGACATCAAGACCGATGCCGGACATGCCGCCGACATAGGAATAATCACCGATCCGGCAAAACTGATGGATCGCCACCAACCCACCGAGGTTGGCATGATTGCCGATCTCCACATGGCCGGCCAGGGTGGCCACATTGGCCATAATCACATGATCGGCAATGGTGCAGTCATGGGCGACGTGGCAATAGGCCATAATCATATTCCGATTGCCGATGAGAGTCCTGCCCTTCCCTTTTGCCGTGCCCCGATGGATGGAGACATATTCACGGATCAGATTATCATCACCTATGGTCAGTTCAGTAGGCTCCCCTTTGTAATGGATGTCCTGGGGCGGCGCACCGATGGAACAGAAAGAGCCGATGGTGTTCCGGGCACCGATGGTGGTCTGTCCGGAAATCACCGTATGGGAACCGATCCTGGATTGGGAACCGATCCGTACTGGTCCGTCGATAACAGCATAGGCTTCAACGGTCACCGCTTCGGCAAGTTGCGCTCTGGTGTCGATGACCGCAGTGGGGTGGATGTTCATGGGTGCAGTATCCTGAAAAAAAGAGACGCAACGGCTATACTGCCGTTGCTCAATATATCGAATTCGTTCATCGGGTACAAAGTAAGACATAGTCCTGGATCCGTGAGCGTTCGTCCGTCACGGATTCAGGATAGTTGCATCGGATGGCTGATCCAGCGTATCAGCCCCCTATCCGCGGATAATCAGGCAAAGGTCGCCATCATTTCAGCTTCCGTTGTCAGCTGGTCATCAACATAAGCCCTGCCCGACATTTTACTGACCTTGCCTTTCTGCTTGATCATTTCCAGTTTGAACACCAACTGATCACCTGGACGAACCACCCTGCGGAACCTGGCCTTGTCGATTCCGGTGAAATACACCAGCCTGCCGATCAGCTCCGGACTGGACAGAGAAGAAAGGACTCCCCCGGTCTGGGCCAGGCCCTCGAGTATCATAACCCCGGGCATGACCGGTTCACCGGGAAAATGGCCCTGAAAAAAAGGCTCGTTCATGGACACGTTCTTTACGCCGGTGATACGGACCCCCATTTCCAATTCCACGATCCGATCAACCATGAGGAATGGGTATCGGTGCGGCAGAATTTCCATGATCCCCTTAATATCGATGGGCAGTTGCACATCCCGCTCTCTGGTCATTGTTCTTCACTCCGTTGATCTTCTGTTCGGGCAAGGAGTTCGCTGAGCCGTTCCACTTCTTTACGCAAGCGCCGCAGCTCCCTGGCCATTTCCGGCAAACGGCTGTAGACGGCGGTCGCCTTGCCCCATTGTTTAATTTCAAAGGCGGGAGCGCCACCGACCTTGGCCCCTTGCGGCTGATTGTTGTGGATTCCGCTCATGGCTGCGGCCATGACCCGGTCTCCCAGGCGGAGATGTCCAGCAACTCCGGCCTTGGCTCCAAGGACAACATTTCGCCCCAGAGTGGTGCTGCCGGCAATACCGGCCTGAGCCACCAGGATTGAATGTTCACCCACCACCACGTTATGGCCAACCATAACCAGGTTGTCGATCTGTGCTCCGGCTTTGATCCAGGTGGTGCCAAAGGCAGCCCGATCCACGCAGGCATTGGCCCCGATGGCGACATCATCATCAATGCGGACCGTACCGACCTGTGGCTTTTTATAATGACAGCCGCTCATGTCGGTGGCAAAACCAAAACCATCGCTGCCAATCACCGCGCCATGGTGGATCATAACCCGTTTGCCGATGGTGCAGTGCTCCGCGATGGTGACATTGGCGTGGATGACACTCTCCTCACCAATGACCGTGCCCGCACCAATGACGACACCGGCCCCGATGGTCACCCGCTCCCCCAGAGCCACGCCATCTCCCAGGCAGACCAGCGGACCGATGGTCACCTCCGAGGGGATGCGGCACTCCTTGCCGATCACCGCCGAGGGATGGACCCCCCTGGTGATAAAAGGCCGGGCAAGGAGATGGGTATGGATCCGGGCGGCTGCCACCGAAGGCTGATCACTGACAATGGTGGCGATGTCCAGGGGACCGGCACCCTCGGGGACGATACAGGCGGCAGCCTTGCAGCCTGCCGGCAGAGGCAGTTGCTTTGTGCTGAGGACAAAAGTCAGTTCATTGGGACCGGCATATTCCATGCCGTTCAATCCTCGTACGGACAACTGCGGATCACCCTCCACCCTGCCCCCCACCAGGTCAGCCAGTTGTTGCAGAGTATATTCGCGGGTCACAGGACAGACTCCAGAAAGAAAAAAAGGTTCAATGTGTCAGGCATACGAGAAACACCGGAACGACCGCATTCTAACCCCCTGTGCTGATGCCGTTTCTCTTCTACTGCACCTGTGTCGACCGGAAGGGTCAGACCTTACTGCAATTTCCTTCAATCTTCAATCGTAAAGAAAAAGAGTGCTGCTGCGCTGCCGATAGGTCTGCAGTTCAGTCTGCCATTCCCGCTCCAGTTCCTCAATGAGCACCCCATCCTCCACAGCCAGGCGCACAGACCGGTCACCAAGAATGAGGTCCATGGGCAGCCGCTGGTATTCATACTCATAGGGCGGTTCTTTATAAGCAAAATGGTCCGGGTAGAGACTGCGGACCGCCTGGAGCAGTGCAAGACTGGTCCGATAGGGCTGGAACACTTCGGGATCGGTGACATGAATTTGAAATCCATTGCACCCCTGACCCGCCCATTTCCCGGAGGTCGGTTCAAATCGCAACGGTCGCAGCCGGCACCCGGGCAAAGCTGTCCTGGCCAGCATTGTCAGTATTTCCTCCTGATGAAAAAACGGCGCCCCAAAGAGCTCAAAAGGCAGAGTGGTTCCCCTGCCCTCGGAAATATTGGTACCCTCCCAAAGCACCTGACCAGGATAGACAAGAGCCGTGGCGGGGGAAGGCATGTTGGGCGAGGGGAACACCCAGGGGTAGCCGGTGGCTGGAAACATCATGTGCCGTTTCCAACCTG
Organism: Desulfobulbus alkaliphilus; assembly: GCF_016918545.1. Taxonomy (GTDB): domain Bacteria; phylum Desulfobacterota; class Desulfobulbia; order Desulfobulbales; family Desulfobulbaceae; genus Desulfobulbus; species Desulfobulbus alkaliphilus. Next base: position 29,015 of record NZ_JAFFQC010000021.1, on the reverse strand, counting down.
CCATGGGGATCACGTCGAGATCAGCGTTGATCTGCATCTCCCGGTTGCAGAACAGGGCTAATTCACCGATGGTCAGTCCATGGCGCATGGGAATTGGGCAACGGCCGACAAAAGAAGCGCAGTCCTCACGAAGCAGATTGCCTTCAACCAGATGACCGCCAATGGGATTGGGCCGATCGAGAATCACAACCTTGACGTCCGTGGCCACGGCTGTTTCCAGGCAATGGACCACGGTCCAGATGAAGGTATAGACTCTTGTGCCCACATCGATGAGATCAACTAGGAGGACATCGATGTCGGCAAACATGGACGGGTATGGTTTGCGCGTTTCGCCGTAAAGAGAATACACCGGCAGCCCGCTCACCTGATCGATACTGTGATCAGACTCGATCATATTGTCCTGCTTTTCGCTGAAAAAACCGTGCTGCGGCGAGAACAGGGCGGTCAACCGACCGGGGAACGCCCGGCAAAGCAGATCGCGAGCATGATGGTATCCGTGGTCGGTGGAGGCCTGGTTGGACAACAATCCCAGCCGTCGCCCTTCAGGGATTTTTTCCGGGGATCCGCATATTTGTTCCAAGCCTGTTCGTATCACAACACCTCCTTACGTACCTTACCCTTGCAGTACTCAGCGTATACTTGCAGCGGAATCCTCGAAACAGAGCCACTATATCCACGGGAACATTTCTCAGCACACCTCGATGGACAACAGAGTGTCTCGTTTCTGATCAGACACTCTCTAGCTGATACGCCTGCCCTTCGTCAAGATCTGATCGAAAAGTGTTGCTGAGAATTACCTGTGATCTATTTTTTGAACTTTTTTCCTTTGCAAAAACAATCAGCTGAAAAAAACCTGGCACTTTCGTTCAAAATTTTGTATTTTTATGCAAACAATATTGCCAGCGATCATTGTCTTTGTTATATTAGTCAGCAAGCGTGAAGAGGACACTATGCTGCAGTCCACATCTCCTGAGCAGACTCTTCGTGATCAGGCAAAAGAATGCGTATCAAGTCTTGAGGGTTTTTTCGGGCAATAACGCCCAGATGGTCATAAAGTCTCATCACAGTGGGGTAGATGGTATGAAAAAAATAATGAGTGTCTTGGCTGTTTCGGCGTTCATGTTGACAGCAAATTCCGTGCTTGCAGGCGGCCCGGGCAAACAAATGATCTATGATGATGGTTGTCCGGATGAGTGCCAGCAGCAAATCGACGATCTGCAATCTTCACAGGCGCAGCAGAATGAGCTGCTTTCCGCCCATGGTTCTCAGCTCGAAGACCATGAACAGAGAATCACCAGACTGGAAGAGCCACCGTGGAATCCCTGGTATGTCCGCGCCGGCGTGAAACTGGTCTGGCCCAAGCAGCAGGACTTCCTCAGCAGATATATCGATACCGATATGGGCTGGGGTGTGCAGCTTGCCGTTGGTAAAGTCATCAACATGGAAGTCGGCGCCTTCAGGGTCGAAGTTGAATTCGCCGATCAAAAAGCGGATATGTCCGATACCGACGGCGATGTCAAATTGCGGACCTATATGGTCAATGGTACTTACGAGTTCCCCGTGGTGGATATGGTCTCCGTCTATGCAACGGTGGGTGCCGGATACGGTCGCTATGATCTGAATGCCCCCTTGGTTGATAATTTCACCGGCGGAACCTCCTGGGTCAACCATTCCGAAAGCGTCTTTGCCTATAAAGGCGGCTTAGGTGTTACCTTCAATCTCGACGAACAGATGGCCATTGACTTGGGATACGAGTACCTTGGCAATTCCCACGCGGTCATCAATGGTGCGGAAATCAACAATCCGCACAGCCACAACATCGTCACATCCTTCCGTTTCATGTTCTAAGCAGCAACAGATCAGCATCACCACAAAACAGACAGCCTTGCGGAGATTCCGCAAGGCTGTCTGTTTTTTATGCAACCATGCACTGGGGAGGCCGTTTCGTGATTGACCACGCCCCTCCCCTTGCAAGCGGTCATGGCTGCCCCTCCGACGTATCCGAAACTGACTGCTCGCCATCACCCCATCACGCGGGTAGCCGTGGCAGTGCAAAAAGAGGGTACCTCTGATGCACTTAGCCTTTCATTCTTGTTGCCAATTACAAATAAAAAGTGAGCACTTCGTCCCGAGACGGGTCATCCGGATCGACGAATTCTCCGCCGAATCTTTTTTCGGGATCAACATGCCGCACTTTAACCGCCGTATCAATTCGCCGCTGATGCCGGTCATCCAGCTTGAAGGTGACAATCAGTTCGTCATCCACCTGAATCGTGGTGTCATGTTCGATTTTGATACCGAGACCGCCGACGGAAATATTCCGCACCACACATGATCGTTCAACGTCCTCAACTTCGTCTCTTTTTCTGTACCCACCGGCAATATGCACATCTTTTCGATACGAACGTCTGAATTCGATATCGATGGCAAAGGTGTTGGTACAAGGACACTGCACTTTGAGGTTGCGCGACTTTCCCTTCAGTCCGGCAACCGAAAAGGATCGTGACTTGTTACAGGCAAGGCAACGGACGGTAATGGTATCGCTCTTGTTGACATAATATTTCTGGTTGGATGTCATTAACGGAGTCTCCCATGCCAGGACTTGCAAAAAACGAGACTCATGCAAGCAGGATAGGCGGACAACAACTCTCTATGCCCACCCACGTGACCAGTTGCACTCTTGTAATTGCATTGTACAACGGTCGTGTTCATTAATACAAGGCCTTTTCTTTCGGTTTTGTTGCAAACGGAAAACAAGTGCCAAAACCTGAGGCCCCTGGAGTGAAAGGGACATCGCCAGTTTGTCGGGTTCATCCTCTCCCGGGAACAGCGGATCTGTTCCCCCGCTCTCAGTTGACAACCGCTACCGGACAGCAACAGGGGACCGGTGATCGTTTGCAAACCGTTTCAGGTCAGGAAGCCATTGTATCCGGGTCCCATGCGGGTGCACCCAGGCCAGCTGCCCATGCCAATGATACCCTTCCTGCCAGAGGTCGGCGATCCAGCCAACCCAACCGAACTCGGGTGGTCCCGGTTGCCCACGCAGGGGTTCCCATTGCAGCCAGAGGACCGGCTCCCGCCGCTGTCGTGCCCAGGTATCAAGATGCGCGCCCAGGGAAATTCCCTTATCATGAAGATAGGTGGCAAGATAGGTATTCATACGGCCAGAGGATCCCGGTCACCGGCTGCCAGCCAGTCGGCCACCAACCCGAGCATGCGGGCGGACAGGGGAGAAGAGGCAGCGGCAAAAACCTGCTGCCTGCGAAATCTCCGGATCAAGCGAATGCGCAAATCATCCATGCCCAGGCTGCGCCCAGATTCGATCGACAAAGCGGGTACCGCCAAGTCGATTCATATTGGTTTGAATCCATCGAACTCGGGACTGCAGATAGGACGAAGGTCGATCCGCGTGCAATCGCCGAGGACTGGGCAGCACAGCGGCGAGCAGGGCGGCTTCACGGCGGGTCAGCTGGTCAGGTTTTTTGTTGAAAAAATGAGCCGATGCGGCATGCACACCATAGATACCGTTGCCGAACTCGGCAATATTCAGATACACTTCAAGAATCCTGCCCTTCGGCCACAACAATTCCAGATACAGGGTCAACCACGCCTCGATTCCTTTGCGCAGGTAGCTGCGCCCACCCCAGAGAAACAGGTTCTTGGCGGTCTGCTGCGAAAGGGTACTTGCCCCCCGCAGTCTTGTGGACCGGGTATTTTGTTCCATTGCCTGCCTGATGGCAATAAAATCAAAGCCTCGATGCTCGGGAAAACGCTGATCTTCGGAGGCAAGAACCGCCAGGGCCATGTACGGACTGATCTGATCACGGGAAACCCAGGTATAACGAACAGGCGGCACTTCCTGGCTGCTTGTCAGCCTTTCGAAATGGTGCATCACCATGAAGGCACTGGTCGGTGGTGGTACCCAGCGCAGACACAAGACAATCACTGCCGGCACAGCCAGCCCTGTCCCCACGACAAACAGCAGGAAACGAAAAGCCTGACGCCGCCATTTCCGGTGAGATTTCCTGCCCGAGCGGGAGAGAAGCGAGGCAAACTTCACAGGATCACCCCCATACCTGGTTGCAAAGCCGGCGGCATGGTCGCCACTGCACCTAGAGCCCTGACGGATCCAGTACTTCCATGGCCGGCAAAGCATTGCCTTCACCCTGAGGCTGCACCAGATCGTTCCGGCTGATCCCGGCAATGTCCTCCACCTGCCAGGCCGCCACCCGGAACAGCTGTTCAGAGCCGGAAATCCGGAGCACAGGGCTGGTCTCCGCCAGCAATGCTTCTTCTTCCGGTTCCGCGGTCACAGGTCGATACCAGACATAGTCCTGGGCACTACCATCTTGCAAAACCAGGCGATACGAAAAAAAAGAATCGTCCAGGGCCAACCCAGCTCTACTCTCCAAGTCGACAACGCCGATGACACTCAAGCGAGTCAGGTGGTGGATCAAGGAGTCGAGCCGATCTTTCCTCACCTCCTCTCCCTGGTCCAGGTCGATGGGCTGGAGTGTTTCGTTCCGCCGCTCCAGGGTCAGCCCGGGCAGCTCCACTCGCTTGACCTGTTCGGCCTCGAGATGGAGAAGGCTCGGCTCGATCCAGGCATCGGCCAGGGCCTCCAGTTCATAGCCCAGCAGCTGCAGAGAATAAATTTCCGGATCACCGTCTACCCGGACATACATCCGCCGTATCCCGGGAGACACGCCAAAATACCACACCTGCCGGGTTCCGTCTTCACCATGCAGGGTCAGTTTCCGTTCAAAATGATCGGCGGCCACTCTGAAGCGAACTGCTGCTTCCACGGTGGTGGCTTCGGGCCATCCCCGCTGCACGGATCCGATCCGTTCAAGCAGCTGCTGAATTCGGAGGCCATCGGCGGGAAGATCAGCCGATGCAGGAAGACGCCACAGGCCCTGTTCCTTGTTGAACACCAGTGACCGTCCATCACGGTCTTCAAGCTCCAAAAGCTCTATGCCCTCCAGATCCACAGTGAGCAGCGGTCCTGTCGGCAATGCCGGCCCCTCTTCCCGACCTCTCTGATACACCAGTATAATCAAAACGAGCTGGACAACAACCAGCACCGAGCAGATGATCAGTCCCTTTTTCATTCTTCACTCTCTCCAGCAAGCAAGGCTCGATACCGCCGCCGCGATCGCACCATGAGCAGGCGCTGCACTCCCCACACCATCAGCAGACCAAGACCGGCAAGCCCGTAATTAACATACTCCCAGGCAGCTCGCTGCTGACTGCTCATGGGCAGCAGCGTCCTGGCAAAATGACTACGCCCGCGGATGCCGAGCAGTTCCCGGTCTTCCAGGGACCAATCGATGCAGTTGGCCACCAGCTGCAGGGGATTGAGGTAGCGTGACCCACTGGCTCCGGAGGCCAGTTCGAGACTGATGTCGGCGAGAAAGCTGCTGGAGGCAAGCAGGATGATACGGGCGGAATCCGGGGAATGAAGCAGCACCTGGTCGATCACCGGGGGCATTTCATCCCCGGCCTCATCCATGCTGGCAGAACCCGGCTGGGTCGATTGATCCCGCCGGGTTTGCGCGGCTGCCACCAATGGTGAAGCCCTGTCCGCGAACCAGGAGGTGAACACGCCCTCAACCATCACCGCCACAAGCTGCCGACCTGTTTCTTGACCGACAGAAAAGCCGGTCGCGCCGTAGCGCTCGAAATCGGGATGAACAGCAACCGAATCCGATAGCCAGGATCCGGGTGAGCTTTCCAGCAAGTGCACCAGCCGCCTGTCTCTGTTCAGCTCCGGATCAATAAGGATCGGTGAAGCCCAGGTCATGGCAATCTGATCGATGCCGGTGGTCAGGCCGCTGTCCCGATCCATGCCATCGCTACGGATGTCGATAAAATAGGGATAATTGATCAGATGCGTTTCCTCCACGATATGGGAGCCCACATGACGTTCCACCGGAACCGGAAATGCGGCATTTTGCGGGTCAAGCACCATGGCATGGGTCAGGGAGAGACCATGGCTGCTCAGCCAGGCGGTCAACCCGCTCTCCTTGGCCCGGACCTGGAGGCCGTCGGTCAAGGCAAGGTCAAAGGGAGAGGTGGCCAGCACCACCGTCCCACCCTGCATCAGAAACTGATCCACGGCAAAGACCTGGACCTCGGTCAGTTGTTCCGGTGCCACCAGCACAAGGATATCGACATCGAGCGCGACCTGCCCTTCATCGAGATCCACCATCCGTACCCGATGTTCCAGTTCAATGAACTGCTGCAGCAGCTGATAGGTCGCGCCCTGGCTCATCATGCCAAACGGGGCCATGGACGATGACATATCTGTCGGCACAGACAAACCCACCGTCTTCAGCATGCCACTGGAAAAGCGTTTCAGGCCGGCCTCGACAGCTGTCTTCAAACCGACTCGATCCAGAGCAGACGGCAACGCCACCTGCACCACCTGATCATCGCTTGCAAGGATCAGGTAAAACCAGAACGTTTCCGAAGACAGAGGATCGGCGACCATGGGCTGCATGCCATACTCCTCGGTCAGTTGGCGGGCCACTGCCCCGCCGTCGGCTTCCGGATCGATAAAGTGAAACGAAAAGAAACCGCCCGCCTGGTCCTCCATATCCGCCAGCACCATCTCCAGGCTGTCTTTGAGTTCAACCAGTGGCTGCGGCAGCCTGTGCTCGGCGGAAAAATACCCATAAAAAACCACGGCACTGTCGAGGCCGGCAAACAGATCACCCTCTCCCTGATAACTGTACAACACTTTTTTGACGGCTCTGGTGATGTCATGTTCAGGATTGCGCAACGCTACCTCGAGTTGGGTGTCCCCCTCGCTCTTCACCTCGATCAGGTCCTGAAAACCAAGAGTGACAAATGCATCCCCGTATTTGATCAGCACATCGAAATAACTGTTGGTGACCGCGGTCTGATGACGGGAGGCCGTCTGAAAAGGGACCGGGCGAATGCCATATTTTTCGCCGGCCTCCTGCTCCAGCTCCGGCCTCTGCTGGGGGTCGATGAACTCGACCCGCACCTTGCCACCGCCGGCCACTTGATATTCCCGCAGCAGATCGCGCAGCTGGGGCTGTAAGGGTGCCAGCAGGGGGTGCGTCTGCGCGGAAAAATAGCCGCGGATCAACAGGGGCTCCTGCAATCTTTCCAGGTAGGAACGGGTCGCGGTGGAAATCGAATAGATCCGCCCTTCAGTCAGATCGGCCCGGAGACTGCCGATGGGGGCAAGCCAGATATTGACCAGGAGAAAATTGAGGATCAGCAGACTGGTGAGCACTCCCCAGCGCCGGTGCGCGGCATTGGCCGGATTGCCCGCCCAGCGCCGCCGCTCCAGACCATACAGGTTCAGAGTGAGAAAAATGCCGCAGAGGCTGAGATAATAGACAATATCCCGTAGATCGATGACTCCGCGGGTGATGGCTTCAAAACGTGAGCCGGCTCCCAGCAGTTTGAGCACTTCTCCGCCCCGGTTACTGAAAAAGCCGGTCAGGGTATCGGAGCCGAGCAGGTAGAGCAGACCGCAGACCAGCGTCGTGCCAATCAGGCTGACAATCTGACTGTTGCACCGGGCACTGATGAACAGACCAATGGCGATATAGGTGGCGGCGAGGATCAGGCTGGCCAGGTAGCCGCCGAACACCGGGCCCCAGTCAAGCTGACCAAGCAGACTGACCGTCACCGGCAGAGGAAAGGTGAGAACCAGGCCGATGGCAACCAGCGCCAGACAGGCAAGGAACTTGCCAAGGACCAGCGTGGAGGGCCTCACCGGCGCGGTCAACAGTGATTCCAGGGTGCCGGTTCGATGCTCCTCGGACCAGACCCGCATGGTAATGGCCGCGACCAGAAAGATGAGCAGGAGCGGCATCCAGGCAAACAATGGCCGGACATCGGCGATGTTTCGGCTGAAAAACGTCTCCACCCAGAAAAAGACAAACAGCGTGACCCCGATAAAGGCGGCCAAAAAAATAAACGCGGCCGGAGTGGCAAAAAAAGCGGCCAGCTCTCTACGGACAACCTGATGCAGCGTACTCACTGATCCCTCCCGGAGATCGTATTGATTTCTCGAAAAATTTTCTCGAGACTGGGCGTTTCCGTCTCCAGGCGATAGAGCCGCAGACCTCGTTTGACAACTGCGGTGGCGATCATCGGCGCCAATTCTTCGGGGGCCATGGTACCACTCAGGGCCAGACGAAGCCGACCCTTGGCCGACCCCTGCCTTTCGACCATAGTTACGCCCTGCAGTCCGGCCAGAAAGGCAGCTGGATCGTCCTGGTCTTCAATGGTCACCAGCAGTCGTTTGCCGGCACGCAGCGCATCGAGCCGGGTGTCGATCACCTTGCGTCCCTGCTGGATAATGATGACCCGATCGCACACCGCCTCAACTTCCTGGAGGATATGGGTGGAGATGATCAGGGTCGATTCCCTGGCCAATTCCCGCAGCAGGGAGCGCATATGCTGAATCTGTGCGGGATCGAGCCCGTTGGTGGGTTCGTCGAGGATCAGAATCCGGGGCTGGTGCAGAATGGCCTGGGCCACACCGACCCGCTGGCGGTATCCCCGGGACAGGGTGCCGATCTGCTGTTCGGCCTTGTCCACCAGGGCAGTCCGCTCCAGGGCCAAACGCAGCAGTCCGCCCAACCGGTCGGCGGCCACGCCGTGCAGTGCAGCCAGATAGGCCAGATAGGCTACCACCGTCATGTCTGGATACAGGGGACAGTTTTCCGCAAGATAGCCCATGCGGGCCTGGATGGCCCGCCGGTCCAGGACCATCTGCAGGTGTTCGATAGTGATACTGCCGCTGGTCGGTTCAAGAAAACCGGTCATCATCTTCATGATGGTGGTCTTGCCGGCGCCATTGTGGCCCAGCAAGCCGACAATTTCACCGGGCTGGACCAAAAAGGAGACATCGTCGACTGCTTTCAGCGACCCATAGCTCCTGGTCAGACTCTCAACGTGGATCATGGGCAATCTCCTCAAAAATGCACGAGCCTCGGCGGGCGATGGCCGGCACCAGCACCCGGTGTCTCATGCAGGCTCTCATGCAGGCTCTCATGCAGGCATATGATAGGACAAGACCGGCCCATGTCAACCAGGAAGCCGTCCTCCCAGCCCATTGCGGAGCAGACACTTACCCCTTGTGGTCCACGTTCACCAGGTGCGGGCAAAAGGCTGCCTGACCTGAGAACTGGCCCCCTGTCCTCTTCAGGAAAAAAGTCGACCGCGTTCACATTCTCCTTGCATACATTCACGCATGTATGTATAAATCGTGCCGTCGTCCCTGCCTCGGCGACACTCTCTGGCCCGGACCACCCATGCTCCGGGTGTCGATCATCGCGCAAGGAACCTGTTATGAAAAAAACAACGCCCTGTCTTCCTCTGTTTTTGCTGGTCCTCGCTGGAATGACCATCCTGGCCGGCTGCCGCGGACAAGAGCAGATGCCCATGGCCGCACCCGGCCCGGTCGAGGTCGATGTCCATATCGTCACCACTGAACCAGTCAACCTGAGCGTCGAACTGCCGGGCCGCACCGCCGCCTACCGCATCGCCGAAGTTCGCCCCCAGGTGAGCGGTATCGTCCAGAAACGCCTGTTCACCGAGGGCAGCGAGGTCCAGGCCGGCGAACTGCTCTACCAGATCGATCCCGCCACGTACCAGGCCAGCCTGGACAGCGCCAAAGCCGCCCTGGCCAGAGCCGAGGCGCGGGAGCACTCGGCCCGGCTCAAGGCTGAACGATACCGAAATCTGGTCCGGACCAAGGCGGTGAGCGAACAGGACCAGATCGAGATGGAAGCGGCCTGGAAAGAAGCGGAGGCTGATGTGGCTGCCGCTCGCGCCGCCCTGGACAACGCCCGCATTCTTCTTGATTTTACAGAAATCACCGCCCCGATCACCGGTCGCATCGGTAAATCGATGGTCTCGGAAGGCGCTCTGGTCACTGCTCAGCAGACCAGCGCCCTGGCGGTTATCCAACAACTCGACCCCCTGTTCGTTGATGTCAACCAGTCCAGCACCGAGTTGCTGCGCCTCAGACGGGAGATCGCTGCCGGCCAGCCCGAAGGCGAGGACTATCCCCGCTCCGAGGTCACAGTTTTGTTGGACGACGGCTCGACCCACGACCAGACCGGTCTACTGGAATTCTCCGATGTCACCGTCAACCAGTCCACGGGCACGGTCACCCTGCGGGCCATTGTCGCCAACCCCCGCCAGAAACTGCTGCCGGGCATGTTCGTCCGGGCCCGCATTGCCAAAGGCTCTCTGCCGGATGCTGTTCTGATTCCGGCCGCCGCCATCAGCCGTACCAACAAGGGCGAGGCCATGGTCATGGTGGTCGATGAGCAGTCCCTGGTGGCAACGAGAATGATCGAGGTCGGGCAGAGTTTCGGAGAACGGACCCTGATCACCACCGGATTGAACGCCGGTGACCGGGTGATAGTGGCTGGATTGCAGAAAATCAGGCCGGGGGTGCCGGTAACCGCCGCTGCCCTGACGCCGCCGGAACCCGAACAGGCTGCCGGGGCAACTCCGGTCACCCCCTCTGCGACGGAGTAGGTCATGCCCAGATTTTTCATTGATCGACCCATTTTTGCCCTGGTCATTGCCATCGTTATCATGCTGGCCGGGATCCTGGCGATCAAAAACCTGCCTGTATCCCAGTACCCGGAAATCGCCCCCCCGGCGGTGCAGATCACCACCCGCTATCCCGGCGCCTCGGCGCAGGTCATTGAGAACTCTGTCACCCAGATCATCGAACAGAACATGACCGGCCTGGACAATTTCCTCTACATGCGCTCGGAAAGTTCCGCCGCGGGCAATGTCAACATCACACTGACCTTCGAAACCGGCACCGATCCCGACATCGCCCAGGTTCAGGTCCAGAACAAGCTGCAGCAGGCCCTGAGCCTCCTCCCCCAGGAAGTCCAGCAGGAGGGGGTACGGGTCAATAAATCCAACACCACCTTCCTCATGGTGGTCGGGCTGATTTCCACCGACGGCAGCATGGACAATTTTGATCTGTCCGATTACATGGTCTCCACCCTCCGCGAACCGCTCAGCCGGACCCCCGGCGTCGGCAGCATCCAGGTTTTCGGCAGTCAGTATGCCATGCGCATCTGGCTGGACCCCCACAAACTCAACAGCTTCCAGCTCACCCCCGCCGATGTCAGGGCCGCCATCCGGGCGCAGAACAGCCAGATAGCCGTCGGGAGTCTGGGCGGTCTGCCTGCCGTGCCCGGGCAGCAGATCAGTGCCAGCATCACGGCCCAGACCATGATGCAAACTCCAGAAGAATTTTCCCGAATTCTACTCAGAGTGAACAGCGACGGTTCCCAGATCCGTCTCAGGGATGTGGCCCGGGTCGAAATCGGCGGCGAAAACTACACCACCATCGGCACCTTTAACGGCCAGCCGGCCAGCGGCATGGCCATCATGCTGGCCACCGGCGCCAACGCCCTGGACACCGCCGCCGCCGTTCGGGCCAGGCTGGCTGAGCTGCAGCCCAACTTCCCGGAAAACCTGGAGGTCATTTATCCCTATGACACCACCACCTTTATCAGGATTTCCATCAAAGAAGTCACGTTAGTCCTGATCAAGGCCTTTATTCTGGTCTTTCTGGTAATCTATCTCTTTCTCCAGAATTTCCGGGCCACCCTGATTCCCGCCACCGCTGTTCCCGTGGTTCTCCTGGGGACCTTTGCCATCATGACCGTCTTTGGCTTTTCCATCAACACCCTGACCATGTTCGGCCTGGTGCTGGCCATCGGCCTGCTGGTGGATGATGCCATTGTCGTGGTTGAAAACGTGGAGCGGATCATGGCCGAGGAGGGCCTGCCGGCCCTGGAGGCGACCCGCAAGTCCATGGACCAGATCACCGGAGCCCTGATCGGTATCGTCCTGGTCATTTCCGCGGTATTCGTGCCCATGGCCTTTTTCAGCGGCTCCACCGGCGCAATTTACCGGCAGTTTTCCCTGACTATTGTGTCCGCAATGGCCCTGTCGCTTTTAGTGGCCATGACCCTGACGCCGGCTCTCTGCGCCACCCTGCTCAAACCGGTGAGCAAGGAAGCGCATCTGCGAAAACGCGGTTTCTTTGGCTGGTTCAACCGCTTCTTTGACCGGAACGCCAACCGCTATCAGAATAGCGTCCGCTACATCCTGCAACGCACCGTCCGCTTCGGTCTCATTTACCTGCTTATCCTGGGCGTGGCTGCCTTTTTATTCACCAAGCTGCCGACATCATTCATTCCCGAAGAAGACCAGGGGGTTTTCCTCGGCATGGTTATGCTTCCCGCCGGAGCCACTTTGGAGCGGACCCAGGAAGTGCTCGACAAGGCTCGGGAACATTTTCTGGTCAATGAAAAAGAGAACGTCAATTCGGCTTTTACCGTTGCCGGATTCAGCTTCGCCGGTCAGGGGCAGAACATGGGGCTGATGTTCCTGCAGCTCAAGGATTGGAGCCAGCGGAAAACACCGGAACAATCGGTACAGGGGATCATTGGCCGAGCCATGGGCCCACTCTCCCAGATCAAGGAAGGTATGGTCTTTGTTTTCAACATTCCCCCGATTCCGGCCCTGGGCACCTCGACGGGATTCAACTTCTTTCTCCAGGACCAGGCGGGGCTTGGCCATGAGCAACTGCTCGCCGCCCGCAACCAATTACTCGGCATGGCGGCTCAGGATCCGAGGCTGACCCGGGTCCGCCCCAATGGGATGGAAGACACCCCTCAGTACCATATCAATATCGACTATGAAAAAGCCATGGCCCTCGGGGTGACGGTCAATGACATCAACTCCACCCTGGCCATTGCCTGGGGGTCGAGCTATGTCAATGACTTCCTCCACCAGGGCCGGGTGAAAAAAGTCTTTCTCCAGGCTGATGCCCCGTACCGCATGGAGGGAGAGGACCTCAATCTCTGGTACGTGCGCAACTATCACGGCGAAATGGTCCCTTTTTCCGCCTTTGCCTCCGGGTCCTGGAGTTTCGGGTCACCGCGCCTGGAGCGCTACAACGGCAATCCGGCCATGGAAATCGTCGGCGAGGCCGCGCCCGGCATGTCCAGTGGCGATGCCATGCAGATCATCGATGAAATGGTGGCGCAACTCCCTGCTGGCATCGGCTACGAATGGACCGGAGCCTCCTTTCAGGAGGTACGGGCCGGGGCCAATACCATGGCCCTGTATACCATCTCCATCCTGGTGATTTTTCTCTGCCTGGCTGCACTCTATGAGAACTGGTCCGTGCCGTTTTCGGTGATGCTTGCCGTCCCCATCGGCATACTCGGGGCCCTGCTGGCGGCCTATTTTCGCGGTCTGGACAACGACGTTTTTTTTCAGGTCGGTCTCCTGACCACCATTGGCCTCTCGGCCCGCAATGCCATTCTCATTGTCGAATTCGCCAAACGACGCTATGACAAGGGCCGTGATCTGGTCGAGGCGACCATCAGGGCCTGCCGCCTGCGCCTGCGACCTATTCTCATGACCTCGCTGACCTTTATTTTCGGCGTCCTGCCCCTGGCGATCAGCACCGGGGCCGGAGCCAACAGCCGCATCGCCATCGGTACCGGTGTCATGGGCGGCATGTTTTCGGCGACAGCCCTGGCCATTTTCTTTATTCCCCTCTTTTTTGTGATGGTCATGCGTCTGGTCGCGTCCCGCCGCGGTGCTCAAACGGCTCCGGCGATCACGGATTCAGAGAAAGGATAATGGCGAGAAAAACCAAGGAAGAGGCGCAGGCCACCCGGGCCGCCATTCTCGATGCCGCTGTCCGGGTCTTCTCGATACGAGGCGTTTCCCGGGCCTCCCTGGCGGACATCGCCAGGGAGGCCGGCGTTACCCGGGGCGCCATTTACTGGCACTTCACCAACAAGGCGGACCTGCATAATGCCCTCTGGGACGAGGTGCTGTTACCGTACGAGCCCATTGCGCGGGCGAGTGAAAATCCGGACGAGCCAGATCCACTGGGCAGGATGAGAGAATTGTTTGTCTTTCTTTTCAGCAATTTAAGCGAGGATTCGCGCCGGCAACGGCTCTTTCGGATCCTGCTGGATAAACACGATGGCGGCGAAGAGGCCAGCGCCATTCATATTCGCCACATTCAAACCCATGTCGAAGGTTTCCGCCGCATTGAAACCGTGCTCAAAAACGCCATCACCAAGGGACAGCTGCCACAGCACCTTGATATCCGCCTGGGAGCAATCCTGGTTATCTCTTCCATCGATGGTCTGGTGGCCAACTGGCTGAGAATACCCGAGCTCTTTGACCTCAACTCCGAAGCCCCGGTCATGGTCGAGGCCATGATCGAGATGCTGCGCTCCTGGCCGAAGGAAAGGGATGACTGATGGGGATTAGAGCCCTGCTGTCACGAATCCAGGTGATCAATGCCCAGCAAGGAATACCATCATTGGCCGTCCCGCGTTCCTTGCTCGCGCCAGGCATCGAGCCGACACCCTTCCAGGGCACTGTGCACCAGACCGGAGCCAGCCTGTTCATACATATTGTAGGCAGCGCAGACCCCCATGGCGGCAAGTTCTTCAACCTCTTCCGGATACCTGGCAATGGCTGCCACCTGACATTTAAAATTGTGATTACGCAGCTGCTTGACCGCATACAGGTTCCCTTGATGATTGGGCATGGCCAGGACCACGAGTTCCAGGTTAATATCCTTGCGTAACTTCAACCAGAATTCCGTATCACAGGCATCGGCGAGAATCACCTTGCGCCCCTGGCTGCGGTTGTAATCAACCCGCTCCGGCGCATGCTCCACGCCGCATATCTCCTTACCGTAGATTTTCCCCAGTTCATCATACGCTCCGGAACCGATCCGCCCCATCCCCAGGACCACGGCACGCACCGATCCCAGATCTATGGGTGCGTCGTGGGGATGACAGAAGCCCCGTTCAAATCGGCACAACCAGTTCAGTGTCCGCCGGTACACAGACTCGGCATTAGTGCTGAAGGGTGCGGACACGGCAAAACTGAGACTGATGGTCATGGCCATGACCAGAAGCCATTCCGGGGAAAGCAGTCCCTGACCCACGGCAATGGCCGCAACGATCAACCCGAATTCCGAGTAATTGGCCAGCGACAACGAGGCAAACAGACTCGTCCGGGCCCGCAGCCCGAATTGATTGACGATCAGATGGTAGATGCCGGTCTTGATCGGCAGCAGCAGGCAGAGCAGTGTCGCGGCAATGAACATTTCCCAGGTCGGCAGCCCCTTCATGCCGATGGAGAGGAAGAATCCCACCAGCATCAATTCCTTGAAACTGAACAAGGCCTTGGACAACTCCGATGCCCGGGGATGACTGGCAATGAGCACCCCCACCACCAGGGCACCCAGATCCGGTTTCAACCCGACCAGGGCAAACCCTTCCGCACCCACGCCCAGGGCTATGAACAGGCCGCAAAGAACGAACAACTCACCGCGGCCGGCCATATCGAGCAGGCGAAACAGCACGGGACGGAGCAGGGGCAGGGCCAGCACACTCAAAGCCCAGATGCTGGGCAGTTTGCCCTCCGAGGCACTGAGAAAGAGCACCGCGAACAGGTCCTGCATGATGAGAATGCCGATGGCGACCCGACCATAAAAGGCGGTCAGGTCACCTTTTTCCTCCAGAACCTTGACTGCGTACACCGTGCTGGAAAAAGCCAGGGCGAATCCCAGGATCACAAGGGTCTGCAGGGACATGTCCATGAGTGGCACTGGAAACATTTTCTGCCCCAGCAGCAGCACCCCGCACATAAAGCCGGTGGTGAGCAGCATCTGGGCGGTGGCGCTGACCCAGATCTCGGCCTTGATCAGACCGCGCAGGTCCAACTTGAGGCCGATGGAGAACAACAGCAGGGTGATACCGAGATCAGCGACAAGCTCCAGGCCCACCGGCTTGGCAAGCCCCGCCATGTTGTAGACAAATCCAGCCACCAGGAACCCGACCATGGGCGGCAGGCCGATCCGGCTCAAGGCAAGTCCGAAACCAAAGGCAAAGCTGACTAAAATAACCAGCATGATATCTTCCTCGCTTTATTTGCAGAGCAAGGGCTGCAGAGTAGCAACAAGATCAAGACTGAGGGAGCTGCCGAACGGTAACCACCCGCTCTTCGTAGACCGACATCAGAAACACCACCGCGATCGGGGTCAAAAACAGAGAGACAATGGCGATTATTCCACCAATGGCCTGGATGGCATAGAAAATAAGGACCACAACCAGATTTTCACCGACATTCCCCTTGAACACCATGTTCATGCTTTCCTTGAGGGCATCCATCAGTGCCATATTCCGGTCTGTCATCAGCGGCAGCATGTAGACCGTACCCATGGCAAGGAACAGAAGCAGGGCCAGTCCCGGCAGAACCAGAAGCGCAAAACCCAGGGAAATGGCCACCGCAGCCAGCAGAAAGAAGACCAGCAAGGGCAGAAACAGCCGTATCCAGGCAAACAGGTCACCGATCTTCGGCTCCCGTCCCTGACGAACGATCAGCAGCACCGCGTGCATGTACCCGGCCATCAACACCGGCGCCAGAATCCCCAGGGTCAAGAAGGTCAGCGCAAACATGATCAGGGTCATCAGCACCAGGGGCACTATATGCTGCAGGGTCAGTTCCCAGGACACGAGCAGATGTTTTTTAAAATCCATGGGGTATCCTTGCTTGGTAGCGTATAAAAGTCACAAGATCTCCGCGGCTGTCTATCAGCCGACCAAGGTTTCAATGGTGTGGAGGTCATCGGTGCTCAGTTCCAGTTCAAGACTGGCCAGGTCTTCAGCCATGTGGACCGGGTCTGTGGTTCCGGTCAGCGGCAGGATGCCGATGCCAAGGGCAAAAGCAAAGACAATCTGAGCCGGGGTCACGCCTGTCCGTTTGACAATGGCTATAAAGTCAGGATGTTGAAAAATTTCGGGGTTGGCCGTCAACAAAGAGAAACCCTGGTAGATGATCCCGCGCTCCAGGCAGAACTGGCGAACCGGACGATCCCATCCGGTACGGGCAAAGCAACGGTTCTGGACGAAGGTCGGCCCAATCTCCGCCTGGACGCACAAAGCCTGCAATTGTTCGAGGCTGACATTGCTTACCCCTAAAAAGAGCGTTTTCCCCCTGGCATGGCAACTCTCCATCGCTTTCCAGATATCCTGGTCGAGCTGATGCCAACCGTATGGCGAGGTGGGCCCGTGCAGTATGTAGGAATCAAGATAATCGACTCCAAGATGCATCAAGGAGGAATCCAACGATTGCTGCACCTGTTCGGCGGCGGCAGCTTCGGGGTCATAGGGCAGACGATGATCCTGTCCTCGCCGTTCGGTGAATTTGGACTGAAGAAACAGATCGCCTCTGCGCAATGCACCGCGCCGAAAAATTGCCTGCAGTGCCTCGCCCACCCCTTGTTCAAAGTAGTGTTTCCGTTGATTGGCGGTGTCTATGCCACGAAATCCGGCCGTAACCGCCTGCTCAACACATCCGGCGGTTCGCTCTTCTTTCCAGGCCGTGCCATAAAGAAAAGCCGGAAATGGTTTGTGCCTGTCGGTTTGTTCAAAGGGCTGCATCGCTGTGTCTCCTCCGCGGTAACTGCATGGCTTATTCAGGATCGGTGACCGCTGCCGTTTACATTGTATCCTGAATCCGTGAGCGGGCGCCCCGAAGGGCGGTTGGTGAAGGTTGCCAACAAGGGCACCATTGCAATTATACTGTGATGACAGTAAGATACATCTAAAACAAGCGTCCAGCCGTCACGGATTCAGATATATTGTACTGTAATCACCGTCTCCATGCAGAAAAATTTTACCAATACGCCCGCACCCGTCGCCTTTCCGGGGCGTTATCTCAAGGATCCAGGTTATGAGCATTTCGAATAGCCGCAATCGCGACAGACCTCGCAGCCCTCTTCAAAGGCCAGCTTGCCACCGCATTCCGGACAGATCGAGGCAAACCCGTGCTGGGTGCCGGCCATGAAGGACTTGAGCAGCTTGCCCAACTGGGCCGGCAGATCGAGCAGATGCCCGCTGGAGCGATCAAGCTGCTTGATGATTTCATCCATGGGGATCTGATAGCGCAGGGCCAGGGACACCAGGCGGCAGGTGGTGGTCCACATGGTGGATTTATCCTTGAGATCCACCCGGTTGTCAAAGGGAAACTTGGCAAAGACCTCCATGGGATTTTCATTTTCATCAAAACAGACGATTAAATAGATGGTCTCCTGATTGATATCCTTGAGGCGGTAGCGTTTGGCACTGAGCACATCGGGCAGAATCGCCTTCTGAACCAGGCCTTCCGTGGAGGTCACCGCGGTCTTGTCGGCCATGGTGTTGAGCACCTGATGATCACGGGAACCATCGCGGTACACGGTCAGGCCTTTACAGCCCAACTCATACCCGAGCATGTAGGAAGTGCGGACATCCTCAGGTGTGGCTGAAAAAGGCAGGTTGATGGTCTTGCTGATGGAAGAATCAACCCCGTTCTGCTGGAGAATACCCTGCATGCGAATGTGCTGCTCCGGGGTGATATCCTGGGCAGTACGGAAAATTTCCTGCCAGCGCAGCGGTATATCAGCATGACCGACCACCGTACCGCTGGTGGCGACCTTTTCCATGACCTCCACCGAATAGAAGCCCTCGGCCCGGGCGACCCGCTCGAAATACTTGTTGACCATGAGCAGACGGTCGCCATCCATGACATTTTTGATCATGACAATGGAAAAATAGGGCTCGCATCCCGAGGCGCAGTCAGCGATCATCGACACCGTTCCGGTGGGCTGGATCGAGGTCAGGGCCGCATTACGGCGGGCCGGGTAGGTATTGATCCGTTCATCATAGGCCGGGAAAGGTCCTTTGCGGGCCGCCAGGTCGATCGAGGCCACCTCCGCCTCTTTGCGGATAAAAGCCATGATTTGAGCGGCCAACTGGCGGCCTTCCTCGCTGCCGTAGGCCAGTTCCATCTGGATGAGCAGGTCATGCAATCCCATGATTCCCAGACCGACCTTGCGGGTTTTCTGGGTCATTTCGGCGATCTCAGGAATAGGAAAGCGGTTGCAGTCGATGACGTTGTCAAGAAAACGGATTGCCAGTCTCGCCGTCTCCCCCAACCGCTCCCAGTCCACAGCACCGTCCTTGACGTACCGGGCCAGATTGATAGAACCGAGATTGCAGGACTCATAGGGCAGCAGCCATTGCTCGCCGCAGGGATTGGTGGCCTCGAACTGCCCCAACTGGGGGGTGGTGTTGTCGCGGTTGGCGGCATCAATGAACAGGACACCGGGTTCGCCGTTGTGCCAGGCCAGATCGATGATTTTTTCAAGCACATCGCGAGCCCGCAGGGTATCGACAACCTGACGGTTGGACGGGTCGATGAGATCATATTCAAGATCATCCCGTACCGCTTCCATGAACAGATCGGTGATGGCCACACTGAAATTAAAATTAGTGTAGCGGGTCTGATCCTGCTTGGCGACGATAAATTCCATGATGTCGGGATGATCGACCCGGAGAACACCCATGTTGGCGCCGCGCCGCTTGCCGCCCTGCTTGATGGTTTCCGTGGCGGCATCAAAGACCGCGGCAAAACTCAATGGGCCGGAAGCCACACCCTGGGTCGACTGCACCGCCGAATTTTTCGGGCGCAGCCGGGAAAAAGAATACCCGGTCCCGCCGCCGGTCTTATGCACCAGAGCCCCGTTACGGATGGAGGTGAAAATACCGTCCATGGAATCCTCGATCGGGAGGACAAAGCAGGCGGACAACTGGCCGAGATCGGTGCCGGCATTCATGAGGCAAGGCGAGTTGGGCAGAAAGTCGAGGTAGTAGATCATATTGAAAAAATGATCACCCAACTCTTGATAATCCTCCATATCCCGATCAACGACCGCCACGGCGTTTGCCACCCGGCGGCAGAGCGTCTCCCAGTTTTCCAGTGCTTTCCCCTGTTCATCCTTGAGATAGTAGCGGCGCTCCAAAACCGTTTCCGCGGTATCGGTCAGTGCCTGCCGTGGTATGCTTCTGGTCATAATTGCCTCACCTCGCTTGAATTCATCTCCTCTTCCCGTCCCCATGCTTTTCCTGTCGACAATGCCCTGGCCACAAGGCGCCAAGCACCCGTCCCATCCTCCCCTGGCACTCTCCAGGGGGCAGCCGCGGCCAGGTACTGTCCATAGTGGTAAATCACATCGCCGGCGGCAACTTATCACAACATATAGAGAGCATCAAGGATAAAATATGCAATATATAGTATCTTACAAAATATCCTGTTTTCAACAAGTTCAGTCAGGCATGGGGTTTTCTGCCCCGTAAAATTCACCCATGAACACCAGCCCCCAGCCAACAAACACCCCCGCAGGAGCCAACCTTTATCGACGATGCTTGCATTCTTCGGGTCATACATTTCTATAACTCAGAGGGTCGGGCTGCTTCAAAGGCAGGCCGTGAACCTTGTTTTGCTGCCGGAAGGATCGCCCTCCTCGCCCTTCCAGGCAAATTACGTTTTTGTTGCTTGCGCATTATCACAACCCTCAGTATATTATCCGCTCTATGATCACGGAAGACACTGAATTGGGGACAGAATCCCTCTGTCCACCTCTCGAAAGCCCGTTGGCTGGAGATGAACCGTCGACCCGAAACACACTTAAGGGACACATGCACCGGGTGCAGGCACAGGGCTGCATGACCCGGGAATTGTGACCGGTGACCATTTTCCATTTTTTTATTGCCCAAAAAGGACACATCATCATGCTCAAACATCTTCTCATCTGCGCCTTGCTCCTGGTCCCGATCAGCCTGCAGGCGCAGGGATCCAGCGAAAACCAACCCGAAAACGACCTCAACTGGACCGTGCTGACCTCTTGGGCCCTACCGACCCAACCCCTTGATTTTACTCAGTCGCTGGACAACAAACTTGTTTTTATCCTCGGTGCCGACCAGAAAGTCCATATCTTCGCTGCAGATGGCAAAAAATTAGGTGAAATGCCGGTCGATCCAGGCACCTCCGCCATCGACATCGCCCCCAGAGGCGAATTCCTGTTCCTGGTCAACGAGAAAACCAATGTGTATACGGCCATAGACATCAGCTTCAATAAAAAAATTGACATCAGTGGCGCCCCGATCCTGGGCAATGAAGATGCCCCGGTCACCCTGATCGTCTTTTCCGATTTTGAATGCCCGCATTGCAGCAAGGTCAAACCCCTGCTCGATCAACTGCTGACCACCAATGAGGACAAGCTGCGCATCGCCTTCAAGCACCTGCCGCTGCGGATGCACTCCTACGCGGAATCCGCTGCCCTGTCTGCCATCGCCGCCCAGAATCAGGGCAAATTCTGGCAGATGCATGACGCCCTTTTCGCCATTACCAACTGGACCCCGACTATCATCGAAGAGACCGCCAAGGTTATCGGCCTGGATATGGATAAGTTCAGAGCCGACCGGGACAGCATGGAAACGAGGATGCGCCTGGCCAAGGATGTCAATGATGCGCAGATGGCCGATATATCGGCAACGCCATCCCTCTTTGTCAACAGTCGCCCGGTGCGGGATCGCTCCCTGCCGGCCTTGCAGCAGATGATCAACGAAGCTCTGGACGCTACGGGGGGAACACGGTGAATTGAAACCCTCAGCCGCTTTGAATTCGGAAATATCCCGGGACCTTGTTTTCGCCGACAACACCATCGCTCAAATGCTCTTCGGTGACCTCAACCGCAATCTCCACACTATTGAGCAGGCTACCGGGGTGGTGATCAAGGCCAGGGGCAACAGCCTGCTGATCAATGGCCGGGCCCATGCCGTCGAACTGGCTGCCGCCACCCTGCAGCAGATGTACGGCCTGCTGGTCAAAGGCTATCCGGTTTTCAGTCAGGACATCGCCTTCGGCGTCAAGATCCTCGAATCCTCGCCGCAGGCAAAGCTGGAAGAAATTTTTCTCGACAAGGTCTGTATAACCGCGCGCAAACGGATCATCTCACCGAAGTCGGTCAACCAGAAGCACTATATCGAGGCCATCCGCGGCAATGATATTGTCTTCGGCATTGGCCCGGCCGGTACCGGCAAGACCTACCTGGCCGTGGCCATGGCTGTTGCCGCCCTGGCCAGGGAGCAGGTTGCCAGGATCATCCTGACCCGGCCGGCGGTGGAGGCGGGAGAAAAGCTGGGCTTTCTCCCCGGCGACATGGCCCAGAAGGTCGATCCTTACCTGCGGCCGCTCACCGACGCCATCAATGACATGATGGGCCAGGACAAATCCCAGGAACTGACCGAACGTGGGGTCATTGAGGTGGCACCCCTGGCCTTTATGCGCGGCCGGACCCTCAATAATGCCTTCATTATTCTCGATGAAGCCCAGAACACCACCCGGGAGCAGATGAAAATGTTCCTCACCCGCATCGGTTTCGACTCCCGGGCGGTGATCACCGGCGATGTGACCCAGATTGATCTGCCCGGGACTCAGAAATCCGGCCTCATCCAGGCCGAACATATCCTCACCGGTATCAAGGGAATCGCCTTCTGTCACTTCACCAAGGCCGATGTGGTCCGCCACCCTCTTGTCCAGGAAATTATCCATGCCTACGAGCAGCAGGATGCGGCCCGCCAGACCAACCGCCATGCCGGCGCAAATCCAGCCGAGCGGGCCAGCTGATCATGGCCGTTTATCTCGACCTCTCCACCGCCATAAGCCGGGCAGCGCTGAACCAGCGATTTCTCCAAGCCCGCTGCGACCAGCTCCTCTCGTTGCTGAACCTGCACAACGCTCAGGTCAGCGTGGTCCTGATGGATGATGCCGAGATAGCCGCCTATAACGAGCAATTTCGTAATAAACCAGGGGCAACCAATGTCCTCGCCTTTCCAGCCACCGGGGCCAGCGACGGTTTTCCCGTGCCGGAAACGGAACTCGGTGATATTCTCATCTCCGTCGAGACCGCCCGGCGCGAAGCCCGGGAGCTGGGCCACAGCCTCCATCACCGCCTCACTGAACTGATCGTTCACGGCATGCTCCACCTCATCGGATACGACCATGAACGTTCGGATCAGGAGGCCCTGCGCATGCAGGAGGAAGAAAGAAAAATACTGCAACACCTGCAAACAGCAAGGAGTCCCATCATGCCCTATCTTGCCATCAATGTTGACCATGTCGCCACCATCAGGCAGGCCCGCGGCGGTGTCGAGCCCGACCCGGTGCTGGCCGCCGGTATCTGTGAGCTGGCGGGCGCCGACGGTATCGTCGTCCATCTCCGCGAGGACCGCCGGCACATTCAGGACCGGGATGTGCACCTCCTGCGCCAGACCGTCAAGACCAAACTCAATCTGGAAATGGCGGTGACCGCCGAAATGGTCGATATCGCTCTGGAGGTCCTCCCGGATATGGTGACCCTGGTCCCGGAAAAACGCAAGGAGCTGACCACGGAAGGCGGCCTCGATGTGCTCGACAACAGTAAAAAAATCACCAAGGCCATTACCAAGCTAAACAAGGCGGGCATACCGGTCTCGATCTTTGTCGATCCCGACGCCACCCAGGTCCAGGCATCCCTGGATGCGGGCGCGGTCTTCGTCGAACTGCATACCGGTCGCTACTGCGAGGCCCGCACCCGGGAAGAACAGGAGCAAGAATACCGTCTGATCGAGCAGACAGCGGAAATGGCCTTTGAATCCGGCCTGCGGGTCAATGCCGGTCACGGTCTCGATTACCGCAACACCCCTCCCATTGCTGCCCTGCCCTTTATCGAGGAATTGAGCATCGGCCACGCCGTTGTCAGCCGGGCAGTACTGGTGGGCCTTGATCAGGCTGTGCGGGAAATGACGGCGATCGTCAAATCAGTCTGACGCCAATCAGCTCCATAATAACCGGCAGACCGCATTCGACATCCGCCCGCCGGAACACCACAAACCTGTCCGAGAAGGAGTTTGACAAATTTTCTGAGCAATTGTATAAAACTCACCTAGCCCGGATGGCGGAACTGGTAGACGCAAGGGACTTAAAATCCCTCGGCCTTAGGCTGTACGAGTTCGATTCTCGTTCCGGGTACCAACAAAAAAACAAGGGGTTACAGCTTACCAGCTGGCACCCCTTTTTTTGTTTTTTCTTGCCAGTGTAATACCTGTGTAATCATGCCAGAAGTTTTACATGAGTCATTAGCGCTCCAGCCTTGGCCTGGGGGTATATAAAATATTCCTTTTTCCAGGTCGATATACTCAATTGAATGGAAAATTTTACAGAGATGGAACGGGAAAAATTAATGGATTCGGCCTGAAAGTATTTTCCTAAAATAGCGAAAGCCCTCTTGGTAGTCCAAGAAGCCAGACGCCGACCGGGTAGTCCCAATCCATTTGTCTTATATTACTGGTTTTGATGACTTGAATGTCAAGCAAAAGATGAGCAACCGCCAGATTGAAAAACTGATTATCAATTCTCCCTTCGAGGAGCCAACCTGTTACTGGCAGTATGTGCGGGACACTTTCATTGGGCTGCTTGAGAGTTCATTCAATATCTCTATCGTAAGGCAGACAGGTTGAAAATAGGGCAGCAGATAGGGGTACGCTAAGCTGAAGTCAATGTAGTGAGTGTGCGAGGTGGTCAACGGAACACTCCATGGTGCCATCTACATCTGTTGTTAAGGATAATATTTCAGGTGCAGATCATTCCGTCCTTGATTTTGACGGTACGCTCTGCGCGGGCAGCAAGTTCCTGATTGTGGGTAATCATGATTGTTGTCAACCCCTCATCACTGAGCCGGCGCAAAACAGCATAGATTTTTTCGCTGTTTTCTGTATCCAGGTTCCCCGTTGGTTCATCCGCCAGCAGCACTGCCGGATCATTGACCAGCCCACGGGCGATGGCGGTACGCTGCATCTCGCCACCGCTCAACTGCGCTGGGGCATGATTGAGGCGATGTTCGAGGCCAACCATTTCCGCCAGCTTTTCGATCTTTTTACGGTCGGCCGGTTTTTTACTGAAGAGCAATGGCAGGGCGATATTGTCAAAAACACTTAATCCGGGGATCAGATAGAACTGTTGAAAAACAAAACCAATTTTCTCCCTGCGGATTTTTACCAGTTGCGACTCGGGCATGCCGGCGGTATTAACCCCATCAAGAAAAACATCACCCTTTGTTGGTTGATCAAGGCAGCCAAGGATGTGCAGCAAGGTGGTTTTACCGGCACCGGAAGGGCCAACGATGGCGATCGTCTCCCCAGCGTCGATAGTCAAATCAACGTCACGTAAGGCGCGAACATTTTCGACTCCGCGACGATAGGTCTTTTCGATATTTTTTAATTCAATCATCCCTTGATTGCCTCTACCGGATTAATATTAGATGCTTTGACCGCAGGATACATTCCAGCACAGAGCCCGATAATAAAGATAAAGGTTACGCTTCCGAGCGCCACGACCGGATCAAAGCTGATCAGTTTACCAGAGGGCACAAAAGGCATGACTGAGCGGACAAAGGCTTCAATCAAACGTGCGCCGAGGGTGGAAAGCACAATGCCGACAACACCACCACAAAGGGCGAGAATCGTTGTTTCACTTATGATAATGCGGAAGATATCCCAGCGTGACGCGCCGACCGCACGCATCATGCCGATCTCCTGGGTGCGCTCGAACACCGCCATCAGAATCGAATTCATTACCCCGACTGCGCTGATCAAAATTGCAATCAGCACGATAGACAGACTCAATGCCCGTGCTGCAGCTGCAAGATTGCTCACGGAATTCATAACTTCGCCCATGGTGACAATCTGGATGCCGGGTACCTTTGATGTCAGTGCCTCGGTAATGGCACCAATGCGGATCGGGTCGTCGACCTTGACGCCGATGGCGGTTGCGGCTTGTGGATAGCCTATCAGGCTCTGGGCTGTTTTAATCGGCAGGTAGACAAAGGCATCGTCCTGACTGCCGGAATATCCTACGATTCCTGCAACCACCAGATCAACGCCCTCGGTTGGCGAAGAGAAGTGATCGCCCGGCTTGAGATTGTCGTGCTTGGCAACCTCGTACCCCAACAACACCTCGTGCTCATGGCGCGGAATCGTACCAGTGATTTTCCAAGCCGGCTTAATCGCCTCCAGCACCGCCATATCGATACCGTAGATCAGATCGATCTTGCCGCGCTGTTGATCCGGCAACTGGGCCACCAGAATAGGTGTTGCCAGATCAATACCTTCAGTACGCCCCACATGTTCCATTACCCCGGTATCGAGAAACTTGGGGATAACCGCTCCGTGTAAAACCAGAGCCGCCACCTCATGTGCACATCCGGATGGCACAATCATAAAGTGGAGACCGGTACGCTCCAATTCAAGCACGAGGCCTTCAGTAAATCCTTTATTGAAGGATAAAACGGCAAACAGCACACCAACCGATGCAGAGATACCGAGCATGGTTAAAACGCTGCGGGTACGATGACGCAGGATGTTTTTTGCGGCAAGTTTCAAATAGCTGGTCATTTGACTTCAACTCCGGTGGCAATCAACAAAAAAGCCTGCTGGCTTCTGGCTACCGTACCACTGGCAATGACCGTTTTGTTCGGCAGCGAGGGCAACTCGAATCCATTGCGCGACAGGTCGACATAGACCTGACCGGTTTCGTCCTGCAGATAAAACCAGCACCCATTTGATGCACACTGACTGACTACGCGACCTTCCAGGGTGACCTTTTTACCCATCAAATCAGACCGCATAAATATGTCCTTGACCTGAACTTTGGGCGTACCTGTATCGACGCCGGCGCCGTATTGTGCACCGCCGTTGCAGGCAACCAGAAAAAAAGGAACAACAAGGGCATACCCCAGCAACAGTATTTTCATCGTTACAACTCCTGATCGTCAGACTTATCTTAATCTGTCTAGTAGTGGATAGATCTCTGCCACCACGTACGACGTTCCCTCTATTCTTCAAACCTGACCCTGTCACCAATTGTTAATGCGCCAGGAACCGTCGGGTCATCAACTTGGCACACCAATAGCAACTGCTTCAATTACAGCGCTTGCGGAAATGTCACCGTTGCTGAACCGTATCCAGTTTCAGATTCAGAACTGGTTCAGGAAATGAAACCAGGGATTCCATATTTGCTGATCAAAGCTGGTCAATACCATCCTTGCTCAGTGCAACACCTTTTAACACATGTACCACATTGTGTCACTAAACATCGCAGGTCCGCGCTTCAGGGTTGCATACGCTTACTATTTTTGCAAAATGGTAATGGTACAGCCTCACGGATTGAGCCTGTTCTCTATAAATGATGGCCAACTTTCCTGTTAAAACGATGGGCATCATGCAAGGGCAGGCCGTACCGGGGCTCTGCCCCGGACCCCCGAGTTTTTTTTAGGCATGGGGGCAACGAATTGATCAAGGAGACCGCGAGCGCAAAAAAATGGGGAGCCCGAAGGCTCCCCGAGCATAGCAAGGGTCAGGTCTTGAAATATCACTTTTTTACCTTTCCTCTCGCCACCTTGCTGACTGTTGTATAATTAATACCGAGACAATCCCCAATTTCTTTTAGGAATATATAAACACCAGCCGGCCATAACGCTCTTTGAGGGTTTCTTTTGGTTGCGTAAAGCGATGGCGGATGATTTCCGCAAGGTCTGCATAACTGGCATAACGTGCCATCATCTCATGTAAGCCGATCATGGTCAGGGCGGAAACCATAAATTTTCGAGCCCATCCGGAATCAAGCGCACCAATGCGATCAAAAAAGATTAGGGACACAAACACTTCCCCTATTTTTATGAACTGTAAAAAATTAGGTAAAAAATTAGGGACACTTCCCCTATTTTTATGCACTTTGAAATATATGTCCGTATTACCTCACGAAAATA
This sequence comes from Desulfobulbus alkaliphilus, assembly GCF_016918545.1. Taxonomy (GTDB): domain Bacteria; phylum Desulfobacterota; class Desulfobulbia; order Desulfobulbales; family Desulfobulbaceae; genus Desulfobulbus; species Desulfobulbus alkaliphilus. Next base: position 1,249 of record NZ_JAFFQC010000021.1, on the reverse strand, counting down.
GGGGAAGTGTCCCTAATTTTCCCTAATTTTCCTGGGCGGAGGGCAAGGAACACCTCATCACAGCCCCTGGTTACGAATATTGATGGTGGTGGTCAGCAAGCAGCGCCGCCGGAAATTATCGTTGAATCCATCCCAGACAGTCCCACCGTCGGGGTCAAGCACACCCAGGCATCGGGGAGCGGCAAGGTGAACGTGACCTCGGCCGGTGGCGTCCGATCCAAAAAAATTAGGGACACTTCCCTTATTTTTACAAACCAAGAAACCCCAGCAACGCAAACGGCTGCTCCGACCATGACGGTTGGGCAGCCGTTTATTTTTTGGCGGTTTGAGGGATCAAGAAAAAGGGGAGAAACACATGGCCTTCGGCCAAGAAAGAAGAAACCGCGTGATGGAAGAAACGAAAAAACTGGAAAATCTAAGCGATAAAGGTCATTTATTGGGCCTGCGATAAGGCTGATGATCTGCAAAGAAGCACGGATGAACCGGCTATTAAGAATTTCCTCTGTCGTCGGTAGCGATGATAGGCTTTGAGTCGTTTTAATGGAAAAAACACTTGCTGCCCGGTTGCACCATTCCTGGTCTCTTTGCTTTTGTATTCGATCGACTTATGGTATTTTGAACCAATGAAAAAGACCTCCTTAGTCTCAACGAATGTCTATCTCAAGGACCGCACCATCAGGGACAAACTCCTGCGCAAAACGGTCTTGTCTTCAAGTGCCGTGGAGGGAGTGGGCAAAGCCGGTGAGAGGGCGCTTGCCCTTCCCGAAGGGACCGAGTCTCCTCCTTCTGCCGAAGCGTTCGCTGCAAAACAGCCCTGAAGTTCACCCGCCGGCACTTTCCTAGCCATCCATAGATGTGGCCCAGCCAAGCCTCATCATTTCAACCGAAAACCACATTTTGAACAATTTCAACGGATGCTTTTGCGCTCCAGACGCGCTTCCTGGCATAGACGCAAATTCTCTCGCGCAAGTTCATCCGAGGGGTCCATAGCAACCGCCCTCAACAAGACTTCTTCAGCCTCCTCAAGCCGCCCCATTTCGAACAGAGACCATCCAAGATCGTTGGTAAGGTCCTGCCGATCAGGTTCAAGATTTAGTGCCCTCTGCGACACCTCCAAGGCTAGGTCGTACAGCCCTTGATGGCCAGCACAACAACCCACCCCCTGGTAAAAAACGACCCGTCCGGGAAACATCTCAAGCGCTGCCTGGTAAAGCTCCAGGCCTTCCGCGTACCTTTTCTGTTGAATCAA
>NZ_JAFFQC010000219.1 GCF_016918545.1 Desulfobulbus alkaliphilus | reverse complement strand
GACACAGCCCGACCAGCCCCAGATACAGGCTGGCCTCCTCGATCGGATGATCCCGCCGGGCGATCTCATAGACCTGCCACAACAGGGCCGACGACTGGATCTGGATCGCCAGCACCGCCACCACACGCCCGAACCACAACAGGCGGAAATCGCGAATGCCCCAGGGGCTGGACGGGCCTTCTGGCGGAGATGGCGGGGCGGCGGGGCCGGCAGCGATGGATTCTGTGGTCACGTTCTTCTTGGGTATTTCGGATAGGGCGAACCGTCGCGGTGGAAATAGCCGTCGACGCCGGCGTGCAGCACCATGTCGATGTCGGGATAGTCGGCTGGGGTGATCGTCGGGCTGCGCGTGCCGACTTCCAGCAGAATCGCCTCGCGGCCGGATCGGTTCTCCAGCTTATGGCCGTTCGGCACGCCCGCTTTGAACCCGGCGCAGTCGCCGGCGCGCAGAAC
>NZ_JAFFQC010000218.1 GCF_016918545.1 Desulfobulbus alkaliphilus | reverse complement strand
GATCGGGTGCTTTACCTTGCGCTCGATAGCGACGGTGATGGACTTGTCCATCTTGTCGCTAATTACACGACCTTGCAGAGTACGGATCTTGTCAGTCATTACGCACCTGCCTTCTCAGTCAGTACAGTCTTGATACGTGCGACGTCACGACGCACTTGTTTCAGAGTGTGAGTCTGAGCCAGTTGGCCGGTGGAAGCTTGCATGCGCATGTTGAATTGCTCACGCAGCAGACCCAGCAGCTCCTGGTTCAATTCTTCGACGCTCTTTTGACGCAGATCTTGGGCTTTCATCACATCACCGTCTTAATTACGAAAGTGGTCTGAACGGACAGCTTAGCTGCGGCCAGGGCAAACGCTTCACGCGCCAGAGCCTCAGGTACACCATCCATCTCGTACAGAACCTTGCCAGGCTGGATCGGGCAGACCCAATATTCCACGTTACCCTTACCTTTACC
>NZ_JAFFQC010000217.1 GCF_016918545.1 Desulfobulbus alkaliphilus | reverse complement strand
GGATCACCAGGGGGTTGGTCACCTTGACCACCATCTGGCTCATGGGGTTGTAGAAATCGGCGCGGGCCCACTGCAACCAGACTCGCAGCAGCACCACCATGAGGTAGAGATCAAAAATCGTATTAATCAAAAAGTAAGCCGTGTTCATCCGGGCTCCTTGCTACAAAAGGTTCAGAAAAGGGTTTCCATCTCGCCGGCCCGAGTGACGGCCGCCTGCATGGCGCGTGAGGTCAGCGGCTTCAGCCCCTGCTCCTGGAATGTCTTGACGGCCTCGGCCGTGGTGCCGCCCTTGCTGGTAACCTGCTCGCGCAGGGCCTGCAGGGAGAGCTCGGGGTTCTGCTCCACCATGGCGGCGGCGCCAAGGGCGGTCTGCTGCACCAGCAGACGGGCCTGCTCGGGAGTGAAACCCATGGCCTCCGCCTCCTCGGCAATCCCCTGCATGAACAGGAAGAAGT
>NZ_JAFFQC010000216.1 GCF_016918545.1 Desulfobulbus alkaliphilus | reverse complement strand
ATAATAGGTGCGATCTTCGGCGATCTCCGCGACCGGCGTCAGGTCGCCGGCGATGATCTTGTCCAGATCGACCGGCAGGCTGCGCACCCCCGTCGCGCTATAGGTCGTGTCCATCAGAAAGGCCGACAGGTCGTCGACGTTGAAGGTGCGCCCGTCCTTGCCCTTCACCGGCCCGGCCAGCCATTTGCGCGCCTCGGCCTCGAACCGCGCCTGAAGGTCCGGATGCTGCGCCGCGCAGGCCGCCTGGGCCGCGCATTTAGCCAGGATGATTTTCACCGCCGCCGAGACCTGTTCGGGCGTGCCGACGGCCCAGTTGCCCTCGGGCGGCCAGGGGCTGTCCATCACGGCGGCGCGCACGATCTGGGGCTGGTGTGTGATCACCGCCGCCTCGATGCGCGGCCCGTACGATCCGCCCCACAGGTCGATCTTGGCCAGACCCAGGGCCTGGGCCATGT
>NZ_JAFFQC010000215.1 GCF_016918545.1 Desulfobulbus alkaliphilus | reverse complement strand
AGCATGGACAGGGCGTCGACCGGCTCGGCGTTGACCAGGATGGACATCTTCACCAGGTCGCCGACCTTGTATTCGGTGATCTCGTAGTCGAACGAGGCGTAACCCTTCGAGATCGACTTCAGCCGGTCGTAGAAGTCGAACACCACCTCGTTCAGCGGCAACTCATAGACCACCATGGCGCGGTTGCCGACGTAGGACAGTTCGATCTGCTGGCCGCGACGGTCCTGGCACAGCTTGATGACGCCGCCCAGGTATTCGTCCGGGGTCAGGATGGTGGCCTTGATCCAAGGCTCGGCGATCGTCTCGATCTGCATCACGTCGGGCAAGTCGGCCGGGTTGTGCAGGTCCATTTCGGAGCCGTCGCGCAGGCCGATCTTGTAGACGACGGACGGCGCCGTGGCGATCAGGTCGAGGTTGAACTCGCGGCTCAGACGCTCCTGAATGATCTCCAGGTG
>NZ_JAFFQC010000214.1 GCF_016918545.1 Desulfobulbus alkaliphilus | reverse complement strand
GATCTGGGGCGGGGCCATGCTGACCTGCGACGGGGCGACATAGATGCGCTGCGGCGCGATCTGGACGGGCGGCGCCTGGACATAGACCGGCGGCTGATCGACGTAGCTCTGCTCGTAACGCTGCTCATAGCGGTGTTCGTAGCGAACCGGCGGGCGAACGGGCGGACGGCAGTTGCAGTCGACCGGACGGCCCGGATACGGACGCCAGCCGATATAGTCGCGGCCGAAACCATAGACCGGATAGCCGACCGGGGCGCTGACCGGAGGACGGCCGACCAGGACCGAGGTCGCGCTGACGCCGCCGACATAGCCGCCGCCGTAGTAGCCGTCCGAATAGCCGCCGCTTCCGACATAGGTCGTGCCGCCGCCGACATAGCCGCGCTGGAAGCTGGACGAACTGGAATAGGACCGGGCGCTGCTCGCCGAATAGCTCGAGGCGCTTGCATAGGCGTTGGC
>NZ_JAFFQC010000213.1 GCF_016918545.1 Desulfobulbus alkaliphilus | reverse complement strand
GTATCCTTGACGGCACTGGAGGGAGAGCCAATGTACGCATAGGGCAGGCCCAGCTGGCGATATTGCCGCTGGCAGACGGCCACATCCTCGGCATTCGTACCATAATGGATCATTACTTCTGCCCCGGCCACCCGGAAAGCCAGCAGTTGTGCGGTGTAGTCCTTGTCCTTCGTCGTGTACTTTTCACGCTTGACCACTGTCAGGCCGGCCTTGGGGGCCAGGTCGTCGATAAGGTCGGCGCCTCCCGTGCCGAAAGCATCGGCATCATGCAGCACAGCAATCTTCGTCAGGCCCATGTCTTCCTTGATGTATTTCAGCATGACCTTGACCACGATGGAATCATCGGGGCGGCAACGGAAGAGCCAGGGGTTACCCTGCTGCGTCAGATTGACATTGGTCCCACCAATCAGGGTAGGCAGCTCGGTCTGCTTCACCCTGTCAGAAATGGCAAGGACC
>NZ_JAFFQC010000212.1 GCF_016918545.1 Desulfobulbus alkaliphilus | reverse complement strand
GCATAGGACTGGAACATCATATTGATCGGCCGCTCATAGGGCGGCAGGTCGGTGATATCAACACCGTCAAGGAAGATACGACCCTCTGTTGGGCGCTCGAAACCGGCGAGCATGCGCAGCAAAGTGGATTTGCCCGATCCCGATCCGCCGAGCAAGGCGAAGATTTCGCCCTTGTTGATTTCCAGGGACACATCGTCCACGGCAATCGTCTCGTCGAATTTCTTCGTGACCCGGTCGATTTTGACCAGCACCTGCTTGGGTGTCTGGTCGCCCTCGAGGGCTTTCTTATAGGCGCCGGAGGCAACAGCCATTACGTAACTCCCAACAAATTTAGCAGCCCGGCCTTGATGGCCGGGCCTTGGATAGGTGGTCTGGCGAGATTACTTGCCCGTCTTGACCTTGGTCCACGTACGCGTCATCAGACGCTGTATTTTCGGGGGTAGCTCGGTTGAGACG
>NZ_JAFFQC010000211.1 GCF_016918545.1 Desulfobulbus alkaliphilus | reverse complement strand
GACAAGGAGCTGCTCGCCGAGCTGATGGTGGGCCGCAAGGTGCGCCTCAAGGTCGACAAGGGCACCGCCCAGCCGGGCGAGGCCAAACTCAAGGTTGATGGCCTCTCTTATGTCGATGACGCCGGGGTGGAGCGGGTCAAGTCCGTCAGCTTCGAAGTGCGCGCCGGGGAAGTGGTCGGCATCGCCGGGGTCTCCGGCAACGGCCAGTCCGAGCTGCTCAGCCTGCTCGGCGGCATCCTCAAGCCCAGCAAGGGCAGCTTCACCATCGCCGGAGCCCAGAGCCACGAGGTGAGCCTGAGCCATCCGGCCGATCCGGAGCGGGTGCGCAACTTCGGCCTCGGCCACATCCCGGAAGACCGCCACAAGATGGGGCTCATCAATCGCTTCGAGGCGAAAGAGGCCTTCATCCTCGGTTATCACCGCCGCCCGCAATACAACAAGGGCTGGCTGCAGGAC
>NZ_JAFFQC010000210.1 GCF_016918545.1 Desulfobulbus alkaliphilus | reverse complement strand
GCTTTCGGCCGCCTTCGACGGAGCGCCCCCTTGACCCCCTTCCGGCGATCTTCACGCATTCTGACGGCGGCCTTGCTGACGGCGACGCTTTCAACCGCCGCCTGTTCGCGCGGGGGCGAAAACCGGCCGCCCGAACAGGGGGACCAGGCCGTGGCCACGGTCCAGGACGAGACCATCTGGGCCTCGGATGTGAAGCGCGAGGCGGTTGCCCAAGGTTTGATCGGCGAGGACGAGGCGCTGGATACGACGTCGGATCTCTTCCGCCGGGTGCTGGACGAGGTGATCGACCAAAAGCTGCTGGCCGGAGAGGCGCAGCGGCGGCGGCTGGACTCCTCGCCTCTGGCGCAGCGGCGTCTGGAAGCGACGCGCGAACGCATCCTGGGCGACATGCTGGTCGAGAGCGTGGTCAACAAGGCCGTCTCGGACCAGGCTGTGCAGACCCTGTATAATGAGCAGC
>NZ_JAFFQC010000020.1 GCF_016918545.1 Desulfobulbus alkaliphilus | reverse complement strand
TATTAAGGTGCCCGACAAAGACATGGAACAACTCGCGCTCATTCGTGATGAGTTTCACGGCGAGTGGAACTACATGATTGCTCCTAAACAAAACCCATAGTGTTCAAGTTATTTTTACTAGACTCCTTACCTCCTGATTTGCTTTCAAGGGTATAGGCGCCCCCTGTCCTGCTCCTGTTTCCTCCGGCTGGATCCTGTACCCTGTTTTCCGATAAGGGTTCCCTGTGAACCACAACGTGACGGACTCTCCATGCAATACGCCAAACTCCGCGCCGCTCTGGCTACCAACCCCCAGGTGGAAGCCATCCTCCTCAACGACGGGTCCCTGGAGGAAAAACGCCTGGCCCTACGGTCGCACCTTTCCGATTTGCTGATCACTGTTTTCGACCGCGCCGAAAAACTCCCTTCAATGGAATGGATTCTCTGCCGCGACGCCATCTGGGCCTTCCGCAACCTGCTCTCACCCCGCAGCGAGGAACTGGCCGGATATAGCTTTCTCGAATACCTGGTAACCGTGCTCAAAGCACGTGACAGACGCCGAAAAGCAAAACCGCCCTCGCCGGGGTTCATTGCCGAAGTTGAACACCTGATCCGCGGCATCAGCGGTACGGCCAAGGTCTACAACGAAAAAGCGCCGGCCTTCCTTCAATACAGCGGCCGCAAGGCGGCCCGGCTGCGTTCCATGGATCTCTCACGCATGGCCCGCAAGGCCGCACGGAAAATGGCTGCCTATCCCTGCGGCCTGGACGACCATCTGCTGCGTGAAAGGAGCACCGCCAAACTGGCCATCCAGCGTGCCTTCAACATCACCGACCTGGAATGGAACGACTGGAAATGGCACACCAGGCATATCATCCGCGATGCCGATACCCTGCGCGATCTCATTGCCCTGGACAAAGACGAGTACGAAGCTGTTCGCCTGGCCCGCCGCCATCGCATTCCCTTTGGCATCACCCCCTATTACCTGTCCCTGTTCGATCCGGCCAACAGCAAAACCTACGACACCGCCATCCGGGCCCAGGTCATCCCCCCCCTGGATTATGTCCGCAAGATGCGAAAAAATCGGCAGGGCGAAGATTGCGTCAGTGATTTCATGAGTGAGTTGGACACCTCGCCCATTGAAGGCATCACCCGCCGTTATCCCAATATCGTCATCATCAAGCCGGTCCTCACCTGCCCGCAGATCTGTGTCTACTGCCAGCGCAACTGGCAAATAGAAGATGTCTACTCCGAAAGCGCTATTCTTTCTCCGGAAAGCCAGGAAAAGGCCCTGGCCTGGATCGAAAACACACCGGAAATCAATGAAGTCCTGATCACCGGCGGCGACCCCTTTCTCCTTCCCGATCCCCTGATCGAGCAACTGATGGCCCGGGTGGCCTCCATCAAACATGTTCACCGCATCCGTCTCGGCACCCGAACGCCGGTCACCCTGCCGCAACGGATCAGCGAATCTCTGGTCCGGGCGGTAACCCGCTTCCATGAACCCGGTCGCCGCGAAGTGATGGTGGTCACCCACTTCGAACATGTCTCCGAGATCACCCCCGAGGCCATGGCCGCGGTCCAGCGGTTCCGGCTGTTCGGCATTGAAGTCTACAACCAGTTGGTGTACACCTTCTTCAATTCACGTCGCTTTGAAACCGCCGCTCTCCGCCAGAAACTGCGTCTCATCGGCGTCACGCCCTACTACACCTTCAACACCAAGGGCAAGGACGAAACCGACACCTATCGGGTCCCCATCCCTCGGCTGCTCCAGGAACAGGACGAAGAGGCCCGTTTGCTGCCGGGTACGGTTCGCACCGATGAAATCGTCTTCAATGTCCCGCGCCTGGGCAAAAACTACCTCAAAGCCTCTCAGCATCGCGACCTGATCTCCATCCTTCCCGATGGCCGACGGGTCTACGAGTTCCATCCCTGGGAAAAGAAATTGGCCCTGATGGACACCTATGTCTACACCGATGTCTCCATTGACGGCTATTTGAAACGCCTGAAACAGGCTGGTGAAAATATCAACGAGTACAGAACAATCTGGTATTACTATTGAAAGCCCTCCTCCTGAAACCGGACCGCCGCTGCTTCCGGCCTGCAAAGGTTGCATCGCAGCCCGCCATCCTCGATCATTTCCATGGGTTGTGCTGATTACCCATCGCAGACCGGCCAAGCGAGGAAAGGATCGCCCTGCTTATATCCCACCCCCACCGCCCCCTTACCCAGATAGAGGACCATGGCCCAGTCGCAGGCAAAGCTGCTAGAGGTTGACGACCAGTAGCCGTCGCCGGTTTCCTGGAATGGATGCCCTGCCGCCAGGGCGGGAAAAGATCTCGAAGCATCTGTGAGGCTGTCCAGTTCCCGGATACTCGGCAAACGCCAGGCCCGTTGCGGAGATACCCTCCGCAATTCCACGACCCGTTCCAGCGCCTGTTGCCAGCTCACCGGCCCGCAGAGATCCGCCCGGCGCAACCAGCGCAATCCGGCGAGAAGATCCACCACACTCTCATCCTCAAGCACAAAACGGGGATCAGGCAAAACAACTCCATGCTGAGCATCACGCCCCTTTGGGTCATAGGTCCCAGCCTGGCCGCTGGCGGGCACAATGGGACTTTCACCGCGGACAGGCCACAATAAAGACGACTCATTCTTGCTGCCGAAAAACATCCGCCCCCCTTCCATATGCACCCGCCATGCATAGGCTGTCTGTCCGGCATAGGTGGTGGACGACCAGTACCAGCCGAGAAACACCTTCCTGAAAGGATGTTCTTCGGCAAGCGCCGGCCTGCTGGCTGCAAAACTGATCAGACTGTGCAACTCACGGCGTCCGGGCATGCGCCAGTCATCCCATCCGCCGTACTTTTCCCTGTTCATCTCCTCAACAGCATCAAAGCACTCCTGCCACAGCAGAGGAAACTCCTCCGGGTTGGCGTCCGTTGTCCAGGTAAGCCCTGTCCATTGATCGAGGACCATCATGCCCTGCTGCTGAAAACGAGGTACAGGCCAGTCCCCCGCGACAAAAAACTCGCCGTCCTGACCTGAGCCCAGGCATGGTATCGGGCTGCCATCCGCCGCATGGCAGGTATTCTGACCGCTGGCAAGGATTCGCAGGCCCAACTTTCTACTCGCTGCAATTCGATTCTGATTCATATTCTCCTGGTAATCGAAACTGACACTATAACCTGGACCCGTGAGCGTTCGTCCTTGCGTCAGCTGTATTGTCTGTGACCGTTGGATGAATGGAAACTGTATCGGACGGGTACAGGCGATGAAGATGGCGTGCGGACGAACGCCCCGAAGGACGACTGGTGAAAGATTTTTTCAAGGATTTCGCTGCAATTATAACCTGAGCACAGCAAAATATATCCAAAAAAAGCGCCCAGCCGTCACGGATTGAGGTTTGCGTTATTTGGCTCGCTGTTCATGTTTATTATCCTACCACGTCAGGAAGGGCAGGCAACAAAACTTCCCAGCCCCGCACCGGAAAAAACAGCCTCTGTCAGCCAGCTATATTGCCCCTTCAACTCCATCTCGCCTTGGCTTTCCGCCAATCTTTCAACCCGCTCTTGATTACTCTCTATCGATCCAACTTGTCCATGGTTGTTGTCTTAACTGGGCTGGTCGCTTTATGCGATTTGTGAAAAATTAGAAGAGTATTGCACAGCAATTCTTGCCACTGGACGTAAAAATAATCGGAATAAAAGCAAAAATGCACTGTCGGCAACAGGTGAAAAAATTTTTTTGGCGACTATCCTTGGCAACGAGGTATCAAAATTTAAAAATTTAATATTAAAAATTAGAAATAAATAATTCCCTATTTTTTTTGGTAATTAATTACAAATTTTTTTCAATTCGACGTCTTGTGCAAGATGTGCAAGAAAAAAACCATTGCAGAAGATAATAATTTCCCCTAGAGCTTAAATACTTGATGTGGTTGCTAAACCTTTGGTCAGTAAAATAGATAGATAGCATCAAAAAAAATGATTCCTCGCGAGGTGAACGTAGGGGGGCAGCAGCTGGCCGCTTCGCAACCTTTTGGAGACCTATCACTCTAAAGAAGGAGGTCTGTATGGCAAAAGTCGGTGTGTATGTTTGTCATTGCGGTTCAAACATTGCTGGTGTAATCGATGTCGCAACTGTCCGAGACTTTGCGGAAACTCTGCCGGACGTTGTTATTGCCCGCAAAGATTTGTTCATGTGCTCGGATTCGGGCCAGGAAATGGTCAAGCAGGATGTTCGAGACGGCCTGGTCGACAGAGTTGTGGTCGCGGCCTGCACCCCTCGGACCCATGAACCCATCTTCAGGGCAGCCATCGAAAAAGCTGGGCTGAATAAATACCTATTTGAAATGGCCAACATCCGTGACCAGGGGAGTTGGGTACACGGCCACGATCACGAAGGGGCGACCGAAAAAGCAAAAAAAATCGTAGCTTCAGCCGTCGGCAAAGCCCGCTTCCTGGAACCCCTGGAAGATAAATTCGTTCCTGTCACCAATGCGGCGCTGGTTATTGGCGCAGGCATCGGCGGCATCAGTGCCGCTCTCGAACTGGCCAACATGGGCCACAAGACCTATCTGGTTGAGAAAAGACCCTCGATCGGAGGCGTCATGGCCCAGCTGGACAAGACCTTTCCCACCAATGACTGCTCCGCCTGTATCCTCACCCCAAAAATGGTCGAGGCCTATAACCATCCCAACATCGAAACCCTGACCTATTCAGAGGTGGATGATGCATCAGGTTATATTGGTAATTTCACTATAAAAATACGCCAAAAACAAACCTATGTCGATTGGAGCAGGTGTACTGGTTGTGGTGACTGTGCAACAAAATGCCCGGCAAAGACAGCGGACGAGTTCAATGCCGGACTATCGGATCGAAGGGCGGCCTATATCATGTTCCCCCAGGCCGTGCCCAAAAAAGCTGTGGTCGACATTAACCATTGCATCAACTGTGCGGATCGCGATATCGGCACCCTCCCGAAGATCAACAAGAAAACAGGCAGACCCATCCTCGCCCCCTGTGAACGATCCTGTCAGGCTGAGGCCATAAATCGGTCCATCGCCCATAACCCCGACGGCGCCATCAGGAAGATTGAGGTTGGCTCTATCGTCATCGCCACCGGCTATCAGGTGATGGACAAGGATTGGTTCAAGGAGATGGCTCCGGCTTGCCCAAACGTTATCACCGCTCTGCAACTGGAGCGAATCATCTCAGCCACGGGTCCAACCGAAGGCAAACTGCTGCGCCCCTCGGACAAAGAGAAACCACGCACCATCACCTTTGTCTCTTGCATGGGCTCGCGCGATGAGCACTTCCACACCTATTGTTCCCGTTTCTGCTGCATGTATATGATCAAACAGGCCCGGCTGATCAAGGAGAAGTATCCGGACATGGTGATTAACATGCATTTTATCGATGTTCGCGCTGCTGGCAAGGAATACGACGAGTACTATGTTGGAGCCAGAAAAATGGGGATCAATCTTTTCAAGGGCAAGGTTGGCGGCTTGGAGATGTTGACGGAGGATAAACTCAGGGTGCTGGCCTATGATATGGAATCGGCAACCAGCATCGAGTACGAATCCGATTTAGTCGTCTTGGCCACCGCTGTGGAATTACCTCCAGATGCGACCGCGCTTGCTCAGAAACTGGGATTACAGTTCTGCGGATCCAATTTTTTCAGAGAACTGCACCCCAAGCTTGGCCCAGTCGAGACCGCCACGGAAGGGCTATTCCTCGCCGGTTGCTGCCAGGGCCCCAAGGATATCCCGGACACCGTTGCTCAGGCCAAGGGAGCAGCGGCGGCGGCGGCGGTACCGCTGGCGCAGGGCAGAGTAAGGATCGACCCGATTATTTCCGAGGTCCACTCCGAGAAATGCAGTGGCTGCGGTATCTGCATCCCGCTATGCCCGTATCACGCCATCACCATGCAGACCTATGCGGACCGTCCCAGGGCCCAAATCGAGATGTCATCCTGCAAAGGTTGCGGTGTCTGCACCTCGGCCTGCCCTTCAGGAGCAATCGTCCTCCATGGGTATGAAGAATCGCAGATTTTTGCGCAAATCGAAGCCTTGACGGCGTGAGGAGGGTGCACAATGATAGTAGACCAAAACAAAATCAACGAAGCCGTATCCACCGTCGTTGGTTACGGCGGCGAGCACATTCTGAATTGTGTCCAATGTGGGGCCTGCTCAGCTGTTTGCCCCGGAGTAAAGGCGGGGTTTCCGCTGCTTTGTCGTCACCTGATCCGGTCTTTGCTCAACGGTAACCTGGAGGAGATCATCGAAGATTCTTCGAGTTGGGGTTGCCAGGCCTGCAACCGCTGCACCGAAGTCTGTCCGCAGGGTGTACGTCCTCAGGAAGTCGTTTTTGCTTTTCGGCGCTATCAGGCGAACCAACTCGCTTTTTCCACCTCTTCTGTCACCAGCCAGATGAATCTCTTTGAGACTGGTCATGCTGTTTATACCGACCCCAGAGAAGCGAGGAAAAAGGTTGGCCTGCCCGAGGAGACTCCGACCTCGGCCTTTGACGAACAGGCAAAAAAAGAAATCCAAACGCTGATCAACAACAGCCCCATGGGTGCGTTGGGACTTTTTTAATAAAGGAGACAGGACTCATGGAAAAAATCGGCTTATATCTTGGATGTAACATACCGTTGAAGAACCCTGACATTGAACAATCTTTTCGCAAAATCTTTCCGGTTCTGGGTATCGAACCCGTCGATCTGCTAGGCGCCTCCTGTTGCCCGGCCTGGGGCACAGCTCCTTCATTCGACCTCAACACCTGGTGCGCCATCTCCAGCCGAAACATCACTATCGCCGAAGAGCAGGGTGTCGATATCATGACCGGCTGCAACTCATGTTTCGGTGTGCTTTCGGAAGCTAAGCATTTTCTCGAGGACAGCGGGCGGAGAAAAGCTGTCAACGCCAGTTTGGCCACCATAAACCGCACCTTCCATGGCACCTCGGATATCTATCATGTTGCTCATGTGCTCCATCGTAAGATTGGCACCCAGAAGATCACGGAAAATCTGAAATATTCCCTTGAAGGATTAAAAATCGCGGTGCAAACAGGTTGTCATGCCCTGTGGCCAACCGATGTCTATAAAGTCAATGAAGAGAATCCCTTTTTCCCCACCATGCTTCGGGAACTTTGTGAGGCAACCGGGGCAACTGTGCCCCATTATTCTCGACTTGCCGGTTGTTGTGGCATGGGAGGCATGCGCTCCACCGATCAAGAGAAATCTTTGGGGCTGTTTAAAGAAAAGATAGTTTCCATCAAGGAGGAAACTGATGCCGACCTGATCGTCACCACCTGCTCCTCCTGTTTTCTTCAGTTCGATATGTCGCAACCAATTCTTAAACAGCGTGGTCTGATAGATTTCGAACCTATTCCAACTTTTTATTTCACCCAGTTGCTAGCCCTGGCCATGGGTTTTGATCCAAACCAGGTGGCCTCCATTTCGCAGATCGACCGCAGTGCGGTTATTGCAACAATCCAAAGCGAAGACCGTCTCATCAAGGAGGTAGCCTAATGTCCTACGATCCAAATATTGTTGGCTTTGCTTGCCAGTGGTGCACCTATGCGGGCGCCGACCTCGCTGGAAATCTGCGAGCCACGTACCCGCCTTCCATAAAACTGATCAAGGTTCCTTGTTCAGGACGGGTTGAACCTGAATATGTCATGGAGGCCTTTGCAAAAGGGGCTGATGGCGTTATGATCGGTGGCTGCCATTTCGGTGATTGCCATTATAAAACGGGTAACCATAAAACCTCGCAACGGATGACAATACTCTCTAAAATGCTTGAAGATATGGGCTTTGACTCTAAACGTTTTCGCGTGGAATGGATTTCCGGTGCAGAAGGCTATCGTTTTGCAGAAGTTATCGAAGAATTTACCAAAGAATTGCAGGAGCTGGGACCAAGCCCGCTCAAGGGAGGTAATGGTCATGGCAGATAAAGTAAAAACCGCCTTTCTGCTCGCCGGAGGCTGCGCGGGCTGCGAAATGAGCGTGGTCGACCTTTCCGAGGTTCTGGTCGATGCGTTGGAGTCCTTGGAAATCGTATTCTGGGCACCGACGGTGGCTGATGTCAAATACAAAGATCTGGAGGAGATGCCGGACAAATCGATTGACTTGGCCTTTGTCGATGGCATGATCCGTAACAGCGAGAATCTGCACACCGTTCAGGTTCTGCGCCAGAAATCCAAAATCCTGGTGGCCTTCGGTGCCTGCGCAACTCTAGGCGGCATTGCCGCTCTCGGTGATCTTTACACCAAAGAGGAACTGTTCGATCAAGCCTATAAGACCTCGTTCTCTACGGATAATCCCGATGGGATCTATCCGACCCCGGATTATATGCTGGACGGCAAATACCATCTTACCATTCCAGCCTTCCTTGACAACTGTTCCACCATCGACCAGGTGGTCGATGTCGAATACTATGTTGGTGGTTGCCCGCCCCATCCTTCCTTTGTTGGCAAATTGGTAGGAGCCATCCTTGCCGGCGATTTACCTCCTGCCGGTTCCTGGCTGACCTGTGGCAAGGCTGTCTGCGATATCTGCAAGCGCAATCCCGCCATCACCGGTCAGGAGCGGCTGCCGGTAGGCGAGATCAAACGCACCATCGACGGGCAACCCGATTTTGAAAAATGTCTGCTCCAGCAGGGGTATATGTGCTTCGGCCCTGTTACCCAGGGAGATTGCGGCGCCTCCTGTCTCAATGTGAACATTCCCTGCCGCGGCTGCGGCGGCCCCATACCCGGTATCAAAGATTTCGGAGCCCGCTGCGTCTCAACCCTGGCCTCGAGCATGGCTGATGATGCAACCGCTGTCCAGTTCATTGAGAAGTATAATGATATGGCTAAAATGTTCTATCGTTACAGTCACACGGCCTCGAATCTCAACCACACAATTGCCGAGCGGAAAGAAAAGTAGCACGCAAGGAGGTCAACAAGAACAGCCGGGAAGGTCTGTTCATACATATTTCTGAATCGCTGAAGAAAAAATTCGGCTTTGGCCCCGAGCTAAGCGTGCCGGTATCGACGGCAAGGAGCAGCACTATGAAAAAAATCGAAATAAATCCGATCACCCGACTTGAGGGACACGGCAAGATTGCCATTTTCCTGGATGATAATGGCAATGTTGATGATGCCTTTTTCCAAACCGTTGAATTTCGAGGTTTTGAAAAATTTCTCCAGGGTATGCCCATGGAGGAGGTACCCCGGACTGTGTCCACGGTCTGCGGTGTTTGCCGTGGTGTCCATTTCACCGCTTCCATGAAGGCTTCGGACGAGGTCTTCGGGGTGACGCCACCACCGACAGGACGCAAACTGCGGGAATTGTTTTTCAACGCCCATATTGTGGAAGATCACACCGTCATTCTCTACGCCCTGGGTTTTCCTGATTTTGTCGTCGGACCAGAATCCAATCCAGCTGAGCGGAATGTGGTCGGCCTGATTAACGCCGTTGGGGCCGATGTAGGTCGGGAGGTGCTGCGGAGGCGAGGTCTGGCCTTGAAAATTTTCGAATTACTGGGAGGCAAGCCCAACCATCCGGTGGCCGCTATCCCCGGTGGCTGGTCCAAGCAGTTGAACGAGGAAGAGCGCCGGCAGATTGAGGAGTGGTCCAAAGAGTTGGTGGGCCTGGGTGAGTTGACCCTTAAGGTTTTTGAAGATGTGGTCCTGAAAAATGACAAATACATGGAGCTGGTCACCGGCGATATGTACCGGGTCGAAGTCGGCTACATGGGCTCGGTTGATGAGCAGGATCGAAGCACCTATTACGACGGCACCCAGAAGGTGATCGACAGCGCCGGCAAGGTAGTCGGCACGTTCAACGGCAAGGAATATCTCGATTTCATCTCGGAACGGGTCCAACCCTGGACCTACTTGAAATTTCCCTATCAAAAAAAGCTCGGTGCCTGGCAAGGAATTGTCGAGGGCCCGGGGACCAATATATACGCCGTCGGTCCATTAGCCCGGATGAATATCGCCACAGGGATGAATACGCCGCTTGCGCAACAGCATTTTGAAAAATTTCATGCCGCCTTCGGCGTCAGACCGGTACATAATATTCTGGGGTACCATTGGGCCAGGGCAATAGAATTGCTCAATGCTGCGGAAAATTGCCTGGAGTTATCGAGAGACCCAGACATCACCAGCAAGGAGACCTGGAACAAGCCCACATCCTGCACCGGAGAGGGAATCGGAATCATCGAGGCCTCGCGTGGTACTCTTATCCATCATTATCTCACGGATAACAAAGGCATTGTCACCGATGCGAACCTGATCGTCGCCACCACTCACAACAACGCCCCTATCAACCTGGCAGTCAAAAAAGCGGCCAAACATTTTATCAAAAATGGCAATGTGGCAGAGGGCATGCTGAACTATGTAGAAATGGCCTTCCGTCCTTATGACCTCTGCCTGGCTTGCGCTACCCACACGTTGACCAACGGTCAAACCCCACTGCAGGTGGAGATTTTTGATAACAACGGTAAGCTGTATAAGGCTCTAAAGAATTTTTAACGCATGGAGTTGGATGGCCCCGGTAGGCAGAGACCTGAATCCTTGAGCGTTCGCCCGTGCGTCGGCTTCGTTGTTCGTGGCCGTTCGATTAAAGGACACTTTATCGGACGGATACGGGCAATGAAGATGGCGTGCGCACGGTCGGCCCCAAAGGGCGGCGGGTGAAATGTATTGCCAAGGATTCAGCTACAATTAATAAATGACTACAGAAAGATATATCCAAAGCAAGAGTCCAGCCGTCACGGATTCAGGAGCGAATCTGTCAGGGGCCCACAGGAACAAACTTCAGTTGAACGAAGCTCAACTCTTTGGGCCGGAAGAGCGCTTACCTTTTTCGGCCCTTTGCTGCAACAATAGGGGGTAGCATGAAAACAAAATGCGTGGTGATTGGCATAGGCAATCCCTACCTCCAGGATGACCGGGCCGGTGTGGTTGTGGTCGAGCGACTGGAGCATGAACACCTACCCTGTCAGACCGAGGTGGTCTATACAGTTGGCTTCGAAGTGATGGACAAAATCCGCGGCTTTGAGAGAGCCATTATTGTTGACGCCTGCAAACTGGGCAACGTGCCAGGCACCATCATCGAGGTCACGGTGGATGACATCTTCACCACCCATGCTCTGGTCAACTCGCACGCCATCACCCTCGGCACAACCCTGAAAACCGGCTATATATGTTTCCCTGAGGATATGCCGACCGATATCCAAATCCTGCTCATTGAAGTCAAGGATATCACGGAGTTTACCCAACAGATGTCGCCTGAGGTCGAAGCTGCGGTGGGCAAGGTGGTTGAGCGGATCAAAGGTTTGATTACGGCAATGGTCTGATTGCAACCTTGCCGGTAGTGACAGAGGATATTGAATGCGCGTACGCTGACTTGCCAATATCCTCTTCAAAAAATAATTCTCTACCTTCAATGAAATAACCGATGACAACACAGCGGGAAAACGGCCAGGCCTTAGCTGTCCTAATTGACGCGGACAACGCCAGCCCGGCAATCATAGAGGGACTACTGGCGGAAATCGCCAAATTCGGCGTCGCCAATGTCAAAAGAATTTACGGCGACTGGACGACCCCCAATCTGGGGCAGTGGAAGGCGGTCCTGCTGGAAAACTCCATTCAGCCCATCCAGCAGTTCCGCTACACCACCGGAAAAAACGCCACCGACAGCGCCATGATCATCGATGCCATGGATCTCCTCTATACAGGCCCTTTCGATGGTTTTTGTCTCGTATCCAGTGACAGCGATTTCACCCGACTGGCTTCACGAATCAGAGAGGCCGGCAAGATGGTCTATGGTTTTGGCGAGCAAAAAACACCGCGACCATTTGTCGCCGCCTGCGACCGCTTTCTCTATACCGAGGTGTTCACCTCCAGCCCGGCAAACGGAGCAGGGTTGACGCCCCGCTCCAACAGTGAATTACGCAGCGACACCAGACTGCTGCTGCTCCTCAGAGCGGCGATCGAAGCCTCTTCCGATGAAAACGGCTGGGCCAACCTGGGACCGGTTGGCAGCAACATTGTCAAACAGGCCCCTGACTTTGATCCAAGGAACTACGGATACACCAAGCTCAGTGAATTGGTCACCGCCATAGGGCTGTTCACCATCGAACGGCAGGGCAAGAGTATTCTGGTGAAAAACGAACGGCAAAAGGGGAAGTGAGCGGGAATGAGGCATCAATCCGATCCAGTTCGCCGACCCAGCCAGAATAGCTTTCCACGGGGAGCGTCGGCCGAGCCATGGTGGGCAATGCTCGCCCGGGTCGGCGCCATCACCGGGCATTCAAGCGCTGCTCAAGGTTCCGGGCCAATTCCAGCATGGTTTGTATTTCGTCTCTGGTCGGGATACGGATACTCCAGGCATAGGGATCACATATGTCCTGGTACCTGTCCAGACTGCAAACCTGCGCTTCCAATCCCTGGATGGTCTCCGGCAGCCACTGTTTGAGTGCTGCCACCAGATCATGCATGGTATGGTTGTAGGGTAAACGACCAATCTCCATTAAAGCGGCCATGACCAGCTTTTCAATGGCCATGGCGATGAGATTGTAAAGAATTTCCGTGGTGAAGGCCTTTTTCTCCCGCAAAAAAGCGGCTTGCGCCAGATCGAGGTACTGTTGCCCTTCTCTCCTGTACTGCTGCCAGTCGGCAATGGGATGGGGACGGATATCGGCAAAGCCCACCAGATCCGGTTGGGCCTGATTCGGAAAATGCAGCATGGGTCTCTCTCCTACGAATATATACAGCTGACGCACGGACCACCGCCCAATACGCTCACAGATCCAAGACAGTAAAAATCCGTCGTGCCGGTGACAGGTTCCGGATTACACAGCCTGCCGCAGACAGATCAGCTCCGTTCGCCGCCACCCGACCTGTTGATAAAATTGCAGAGCCGGGGTGTTATTTGCATCGGCAAGGAGCTGCATCCGGGTTGCTCCCTGTTCCCGGGCCCAGGCCGCCATCGCCTCCAGCAGAGCACGCCCGACCCCTTGCCCCTGGGCCTCTTCCGCAACCACCACATCCTCGACCAGCACCGCCGGCCCGCCCTCGGCGGTTGAAATCACCACCTGACCGGTGCACATCCCGACGATCCTGTTCTCGTTTTCCGCGACCAGCACACAGCCCCGACTGTTGTTCAGCATCAGGTTCAGTCCCTGGTGCTGTTTTTTTTCATCCCAGTCGAAATCCGCTTCCAGGGAAAAAAGGAGGCAAAGCAGAGCGGTCAAGTCATCCAGATCTTCGTGCCGGGCCCTGCGCACCATGAGCATGGGCATGCCCCCTGCATCAGACAAGCAGATACTCGTCCACCGGGCTGCCATCCTCGAGACCATCAAGAATGGCATCAATGATGGCAGTGCTGTTGACCCCCTTGTACCACCAGTTCTCCGGCTGCACCACCAGGATCGGACCTTGTTCACACTGCTTGAGGCAACCGGTGGCAATCACCTGGACATCCATACCACGGTCAAGCAGCTCCTCTTCGAGGTACTGGAGAAACCCATCGGTCTGTTTATGACAGATCCCCTTGGGGTCACCTTTGACACGAAAACTCTGACAGACAAGAATTTGTTGCGCTGAAACAGCCATTGTTGTTCCTTCCTTATGAGTGTGTTTTTTTAATCATGTACCACATCGCTGTTTTTTGCCGCCACCGTAGAGGACATCCACGGTTCCTTCGATGTTCTCCTCGGTGAGAAGCACATGAATACCCTGGCTTGCGAGGATCTCCCGGGGCCTTTGCCCTGCACTGGCAGCCAGCAGGACAAAACAATCGTTGAGGGTCCGGGCCAACTGCTCCCAGCGGGATTCACCACCTCCTGGCGCCGGCGCCTGCCTGGTCTCGAGCAGACAGGTGAGGCCGTCACCCCTGGGGCCATAAATAAGCAGGGTATCAGCCTGGCCGAGATGCAGGTCGACATCGATACCGGTGGCGCTCGCCACCGCCACATTAGGTCTCTCGTTGCTTGGCTTGGGCAGTTTCGGTTGCGCAGTCACCTTGGCACCGCATCCGCAGCCAGATGCACAACCCCGCTCAACTACCGACATCCCTTGTAAAGAGGTCTGCAGATATTGACTGGTCAAAGCGCTGATCTGTTCCATCTGTTCCCGGGTGGGCGGCACTGGTCCGTCCACGGCCTGGGGATCAGGTGTATACGGCACCAACTCCATGGCCGTGGCACCCAGCGCGGCCATGTTCTCGGCGATCATCACCGCCTGATGCGCATTGATACCGGGATAGATTGTCGTGCGGATCCTGACCTCCACCCCGGCCGTGGCCATGGCCTGAACGGTTTTCGGTTGGGTGGTGACGAGTTGCGCCACGGCTCTGGACAAGGGGAGGGTTTTTGTTCCCGGACGAATCCAGGCATACAGTTTTTCCGCGGTGGCCGGTTCCATGGTCTCGACCTGGATGGTGACCCGGTCCAACCCTGCCGCGGCCAGCTCCGCGGCACACCCCTCGCCATCAAGCCCCAGAGTCGTCAGGGTAATACGCAGCTCAGGATGATGTTTTTTCAGCAAGGCGAGGGTCGCCAGCGTCGTGGCCATGGAAGCCAGGGGGTCGCCGGGATCCTCCAGTTCGACATCTGCCAACCCTTGATGAAGCGCGACCTCGCGGAGGGCTTCCTCAGGGGTCAGGACCTGGTCGAGGTGTTTCTCCGGGGCATGCCGAAGGCGGTACAGGGCCCGCGGTGCCACCGGCAGCTTCAGGGTCTTGACAGGGGCGGCGGTTGCCCGCTGAGCGAATCGGGATGCGCTGGTAATGGGGATAACAGTCATGATAGGTTGCTCACGGATCCAGGTTGATGAATAAGGAAAGACCCGCCGGGGGGTCCTGCTGACCCGGCAGGGCTGTCTGCATCACAAGACGAGTTCGAATTGCTCTTCCGGATCGTCGCGGTCCTTGCGGTCGAGAAGGACATCGAGCACCTTTTCCAGCAGGCGCAGGCCACCCTTATACCCAACGGTGGGGAAATACTGATGCCCCTGCCGATCAAAAATGGGGAAACCCCAGCGGATAAAGGGCAGATCTTCGTCGCGGGCAATATATTTTCCGTAGGTATTGCCGATGAGCAGGTCCACCGGATCGTTCTTGATCCACTGGTGGAGGAGAAACAAATCGCCCCGCGCACGTACATTCACCGGAACCGGCAGGTCCTTGGTCAACTCCCTGATCCTTTTTTCAAAGCGCTTGCCCGGGGTGCCGGTCACGATATGCACAGGGCACATGTCAATGGAAACCAGGAACTCGGTCATGGCGATCAACTGATCAGGATCACCAAACAGGGCGACTTTTTTCTGGTAGAAATATTGATGCATGTCCGAAATCAGATCCACCAACTGACCGCGCTCGCAGGTTATCTCCTCCGGGACCACGGTACCGCTGACGATGCGCAGGGCATCGATGAACCGGTCAGTGGCCTTAAGGCCAAAGGGCATGTCCAGGATACGACAGGGCACCTTGTGCTTGGTGTCGAGCAGGCGAGCGGCATCGGCGGAGCACCATTCACCCAATGCCAGGGTACCTGTGGCATCACCGCATCCCTTTAACTCCCCCACCGTCACGCCACCCTTGGGAAACATGTGGTATTCACCGGACAAGGGACCATTGAGGATACCGGATGTGTCGGGAAAAAGGGTGATCTCCGCACCGACCAGGCCAGCCAGCCGTTTGATTTCCTCCATGTCGGAGGGCTCGACCCATCCAGGGATGACATTGACCTTGCCATTCTTCTTGCCTGTCGGCTCGGCCAGGTCGGCCATCGCCTTGACCATATTGGCAAATCCGGTGACATGGGAACCAACGTAACTTGGCGTGGGCGCACCGATCAGCGTTTTCCCCTTGGGCACGGTGCCTTCTTTGCGGGCCTTGTCAAATATCTGGGGAAGATCATCAC
Organism: Desulfobulbus alkaliphilus; assembly: GCF_016918545.1. GTDB lineage: Bacteria > Desulfobacterota > Desulfobulbia > Desulfobulbales > Desulfobulbaceae > Desulfobulbus > Desulfobulbus alkaliphilus. The sequence continues at coordinate 58,141 of NZ_JAFFQC010000020.1, read as the reverse complement.
CAATCGTCTCCGACAGACAGGTGGTATGGACAGCGATCACCTCCGGATTGTAGACAGTGAAAATATTGTTGATGGCCTGCAGCAGGTTGGCCTGACCCCCGAACACCGACGACCCCTCGGTGAAGGAACTGGTGGCTGCGGAAACAGGTTCTTTATAGTGCCGGGTCAACGCACTGCGATGATACGCGCAGCAACCCTGGGACCCATGGCTGTGGGGGAGGCAGCCATGAATGCCCAGAGCCGCGTACATGGCGCCGATGGGCTGGCAGGTCTTGGCCGGATTGATGGTGACGGCACTGCGCTCGTTGATTTCCTTGGGAGTATGTCGAAGTAGCATTGTTCTACCCTCTTGGTTAATACGTTATTCCCACACATACGTGGCGGAGAGTTCCGGACTTTCCTGCCAGGGCGCTTTCATATAGCCCCAGACCTTACTGTTGACCAGGCGATCGATTTCCTTGTAGAAATTAATCGCTCCCCGGAACCCGGCGTAGGGCCCCCCTGAATCGTAACTGTGCAGTTGTTTCATGGGGATACCCAGTTTCTGGATCGAATACTTTTCCTTGATGCCGGCACAGAAAATATCGGGTTTCATCAACTCCACCAGCTTTTCCGCTTCATACTGATTGAGATCATCGATGACCAGGGTGCCAGCCTCCATATCGGGGAGGATGCCGTCGTATTCCTTGAACTTGAATCCTCTGGCTTCCAGTGCCTGCATCTCGGCATCGGTTTTACGTGGCTTATAACGCTCCGAATCCGGTTCTATTTCTATCTCCTCGATATTACGGCTGTCGGCATCCACCTTAAGATTTGGGATCACCTGTCGCCCTTCATAATCGTCGCGATGGGCAAACTCATACCCGGCGGACAAGGTCTTCATACCCATTTCCGTGAAAAGATCCTGATAGTGATGTGCCCGGGAACCGCCGACAAAAAGCATGGCTGTCTTGCCCTGGGTGCGGGGCAGCACTTCCGCAAGCACCGCTTCGACCTGGGGCATTTCTTCAGCGATCACCGCCTCGACCCGGTCGATCAGTTCCTGGTCACCAAAATATTCCGCTATCTTGCGCAGAGATTTGGCGCTGGACCGGGCACCGATAAAATTGACCTTGATCCACGGAATACCGAATTTCGTTTCCAGCATATCGGCCACGTAGTTGATCGAGCGATGGCACATGACACAGTTGAGATCCGCGGTGTGGGCTGAAGCGAACTGGTCGTAGGTCGAGTTGCCGGAAAAAGTGGAAATGGTTGTGATACCGCATTTTTCCAAAATACGGTCAATTTCGAAACCATCGCCGCCGATATTGTACTCCCCCAGCAGGTTGATCTTGTATTTTCCCGGTTTTTCTTCGTCGTTCTCGCCGACCATGTGGGTGAACACCTGATTGTTGGCGATATGGTGGCCGGCTGATTGAGAGACCCCCTTGTACCCTTCGCAGCTGAAGGCAAACACATTGCAGTCACCCAGTTTTTCCTTCATGTTGCGGGCAACAGTGTGGATATCGTCACCAATCAGACCTACCGGACAGGTGGCAAACACCGTGATCGCCTTGGGGTGGAAGAGGTCGTAGATCTCCTGAATCGCCTGGGCCAGCTTCTTCTCGCCACCGAAGATAATATCGGAATCCTGCATGTCGGTGGAGAAGCAATAGGTCATGTAGTTTTCACCGTCCACACCGGCATCAGTCTGGTTGCGCCGCGTCAGCCAGGCGTAAAAACTGCAACCGATGGGACCATGCACCAAGTTGACGATGTCCCGGGTCGGCCCCATGATGACACCCTTGCAACCGGCATAGGTGCAGCCGCGCATAGTGATGATACCCGGAATGGTACGGACATTGGCGGTGATTTCAGGGGTGTCGTTTTCCAGGGCCTCATTGATGAGGATCTGTTTGGCCCGCTTCCGCGCCACCTTGGGCGGGTATTTCTTCAGCAGCTCTTCCTTGATATCCGTAGGCTGCAATTCAACCAGCTTTTTCTTTGCTGTTGCCATGATTATGTACTCCTTGGTTTCCCCAGGCTCAGGAAATAGACTGCGCACCAGTTTCGCCGGTTCGAACCCGAACAGCGTCAACCAGTGGCATCACGAAGACCTTGCCGTCTCCGGGTTTCCCTGTTTTATTGGTTGCAATGAGGGTCTCGACCACCGTATCAACAAAACCGTCCTCCACCACGATGGTAATCAACCGTTTCGGATACAGCTTACCCTTCTCCCCAAGGAGAGAGGCCGCCTCTTCATACCCATCGCTGGCGCCCTTAAGCACCTGAGGATTGACAAATCCCTTGCCTCTGCCGGTGGCTTCGTGGACGAAAAAAGCATCCACTCCAGCCTCGGTCAGGGCTTTTTTGTTCTGGTTCATCATGTTCATGCGCACAATGGCGATCACTTCTTTCATGCCGCCACCTCCAGAGCTCCTTCCTGCACTCCGGAGCTGATGGTGTACGCACATTCCACCTCGCTGACGAAGATCTTCCCGTCACCGAAGGCGCCCTTGCCGCTGGAGCGTGCTGTATTCATAATGGTCTTGATGACAAAGTCCTTGTCTTCGGCCCGAACAACGCTCATCAGCATGGTTTTGGGAATCTCGTCGTAGGTCACCTCACCAATTTTGATGCCGCGCTGTTTACCCCGGCCGGCAACCGAGTATTTGGTCACTGCGGGAAATCCTGCATCCATAAGGGCGGCAAGAACGGCATCAGCTTTTTCCGGTCTGATGATGGCTCTGATCATGATCAACATGGGTGTATCTCCTGTGTAGATAGAAAGTAACAGCCTGCAGGACATCGATTCGAAGGCGGGTCAACTCCAGGCATACGGTTTCGATTTCTTTCCCCCTTGCAAAGGGGAAAGGTTGGCCGATTATCTGCTTCTTCTTTACGCTTCCATAAGGCCATAGTCCAAAAGCAGCTGCTCCAACTCTTCAATGGCCAGGGGAGTGGGAATGACGAACATTTCATTTTCATCGATCGCCCTTGCCAAGGTCCGATAGGCATCGGCCTGTTTCGCGTTCGGATTCCATTCGATCACGGTCTTGCGGTTGATTTCCGCCCGCTGGACATCGTTGTCACGGGGGACAAAAGCGATCATCTGCGTACCGAGCTTCCTGGCCAGTTCTTCAATCATCTCACGTTCGTTATCCACGGCACGAGAATTACAGATCAGGCCGCCCAGACGGACATTTCCGGATTGGGCAAATTTCATGATCCCTTTGCAGATATTGTTGGCTGCATACATGGCCATCATCTCGCCGGAACAGACAATGTAGATTTCCTCGGCCTTGCCGTCGCGGATCGGCATGGCAAATCCGCCACAGACGACATCGCCAAGCACGTCATAAAAGGCATAATCCAGCCCTTCACTATCGGCATAGGCCCCCAACTGCTCGAGCATATTGATGGAGGTGATAATCCCACGACCAGCACAACCAACGCCTGGTTCCGGGCCGCCGGACTCGACACACCAGGTCCCGCCGTACCCCATTTTGCGAAGATCGTTAAGCTCCACGTCCTCCCCTTCCTCTCGCAGGGTGTCAAGGACCGATTTCTGGGCCAGACCACCGAGCAGCAGCCGGGTTGAATCCGCTTTGGGATCACAGCCAACCACCATGACCTTTTTGCCCATCTCCACCAGACCTGCCACCGTGTTCTGGGTGGTGGTGGATTTGCCGATACCGCCTTTTCCGTAAATTGCTACCTTTCTCATGACCTTGGCTCCTTCCTTATGAATGCGGGATACTGCTGGTTTATTCCAGTCCGCTGTCAGTGTTCCTGAGCAGGCGAAAAAAACCGCCTTGTTGCCTTGTCTAAGGCAAAGCCTGTGCCACAAGGGGTAAATCCACTTTAATCGTTTAATATCAAATACTTAAAAACTTCTTTTTTGTTGAAATTGCCCGAACGGTCCGGCAAGGGCCCAATCCATGATTGTCGCCACTGCGACAATTTGGAAGCTCATCAACAAAAGTGTCACTTTAAGCGGATTCTCTTCTCATTGACATTTTCCGGAGCCAGGATAGAGTGTCCCCCTGGTAAAGCAAGAGGAAGCCTGGAACGGGCAACGCATAAGCCGGATTGCAGTTTTCTCCTCCTGCCGCCACCCCCAATCCGGCCTTTTCTCAGTGCCATGGACCGAGACGATCAAGATTACACCCCTCGCGGGCCGATACCCATGTATCAACCGGTCCCCGCATCCTCCCAGGCTCCAGGGCTCTCGCAGGCACTGGCCTGGCTGGTCGGCATCCTCTTTCTAACGGTTTCCGTGCTGCTTTTCTTTTTGGGCAGGACACCGGCCTGGCACGGCCTGGTCAACAATATCGCCATCAATTTCCTCGCCATCATGGTCGAGGCCCTGCCGTTCATGCTCATCGGTGCCCTGGCCGGCGGCCTGATCGAAGTCTTTGTGCCCGTGGCCTGGATAGAAAAAATGTTTCATCGCCACCGCACCCGCTCCGTCCTGCTCGCCGGCACCATGGGCCTTTTTTTCCCGGTCTGCGAATGCGCCATCATCCCCGTGGTCAGACGATTGCTTGGCAAAGGTATACCCCTGGCGGCCGCCCTCACTTTTCTGCTCGCCGGCCCTATTGTTAATGTTATCGTTGCCTTTTCCACCGCCGTTGCCTACAACTACGACTGGGTGGTGGTGGCCGTGCGCCTTGGCAGCGGTTACTGTATCGCTGTCTGTATCGGATTGTTGCTGGGACGATGGTTTAATCGGGACAACGGCATCCTGCCTGAATGGCGCAACAGCGGTGCGGCTTCCTGCGGTCACCAGAGCTGTGCCCACGACCGGAACAACAGTGGTGCACTTGCAGATCGTGTCCGCCATGCCCTGGGACATGCCTGCGACGATTTTTTCAGTGTCGGTTTCTATCTGGTTATCGGTGCCTTCATTGCTGCCCTGGTCCGCAGCATAACACCGATGGATATTTTCAGTCATCTGCTCGCCAATCCCGAGCAGGCCATCGTACTGATGATGATCATGGCCATGCTGCTCAATCTCTGCAGCGAAGCCGACGCCTTTATCGCTGCCAGTTTCAGAGGGGTGCTGCCGGGCAGTGCCCAGATGGCCTTCATGGTATTGGGGCCGATGCTGGACGTTAAACTGCTCCTGATGTATTTCAGCGTCTTTCGCAAACGCCTCATTATTGCTTTGTCCCTGTCGGTTTTCATCGTGGTTCTGCTATGGATGATTGGCCTGCAGACCTTCTTTCCTGCCCTCCTGCTGTAGTTCCATGCTCTACCGAATTCTGAAAAGTTGCGTTCTGGCCGCCTGGATCGTTTTCTTTGCCTGGTTGGTCACATACGGCCAGAGCAGTCTGGCCCGACTTCTCCATCCTCAACTCTGGTGGCTTGTGGCCTGCGGTACCGTGATTCTGGTGTTGTTTCTGGCAGTGAACCTGACCAGGCCGGCGGTGGAGCAAGCCAATCCGAACATGCTCCGCTGGCAATGGCCAGCCCTGGTCATTCTGCTCGTTCCGTTGCTGTACTGGGTGCCGGTCCATGAGGCCAGATTGAATGCCGACACCTTTTTGCAAAGAAGTTTACGGACCGCGGATGGTTTATTGATCCCTGGATTTATCGAAAAGAGGGCCAATGGGGAAGCATGGGAGGATGAAACGAGGGGCGAGGTGTCCCTGACCGGATTGTACCGGAACAGCGATCGATATCTTCATGAGGAGGTGGAGGTGGTCTGTCGGCTGCTGCACGACCCGCAGCTGCCTGAGGAATTCCTGGTCTGCTACCGGTTCAGGATAACCTGTTGCGCCGCCGATGCCCTGCCGGTCTTCGTTCTTATCGACCCAAAAGAGGACAGCGACCTCGCCAATGACAGCTGGGTTCGCGCTCGGGGACGGCTGACCCTGTATGCAAGGCACGGCTTCACTATTCCCCTGATCATCGATACCACCTTGTCGGCAGAGAGCGAGCCCGCTTTTCCTTATCTGTTTTAGAAACTACGAAAGATCGAATCCGCGTCATATAAGATGATTCCAGCAAGATATATCCAAAACAACAGCAGCCGTCACGGATTCAGGCAAAGGAAAGTCTGCCCGACCTGGAAACTGGCCAAGTTGCATCAGTTTTCTTCGATCTGTTTTCGAAACCAGGCCAGTTGATAGGCACGGATCCTTTCCAGGTCCAGGTGATAGATATCCGGGGGAAAAAGAAAAGCGACTACGCCGGTATCGAATATACGCTTGACCTCGTATTCATCATGGGCCACGTCGCGCTGATAGATGTAATTGAGATAAGAGCGATTGGTATGGAGAATGAATTCGATGCGCATGCCGCCGGTCCGGGCAAAGAACTTCAGCATCGAGGTTTGACCTGAACTGCCGGTGGCCGTGCCGTGGTAGGCACCGCCGGTCAAGGTGTCGGAAATATCTTCCAGGGTCATGAACGATTCGGCCCTGGCTGCACTGCGGGTGAGGTGACGTACGAAGCGTTTAACATCGTTGACTGAATTGAGCACGGCCATCAATCCCAGCTCATCGTCCACCGCGGTGGCGGGATTTTTTTCATTTTTACGCAGAAGTTTGAGCACCTTGGCCGAGGGCGGCTTTTTACGAATCGTCACATATATGGGAATGTCGGTGTTCTGGTCGCGAAATCTGCGACGCTTGACCAGTGTCAATTTCTCCCCCGGAGCCGGAGACATCATCAAGGCCTCCTCCTCCCCAAGAACCCGGACGGTGCTACAGCTGAAATCATCGGGGTCATGAGTGGAATGGAGATAGCTGATATCGAGATCTCCAATCTTGCAACCAGGATTCCAGACAAAAGAATTGAGAAAGTCGAGAAAAACGGAGAATTTTTCCGCTATTCTCGTCTCCCGCTCCCTCTGGTCGATGGATCCGGCCAGCCCCATGAGCGCCAGTTTTCTTTTCGCCTCAAAGCGGGCCTTGCGATGATAGCGGTCATCAAAAAGGATCAGCAACAATTCAACCGGATCCCAGGCCGTAACGATCTCGTTGGTGGTTTCGATGTGGGCACTGTACGGGGCAAGGACCTTGGCTCGCAAGGAGGTGATAACATCATCGGCGGTCCGGGCATATTCACGCAGATGCCCGACAATTTCCTGACTGTTTCCGCCTTTGAGATCAAACATGTTGCCAAGCAGCAAATAGGCTCGATCCGCTGCCCTGGCCCGCAGCCGCCGATCATGGATCAGGGCCAGAACCTCATCGAAGGTGTTGATGCCGAGAAGATCGAAAATCTGATTGCGGACGGAACGGTATTTGGTCTTGAGCAACTGGTTGGTACGGATGGTCTGCACCCAGGCCTTTGCCTCCCGGGAGTATGGGTGATGGTCCAGAGGTGGCGCCTCTTCCACCGCAAAGGGTCCATCCTGCAGCATGGCGGAGAAAACGGAATGCTGACTTAAGATGCTCATGGGAAAAGAGTGCCGGGATGCACAGCCCCTGAGGATGGGCACCCGTCAGAGGTTATAAGTGCGGCGCCTTTGTGTTCCATAAGCCGGCACCCGTCGCCCTTCGGAGTTTTTTTCAATACGCTCATGGATCGAGAATTATTTTTTCAGCATGGTGAAGAAATTATGCATCATGGATCTGAAGGTCGTGGCGAGAACAGCTGCTCTGACTTCAGCTTGTTCCACAAGTCCCTGGGTCCTTGGGTGATCGGCCTGACCGATACCGACCATCTCATGGGCGATCAGTCGTGCTACATCCTCAGGGGCGCCAAGATGGTTGTCACATTGCAGACCGATGATATGGGGACGACCCTCCAGGCAACATGCTTCTACCATGCAGTCCTTTGAGGTGGCAAGCAAAACCATGTTTCGCGGCAGAGGTGATTCAATGGCCCGGGTGTGCCATTTAAAAAGGGGAAAGGAAGAGCTGACACCGAGAAAAAGGGGATGTTTTTTCCCCTGGTGGGTTTGATGTCCGTCGATGAATCCGATACTGGTACCATACCCGGTACCAATGGATGCGCCAGCGGTCTCGGCCAACAAGTGCTGTCCCAGATTGAATCCCAGACAGGGCCGGTTCAAATTAACCCAGGCACGAATGAGCCGTTTTTCCTCGCGAAGAAAAGGGTATTGTTTCTCCTGATCGTTCTGAAACGGTCCGCCGAGAATAATCAAGCCATCATAATCGGCAAAGTCAGCGGCGCTTTCCTGGCTGACGTTGATTCTGTGCAGCCTGACCCTGCTCTCCCTGGCAGACTGCAGCAGTAATTTCCCGGGAGACTGCCATTCGGCATGCTGTAGCACGAGAACTCGATACGCCATATGTTCTGTTTTCGAAAAGGAAAAAGGCTGCCCCGCAGAGAGGAGGAGATCGGGGCAGCCCAAGGAGGAGGTGGAACAGAATCTCCTGCTGCCAATAAACAGGAGAAACAATGCCGGCCAATGCACCGGCTCCAGACAAAAGGATAGACAAGGTTCGACACAAACCGTGACACACCCACATGGTGCCTGCTGTCGATCCTTTACTGATCAATAACATTACAAGATGTATGCCAATAACCTCGATCAAGCCTTTTTATCCTCTAACAACGAGAACTACACAGAAATATAAGGCTTTTTTCCCTTGACCGCGAGACGGGCAAAATTCCCCTCCTGCTTGTTCATTTCATTTTTGTGCTCTTTTTGGAACGGTTGAAACAAAAACGACACATAAAGCGGTTGCTGAAAAAACCCTTTCTCTGGTTTTCATTTTGACAGCACCCACCGCGCATTGATACCATACACTAGCAGCAGAAGACTGCGCAGCCTCGACCAACATCTCAACCCAGTTGCGTAACCCTGCATCATGTCATTTCAGGTACCACAGGAGAATAACAGTGAATTTCGGTTCAATCATCGATACTGCCCTGGAAAAGACCAGGACCATCACCGCACCCATCGGCGACTTTCTGGAAACGACAAACCTGCCGCAGCAGATCAGCGAAGTCGATTTCAGTGGCTTATTCACCAATCCCTGGTTTCTCGTCCCCTTCATTGCCCTCGTTGCCTACCTGCTTTATAAACAAGCCTTCCGCGACCTGATCATTTTCGCCGTGCTCCTGGGGGTCTGGTACGCCTCGGGCACGGAATACATGCAGACCTTGGTGGTAGGAGATGAGTTACAGGTCAACAAAGTACTGCCGGTGCTCTTTGGTGGAGCAGCTATTCTCGGCTTCATCATTTACCTGCTCTTTGGCCGTTCCGATTGACCACCTCAGCAGACCACCTCGCCGCCGGACTATTCAGGCGGCATATCACAATGAATCAGTTCCCGTTGGAGTAGCATGGAGTACCGTAACGCAATTTTTATTGTCAGCGAGGAACGCTCCTGTCCGATTTATAATGTTGGCGAGGAATTCAAGGTCGAGGACATGGCGCTGACCGTCCCCGAGGCCAAACCGGCCTGCCTGATGATGGTACGCGAACTGATGAAGGCGGTCTCAACCGCACAGAGCTTTGAACGCTTTACCCATTACGGGATCAGAAAAGTGAAATTTGAATGCGGCGGCTGCACCGGTATCATCCGGTTCGAATTCAAGAAAGAAAAAGAATTCGCCACGTTGCAAATGAAACTACTGGCAGCGGCGGAGCAGCGGGCCAAGATGCGTCATCTGGATAAATTTTACGATACCCTCCGCGGCCTGGAGATTTTCGAACCTCTGGATGAGGACAGCCTCCGCGATCTCTCCGCCCAGCTGCGGCTCAAGGAATACCGTGAAAACAAAATTATTCTGAAAAAAGGAGACCCGGGCACCAATCTCTACATTGTGCTCGAAGGTCGGGTGGCGGTCATCGGTGATGAGGGGCAAACCCTGTCCGAGATGGGCGTCGGCGATATTTTCGGAGAAATGAGCCTCCTGTCCGGGGAACCGGTAACCACCTCCATTCACTCCCGCGATCGAACACGCCTTGCCACCCTCTCCAGCAAGGACTTCAAGCATGTCCTCAACAGATACCCCGTGCTGCAGGTTTTCTTCTACCGCATGCTGGTGGAACGCGCTCAGGCTAACACCATGCGGTCAGGAACCATCAGCTCGGGCATGACCGGTCGACTCTCGGAAATCAATGCGGTTGAACTGTTCCAGTTAATCAACTCCAGCCAGAAAACCGGTAAAGTCCTGCTGACTCTTGATGACGGCAACGCGGTGGTCACCTTCAACGAAGGCGAGCTGGTCAAGGTGCAATACAGAGAAATCACGGGCAAGGAGGCCTTTTTCACTCTTCTGGCCAAGGGGGAAGGAAACTTCACCTACACATCCGGACTGAGCCCTGAAGACATGGAACTACCGGTGATCGGCGGTTTCATGGGGCTGATCATGGAAGGAATGCGGCGGATTGACGAGCAGGAAGGATAGCGTCAGATCTTCTGGAACACCAGGCAGGCGTTGGTCCCTCCGAACCCATAACTGTTGCTCATCACCACAGCCAGGTCGGCATCACGGTTTTCGGTGACAATATGCATCCCCACCGCATCCGGGTCCATATCCTCGATGTTGACCGAACCGGCAATAAAATTATTCTGCAACATCAGCAGAGAATAAATTGCTTCATGCACCCCAGCCGCTCCCAGGGAATGGCCGGACAGAGACTTGGTCGAACTGATCGGCGGTGTATCGCCCCCAAAAACCTCCTTGATGGCGCGTAATTCCACCAGATCACCTATCGGAGTGGAGGTACCGTGGGCATTGATGTAATCGACGTCTGCGTCCGTGGAGGCAAGCGCCAGACGGATACAGCGGACCGCCCCTTCGCCGGAAGGAGACACCATCTCATAGCCATCGGCGGTAGCGCCATACCCGACAACTTCTCCGTACATCCTGGCACCCCGTCGCCTGGCTCGCTCCAATTCCTCGAGAACAACAACGCCCGCCCCGTTGGCCACCACAAAACCATCCCGATTGCGGTCGTACGGGCGGGATGCTTTTTTCGGGGTATCGTTGAACCGGGTGGAAAGAGCCCCCATGGCATCAAACATGGCGGTTTGCGTCCAGTGTTCTTCATCCGAACCGCCGGCAAAGACCAGGTCCTGGCGGCCCATCATGATCTGCTCCATGGCGGCACCTATACAATGTGATCCAGTGGCGCAGGCCGAGGAGATGGAATAACACAGCCCTTTAATGCGAAAAGCACTGGTCAGGCAGGCAGACACCGTACTGCTCATGGTACGAGGGACCATGAAAGGGCTGAGGCGCTTGAGCCCTTTTGCGCGCATGACATCCGCGGTAGCCACCACATTTTCAGCCGAGGTTCCTCCGGATCCGATGATCAGACCCGTTCGGGGATGGGAAACCTCGTCTTCCTCGAGACCGGCATCGGCGATGGCCTGCTGCATGGCAATCGATGCATAAGCCGCCGCATGACCCATGAAACGGAGATTTTTTTTCTCAATCTGTTCTTTCAAATTGATGCGGGTAAAACCACCGACCAGCGAACGAAGCCCGATCTTCCGGTAGGGTTCATGGTAGCGAATGCCGGAACGGCTTTCGCGAAGGGAGGCGAGCACCGCTTCCACGGTATCGCCAAGCGGTGAGACAATACCCATTCCTGTTATAACCACTCTTCGCATGAGATGTGTTTTTTACCCTGTCCTTCAATAAATCCTGAATCGTGACGGCTGGACGCTTGTTTCGGATATATACTGCTGCAATCATGTAACAATTGCAGCAGAATCCTTGCCAATAACCTTCACCAGCCGCCCTTGGGGGCGTTCGCTCACGGATCCAGGTACATGAAAAAAAACCAGCGCTGCCAAGCGGTTTTCCTGCACTGTGGCGAGGAGCATCACCTTGTTGATACTTCTCATCAACGCACTCTGTTTCAAAATCCTGTCAAGAAAACAGGTTTAGTTTCAAAAAACAACATTTTTCAATGAGGATATGGAATTCCCCACGGTTATGCTTATAATGCAACCGATGGGTTGTCAGCGATTGCGACCACCCCGGGCGGCATGATCTCGACTGCCCGCATAGGGGGGACAACAGTGGGTTTCCACGCCTGGACGGATTCAAGGCACCTGTGTGACCGCTTTAATGTGACCTGAATCCGTGACGGCTGGACTCTTGTTTTAGATATACTTTGCTGTAATAATGTTTTAATTGGAGCGGAATCCTTGGTACTGAATTTCACCAGCCGCCCTTCGAGGTACCCGCTCACGGATTCAGGTGTGAGGAAACCCTGCCTACCGCACAGGTGCACCCCGTACTTGGTTGCCATGGAGCCCTTATCCCCCTTCACCCGACCCCTGAACGTCCAAATATTGAGGACACAACCGGTTGTCACCGTGAACGCGTCAACCAGAGGAGAGCGCCATGTTGAAGAAAACGATGCAGCAAGCGATGAATGATCAGATCAATGCGGAAATGTATTCTTCTTATCTGTACCTGTCCATGGAAGCCTATTTTCAGTCGATCAGCTTGAATGGATTTGCGGCCTGGATGCGCGCCCAGGTTCAGGAGGAGTTGATGCATGCGATGAAATTCTACGATTTCGTCCATGAGCGTGGCGGCCAGGTTACCCTGGAATCCATCGCCAAACCCGATACCACCTGGTCCTCCCCTTTGAACGCTTTTGAGGCCGTTCTCAAGCACGAGCAGCACGTCACCAGCCTGATTAATGACCTGGTGGACCTGGCTATCAGTGAAAAAGACCACGCTTCCAACATTTTTCTCCAATGGTTCGTCACCGAGCAGGTCGAAGAAGAGGCCAGTGTCGGTGAGGTAGTCGAGAAACTGCGCCTGATTCAGGACAATCCCTCCGGCTTGTTTATGTTGGATGCCGAAATGGGCAAAAGGACCTTCTCCGTCACTCCAGGAACCCCCGGCGAGTAAAATCCAACGGGGGAGTAGAGGCTTGAGCCTGAGGATGATCAAAACCAAGGTCATGGAACTGCTCCAGAGCCACGATCTGGCCGCCATCAGGCCAATACTGGAGCAGTATCCGGCCAAGGATGTAGTCAATGCCCTGTTTTCGCCCATCTGTCGCGAGGATCCGCTGATACGTTGGCCGGCGGTGATCAGTATGGGGGACGCGGTCATACGCCTGGCCGCGACAGACATGGAAGAGGCGCGGGTTGTCATGCGTCGTTTTCTCTGGAGCCTGAACGATGAGTCGGGAGGGATCGGCTGGGGGGCGCCCGAATGCATGGCCGAGATCATGTGTCGCCATGCCGGGCTGGCTGAAGAATACATCCACATGCTTATCTCCTATATGCGGCAGGATGGTGATGAACCCCTGCAGGACGGCAATTTTCTTGAACACCCGATTCTGCAGCGTGGACTTTTGTGGGGTATCGCCGGCCTGAGCCGTGCCCGTCCGGAGCTGCTGGTGGCAAAAGGTGCTGCCCGGGACATTCCTCCCTATCTCACGGCGCCGGATCCGGAAACCAGAGCCCTGGCCGCTCTGGCTGCCGGCGAGCTTCGCCTGGAAACAACACGGCCTGTCCTGCACCAGCTGAGCTCCGATCCCTCCCCGTTGACCCTGTACCTGGGCACCGACTTTGTCAAGACATCAGTCGGTGCCATGGCCAAGGCCGCACTTGATACTCTGAACCAATGAGCATTCCCTCCCTTTTCCCCGCCGCGGCCTGTGTGCAGTTCAACGTTGCTTTCGGCGATATTGATAAAAATATCGAACAGGTCGAGCACCTGATCAACAGCTGCCGGCCAGCGCCGGACACCCTGCTGCTGCTGCCGGAGATGTGGACAACTGGTTTTGACTATGCCCACACCGCCGAGCTGGGTGCCCGGACCCCGGAAATCGTCTCCTCCATGGAGCGGATGGCAGCACGGCATCAGATCTATCTGGCCGGAACCCTGACCGAGCTGCCGGGCAATGAAGCCCTGCCGTTCAACATGCTCTACCTGGTCGGTCCCGAAGGAGTGGTCGGCCGAGTCGCCAAGCAGCACCTCTTTGCCCTCTGGCATGAGGACCAACACTATCAGGGTGGACAGACTGCACCGCTGCTGCAGACCCCTCAAGGCCCCTTGGGGGCGCTGATCTGCTACGAGCTTCGTTTCCCGGAACTGGCACGCCGGCAGGTCTTTGCCGGTTGCCGTATTGTGGCGGTATCCGCCCAATGGCCCCTGGTGCGGCTCGACCACTGGCAAACCCTGCTGCGGGCCCGTGCCATTGAAAACCAGAGCTATGTTGTGGCCGCCAACGGATGTGGCCGGACCGGCTCGATGGAACTGGCCGGTCACTCCATGATTATTGGCCCGGACGGCACGGTCCTGCGTGCCGCCGGGACCACCGCAACGGTTATTGCCTGCCCCTTGGACACAGCCCAGGTGGATGGACAGCGCAGCAGGTTTTATCCCGCCGGCCGGCGGGCCTGGTTGAGCGCTGACAGCGAAAAGATCAAAACCCTGGACGAGCTGCTTGCCGAACTAACCCTGATCCGAAGGGACGGGAGTCGCATCGCCTTTACCAATGGCTGTTTTGATATTCTCCACCCCGGTCACGTCAGCTACCTTGAAGAAGCCCGTCGCAGCGCCGACTGCCTGGTGGTGGGGGTCAATACCGACATTTCGGTCCGGGCTCTCAAAGGGGCTGATCGGCCGATCAACGGTGAAGAAGACCGGGCCCGGGTGCTGGCGGCACTGGGCTGTGTCGATTATGTGGTGCTCTTTACCGAAGAAACGCCCCTTCACCTGATCACCGCCATCATGCCCGATGTACTGGTCAAGGGTGCCGACTGGGCAGAAAAGCAGATCGTCGGCGCCGCTGAAGTCAAGGCACAGGGGGGGCGACTGCTGCGCATACCCTTTACCCACCAGTGCTCGACCACTACCCTTATCGACAGAATCAGAACAGCAGTTCCCGATTAAAAATTCTCAACAACATGTTCCCACCAAGGAGAACCACTGATGACAACCGTGAAAATTCAAGGCATGAGCTGCCAGCATTGTGCTGCGGCGGTGCAAAAAGTTGTACAAGAGTTGGGCGCCACCATGGTGCAGGTTGATGTAGCCCGGGGCGAAGCCCGCTTCGAGGGCAAGGTGGACCAGGAGGCCTTGCGGCGGGCGATGGCGGCGCAAGGGTACGAAGTGCTTGCTTAACCGGGCACTGGCATCCTACCTCGGTAGCCCTGAACAGCTATAAAAAAACAGCCAGGGACATCAACCAGCCGACCGCACAACCCAGCACAGAGGTTGCAAACATCAGTCGACAGGCCTGGCGGATATGGCATGTCCGCACCGCTGCCAAGCCCACCCCGATATACGGTTTCTCCACCAGCACCCCACCATAGGTATTGGGGCCATTCAATCGCACCCCCAGTGCTCCGGCAAAAGCCGCTTCCGGATAACCGGCATTGGGGCTGGCATGCCGCCGGCCTTCATGCCAGGCGGTGACCAGAGCGGATCGACCTGCGGCGCCGATCAGCCAGGCGGCCAAAGCGATGAGCGGCACAGCCAGCCGGGCGGGCAGGAAATTGGCGGCATCATCGATTCTGGCCGCGGCTCTGCCAAAAAACAGGTAGCGGGGATTCTTGTACCCCACCATCGAATCCAGGGTATTGACCATCTTGTAGGCCATGGCCAGGGGTGCGCCACCGATGACAGCAAAAAAGAGCGGGGCGAGAACACCGTCCACTGCGTTTTCAGCCACGGTTTCCACCGTGGCCCTGCCAATATCATCGGCCTGGTACTGCTCCACATCCCGGCCGACAATCATCGCGACCTTGGCGCGGGCCTGATCAACTTTTCCGTTGACCAGCAGGGCATGGATCTCCAGGCCTGCCTGAGCAAGGGAACGAGCCGAAAAACAATAAAAGAGGAGTACCGTCTCGACCGCAAAGCCCAGGGCACCATGGATCCGATAGGACATGAAAACCGTACCGGCGGCAAGTCCCCAGCATCCGAGGATGAGCACAGCGGCGAAGACAAGACCGGCAAGGAACTCACGGGCCAAAAGACGACGAAAAAATGGCTCGGCAATCTCGATGGCCCGGCCCATCCAGCGAACAGGATGGGGAAGGCGCCGTGGGTCGCCAAAGCAGGCATCAAGAAAAAATGCTGTCGGCAGAGCCAGCCAGGGCAGCAGATCGAGCAAGGTCATGGCCGACCTCAGGCCCGGTCAGAGCCGGAGCCGACCAGGTCAAGAAGATACCCGGCAACGATTTCATTGGTGGATGGATCCTTGAGGGCAATGCGGATATAGCCTGTATCGAGGCCATGAAAATTGCTGCAGTTGCGGATAAGGTAGCGTTGCCTGGCCAGAGCCTGGCAGACAACCTCAGCCTCAAGCGGCTTGGGGAGGGCCATGAGAAAATAGGAGGTCTCGCTCGGATACAGAGTGAGCCTGGCCAACCGCATCCGATCCCTCAACAGGCGACCCTCCCCGGCCAGGTAGCCGTGGGTGCGGGCAATAAAGGCCGTCGCCTCATCAACATTGGCTCCGAGAAAACGGACTGCCTCCTGGGCCAGGCTGTTGACGGACCAGGGTTGCATGTAGCGGCGAAACCCCTCGAGAAGCACTGGATTGGCAATCAGAAACCCGGCCCGCAACCCGGGCATGCCGAAAATTTTCGACACCGACCAGAGGACCAGAACATTGTCGAGCCCGCAATGCCCCATCCCCTTGCCCTCCTCCGAGGCGACAAAGGGCAGATAGGATTCGTCAATGATGAAGCGCACCGCTGGAAACCGGCGGCACAAGGAGAGCAGAGCGTTGTGCGGGATCAACTGACCGGTGGGATTGTTGGGGTTGCAGAGAAAGACCGTATCATAGCCCCCAAGGGTCGCCTCCAGCCGCTCCGGATCAAGGACAAACCCGGTGGCTGCAGTCGCCAGGAAGAAGTCGGGTTCGAGACCATGCATTCTGCAGCCATCGGCGTAATCAGCATAGGTGGGGCCGACAATCAGGACCTTCCGGCAGTTGAGCGCGGCACAGGCTGCATAGATGAACTGGGTGGTGCCGCCACCGGCCAGAATACGCTCCTCCGCGATCCCCAGGAGGGCGGCAACGCCCCGTATTGCCGAACGACCGTCTGCCTCGGGCAGAACCCGGATGCGATCCAGGTGTTCACGCAGATGCTCGAGCAACCCGGGCAAGGTTCCCAATGGGTTGATATTGCTGCTCAGATCAACAATCTCTTCCGGCCTGCAGCCCAGTTGCTCGGCCACGGCAAAGATGTTGCCGCCATGCCCCTGGATCATCGCTCCATCCTCTGCAGACTGGACGGCAACAGCGCCGCGATCGCCCTGATATCAAGGTGGCGGGCCGCATGTTCAGCCAGCAGTTCGTAGGCTTGATCCCGGGCCGCTGGTCCATGGAGTTCATCAACGACCACATCCCCAAGCCCGAGACCAGCCAACCAATGACTGGTAATGGCCGGGGTATCGAACAGCCCGTGCATGTAGGTGCCGATGACCCGGCCATCCTCACTGCGGCAGCCATCGACATCCTCGCAGGCCTCTGCATTCCGACGCTGGACCTCCATCAGAACCCGGCCGGCGGACAACCTTGTCTGTCCCATATGGATTTCGTACCCTGTACCGGCGATGGCATCCCAGGTGAAATCGGTGAGCGTGGTGGTTTTGGGCGCCTTGAGCACGGTCTCCACCGGCAGCAGGCCCAGGCCGGCGATGGAACACGGTTCCCCCTCAATGCCGTCTGGATCGTGGACCCAGGTACCCAGCATCTGGTAGCCACCGCAGATGCCCAGCAGATGTCCTCCGCCCCCGCTGTAGTCGAGAATTTTTTTCCGCCAGCCGCTCGTCTCAAGCCATTGCAGATCGCTGCTGGTACTTTTTGATCCTGGCAGGATCACAGCTCGAAATCGATCAAGGTCTTGCGGTGACTGCAGATAGACCAATCGGCAGCCCTCCAGCTTGGCCAGGGGATCGAAATCGGTGAAATTGGAAATATGAGGCAGGCGGATAACGGCAATGGCTGGTTCGGATGAAGTGGACGGATCAAAAGGCCGGGTATTTTCGATCACCACTGCATCCTCGGCCTCAATGTGGAAATGCCGGTACCAGGGAAGGACTCCGAAAACCGGCTTGCCGGTCCGCTGTTCGATCCAGCTGATCCCTTTGTGGAACAGGGCGATATCACCCCGGAAACGATTGATAATAAAGCCCCGCACCCGATCCTGCTGCTCAAGAGAAAGACAGGCCAGGGTGCCGATGATCTGCGCAAAAACCCCACCGCGATCGATGTCGGCCACCAGGATAACCGGAGCATCGGCAGCAGCGGCGGCGCGCAGATTGACAATATCATGCTCCATCAGATTGACCTCGGCACAGGAGCCGGCCCCTTCCATGATGACCAGGTCACAACCGCGGCGGAGACGCTCCAGGGCGGCGCAACTTTCGCTGAACAGATATTCTTTCTGGGTGTAATAGGACTGTGAGGAGGCCTCCATCCAGGCGCGGCCGTTGAGCACCACCTGCGATCCCACATCGCTGACCGGCTTGAGCAGGACCGGATTCATGTCGGTGTGCGGGGCGATGCGGGCCGCCTCTGCCTGCACGATCTGCGCCCGACCCATCTCCAGCCCTTCGGCGGTGACACCGGAATTATTGGACATATTCTGAGCTTTGAAGGGTGCTACCCGGATACCCTGGTTGGCAAAAATCCGGCACAGGGCCGTGGTGACAATACTTTTTCCCACATCCGATCCAGTCCCCAACACGGCCAGACATGCTGCCTTTTCTGCCATTTTTCCCTCCGCCCAAAGGTTGCTCTTCGTCCACTTCTCGTTGGTATACCTTAGCCAGCACTCTCGGGTTGCCCTCCCCGGCTGATTGACCAGCTCATATATCCCTTGCCAACTCGATGGCCAGGGGGAAGAGCGCCGCCCGGGAGTCATGACCCTGGATCCGTGCGGACGGGCGGCTGGTGAAGGTTCTCTTTAAGGATTGTGCCGCAATTATAATATGATCACAGTAAGATATATCGAAAACAAGCGTCCAGCCGTCACGGATTCAGGATTACCCCTCGATGCCTTTACGGGCACTGATGCCTCGGTCATAATAGTGTTTGACTGCCCGCATCTCGGTCACCAGGTCAGCACGCTCCAGCACCGATGGCGGCGCTCCCCTGCCGGTAAAGACCAGTTCCACCTCCGAAGGCTTCCGGGCGATGAGAGCAAGCAGGTCACCTTCGCCGAGCAGCTTGAGTGCCACCGCCACATTGATCTCATCGGCAATCACCACATCATATCGCCCGCCGACCAGAGCCTGCTCGACCGCTGTCAAGCCCTGCCTGGCAGCATCTACATCCTCCTGGCCCGGTTCAACCAGCAGGAAACACCCCCGGCCAAACTGTTCGACAGTGATGACATCGGCAAGGCGCTGGAGAATCTTAAGTTCACTGTACTCGGCATTCTTGATGAACTGGCCGAGATAAACCCGGAGACCCGCACCGGCAGCACGTATGGCCAATCCCAAAGCTGCTGTGGTTTTTCCTTTGCCGTCACCGGTATATACCTGCACCAAACCGCGCATAAGCAGACCCTCCGAAAAATACCCGTATCGCAGCCGATCACGGGGCTGGCACCTGATAGCAAGGGTGCAGGGTAATGCAGAAGAGTATTAGAGAATCAACGGAGAACAGTCAACAGCTTTTCGTTCTCAGAACCCGAGGGAGAAAAGCAGCAGATTGATCTATTGAACCTCACCGAGGAAAATCCTTCAACCGGGATTGGCTGACAAATCGATGATCATCGAGCTTCCGACTTGGCAATCTGCCAATATAACATTGAAAAAAAACAAAAAAAAGTTTAGCTATTCAGTCAAATCATACTTTTTTTGCATGGAGGAACATCATGAAAACAACCAAGAGGTCGCACTCCCTGTCCGCACCATATCACCTTGGTGCCCTCGGTGCCCTTGCCGTCCTTTTCTGTCTTCTTGCAGTGCGACCGGTCGCTGCTGGTAACGAGTTCAGGGTCGGGGCCGTGTTGCAGGTCCCGTTCAGCATCTCCGGTTCCGGTGTCGCCTTTAATCAATCCGGCATCCGGCTCGGCCTGACCGGGCAATATGCGGATATTGATGACGACACGATCATTATCAATCGCTTTATTGACAACCAACCCGAAACTGACGGTCGTCTCACCCGGCAGGTCGTTACCCGGGAGACCGTAAAGAAAGATGAAGGTAACAGGGTTATCGGCCTGGAGGCCAACCTGTTTTTCGAAATCTTCAACAACTGGAACGGAACAGTCGAACTCCTTGGCTTCTATGGAACCAACGATGTCCAGGGAGCCCTGGGAGCCGGATACAGCTTTACCCACGATCTGTTTGTGGTCGGCAAACTCATGTTTCCCTATTCTGAGGTCGGTCTCCGCTACATGTACCTGCCGGAGATCTTTTTCGGCGTCAAAACCCTGGGCTCGTTCAGCCCGGACACGACCACTTATATAAACGAAATCATAACAAATAAATAATCACGTTATTGTATCCCCGGATCCGTGAACGAACGCTCACGGATTCAGGCTTTTGCCAACAGAAGCGCAACCCATTCCTCCTCGTACAGCTGATTCACCAACGTACACCCCAAGGCGTGATACACAGCGATGACGTGCTGCTCCTGGTCACCGGCAAGAAGGCCAGCCAGGACCAGCCGACCGCCGATAGCAGTCAACCGGGTCAGTTCAGGGGCCATCTCCACCAATACATCGTGCACAATATTGGCGCAGACCAGCTGGTATGCGCCAGCAATCGCCGCCAACGGTGTGTCAACAACTTCGATTTGATCATCCAATGCATTCCGCAGGATATTAGCCCGTGCCACTGTCGTCGCATCTGGATCGTTGTCCGTGGCGAGAATGCGTCCAGCCCCGAAGCGAGCCGCCGTCATGGCCAAAATGGCCGTGCCGGTCCCGACATCCAGTACCAGATCCACAGCGCATTCCCGCAGACTTTGCCGGATGAGAGCCGAAGCCATCCGGGTTGAAGCATGCTGTCCGGTTCCAAAGGCCATGCCGGGGTCCATTTCCAGCACATGCTCCCCCGGAGCCGGCTGATAGACCTCCCAGGAGGGCTTGATCACCAGACCAGGGATCATTTCAAAGGGTTTAAAATACTGCTGCCAACTGCTAGCCCAGTCCTGGTCAGCCAGCAGAGTGGTCATCGGCTCGTCAAGCGAACAATTATAGAGGGCAAAAAGCCTGGTCATCTCATCGACACATGCGGCAAGGGTTTGTTCGGCCACGTCCCGTTGTGCACGAGGGTCATGACTTTCTCCCAGGCGGAAAAAACCGGAAAGAAAAGCCCCACCAGCCTCCTCGGGACTTATCTCCACCCCCGAACCACTGAGCACGCCCATGAGGTCACTGGCTGGCTCCAACAGCGGTGAAGGGCAAAAAAAAGTAACCTTCAGCCAGCGGCCTCCGGCAGGATCGTCATCGTTCAGAGGTTCCATACCACTTCTCACAGGTTTGAAGAGGATTGGCGCGGATATATTTTCATCTACCCACCCAAAAAAAGAGACAGTTGACGATAAACATACTCTGATTGAACAGCCCGGGCGAGGATTTCTCTTGCTTTAAACCGCAGCCATGCTTGGTGAGCTAAGCTTATTCCTGAATCCGTGACGGCTGGACAACGCTCACGGATCCAGGTTATATTTCTCATACCATGGACACCAGCTGCTCGCTCCCGGACAGGTTTCAGTGCCCAACGTCATTTGAAGATTGACAAATATGTCGCCATGGGATTAGCTGGTTTCCAGTGATTGTTTTTTGTTCTGTATCTGCCGGCTTCGAGGAAAAAATCAGCCTGGCAAGGTCGACCTGATACCAGTTATTGCCCATCCAGAAACAGCTCTACTCCCCTGGCTCTTTGTTGTACCGCAAAATGTACGCCTCGTACTCTTCATTATATACTCGCGGGTACATTCGCCAGCACGCCTCGATGCAGAAAAAATATCTCGTTTCTGGATGACCACCGGTCAGGTACCATATTTCATGCCTGCCCCGACATTCTTTGCACTTTCCCAAGGGTGACCCATGATCGATACCTCCGGCCATCACCTTGTCTACGGTGAGCTTCAGGATTATCTCACCGGTGAGATCCTGCCGGATACCGATGATGAGAGAATCAGGCAAAGCCTTGCCCGGATTTTAGTGGAACAACTCGGATACAGCAAAGAAGAACTGGAACCGCGGTTGATCATTGATTCCTGCTTCAACAACAACCAGACCCGGACTCTGATTGAGCTGACGGCACGAATCAATGGACAGCGCCTGTTTATTCTTCGCTACGGACCAGGCTCTCTGGTGACCAGAGAAACCGCGGCGGTTGCCGCGGCTCGCATCCTCGATCCTGCCTACCGTATTCCCCTGGCCATCGTCACCAACGGCCGGGATGCGGAATTGCTTGAAACAGACAAAGGAACAGTGCTGGCTTTCGGCATGGCCAGTATCCCGGATCGCCTGCAGGCTGAAAAAATGGTCCGGGAATATGCCTTCGAACCATATAACGATCCGGAGCGGCGTGATAAGGCTCTGCGGATTCTCAATGTTTTTGACCAGGAAGTCTGCTGCCATGGCAGCGACTGTACGCAGGAAGGAACAACATGAACGATGGAACGACCGCCCCGGGCTGTGGCCTTAAACTGCGGGCAAAAAGTGAAACACCACCTCAGAAGACAAGTGTGGAGCCAAGCCTTACCTGGAGCAAATCCAGCTGGCAGCAGCACCCGGCCAAGCAGCAGCCAAAATGGCCGGACAAGGAGCGTTATGATGAAATAATCCGCACCCTTTCCCTGCTGCCGCCACTGGTTTTTGCCGGTGAAATCAGGGATCTGAAAACCATGCTTGCCAAAGCGGTCAAAGGAGAAGCATTCCTCCTCCAGGGAGGGGACTGTTCCGAAGAGTTCTCCCGTTGTACAGCCCCCAATATCCGTGAGACCCTCAAAGTGCTGTTGCAGATGGCTGTTATTCTCACCTATGCCGGTAATAAACCGGTGGTCAAGGTGGGGCGCATCGCCGGCCAGTATGCCAAGCCTCGTTCCAGTGATACCGAAAAAGTCAACGGCATTGAAATTCCCAGCTATCGCGGTGATATGGCCAACGCCGCCGAACCGATACTGGCAGCGCGTATTCCCGATCCGGAGCGCCTGCTCAAAGGCTATCACATGTCCGCGGCGACTATGAATCTACTGCGCGCCTTCACCCGCGGTGGTTTCAGTTCCCTGCATCGGGTCCAGGCCTGGAACCAGGAATTTGTCAAACAATCACCCATGGGTCGCTCCTACGAGCGAATGGCCAAACAGATCAGTTATGCGCTCAAATTCATGGAAACCATTGGCATTTCCACCGACATTCCCCAGATGAAGGAGGCCCAGTTCTTCACCTCGCACGAAGCGCTGTTCCTTGGGTACGAGGAGGCACTGACCCGCGAGGATTCTATTACCGGAGGATGGTACGATTGTTCCGCGCACATGCTGTGGATTGGTGACCGGACCAGGCAACTGGACGGAGCCCATATCGAGTTTCTGCGTGGAGTGCGCAACCCTCTGGGCATAAAAGTGGGACCAAATTACCAGCTAGATGATATCCTGGCTATCATCGAACGGTTGAATCCGGAAAACGAACCCGGTCGAATCACTTTGATCACCCGCTTCGGTGCCAAAGCTATCGACAAGCTTCTGCCGCCGCTGTTACGAGCGGTAAAAAATTCCGGTTTTCATGTTCTGTGGACCTGTGACCCCATGCACGCCAACACCTACAGTGCCGGATCCGGCCACAAGACCAGGGATTTTGAAAACATTCTCTCCGAACTGCGGTGTTTTTTCGAATTGAACTGGGTGGCCGGCACGATACCCGGCGGCGTGCACTTCGAGTTGACCGGTGACGATGTCACCGAATGTATTGGTGGTGCCCGGGAGCTTTCCGACGCCCAGCTCGGACTTCGCTACCTGACGACCTGCGACCCGAGGTTGAATGCGGAACAGTCACTGGAAATGGCCTTTCAGATCGCTGAGATGATCCGAACCTGAATCCACGGCAAGCCGAAAAAAAAGCTGCATTCACTGTTTTTTCTGACCGGGCAGGTCGATGGACAGCCAGCCGGCCGGTTCTGTCTTTTTTCCGGGATCGCTCGCCGGATGCTACAAATGCTTGCCTGGCCCCCGGCTGATGATCTGCGCTCCGGGCTCCGGTACCCCGTAAACGAACTTTGAACAAGGTGCACCGGGTGCAGGAGAAAGAAGGTCCAGAGTCCGTGACGGCTGGACGAACGCTTACGGATCCAGGAAGGTATGACCTGGTGAAGGGTCCCTTTATTTGTCTTCTTCGGCAAAAGCGGCGAACAAAGCCGCAACCTCCGCCCGGCTTTTGCTGTTCAGCAATTGCCGCCGGTTCTCATTTTTCTTGAGAATTCTGCTCACCCACGCCAGGGCGCGCAGGTACTCCGCAGCCTTGTCCGCCGGCGAAAGCAGCAAGACAAAGAGATGGACAGGCCGGTTGTCCACGGCATCAAAATTGAGCCCTGCCCTGCTGCGGCCAAAACACAGGAGGATATCCTCGAGGCCGACGATTTTTCCGTGCGGTATGGCCACCCCGTTTCCGACTCCCGTCGACCCCACCGATTCCCGCTCCAGGAGTACATTGTACAGGACCTCTTCGCTGAAGCGGCCACTCTGCTTTGCTGCCAGGGCTGCCATTTCCCGCAGAGCGCTTTCCTTGCCGACCGCCTTCATCTCGAGAATGACTGCCTGTTCATCAAGCCGATTCATGAACCGCTCTCAGGTATTCCGTGCCTGACGCCGATGTTTGACCGGCAATATTTTTAACTGATCCCGATATTTGGCAACCGTCCTCCGGGCCACGCTGATGTTTTCCTCAGCAAGCAGTTCCGATATCTTGTTGTCGCTGAGCGGTTTCTCCGGATTCTCGTTATGGACCAGCTGCCGTATCCGGGTTTTAATGGCCTCTGCTGCCACCGTATCGCCATCGGCAGTAGCCACCGCTGTGCTGAAAAAATACTTCAGCTCATAGATACCCTGGGGTGTATGCACATATTTGTTGGACGTAACCCGGCTGACGGTGGATTCATGCATCCCTATATCCTCGGCAACGTCGCGAAGGATCAACGGCTTCATCGCTCCGGGACCCTGCTCAAAAAAATCACGCTGAAATTTGAGCAGACTCTCCATCACTTTATAAATCGTTCGCTGCCGCTGCTCGATGGATTTAATGAACCACTCGGCATTTCTCTTGTTTTCACGAAGAAATCCTCGTGATTCCGAAGTCAGGGCACTCTTCTGCTTGAGCAATTGCTGATATTCTTCTGAAAGCCGCAGTTGCGGCAGCCCCTCGGCATTGAGTTGGATGACAAATTCACCGTCTATTTTGTACACATACACATCAGGGACCACATAATGGGTCTGGGCATTACTGAATTCATTGCCGGGATACGGAGTCAATTCCTGAACAATGGCAACGGCTTCGTTCACTTTTTTCAGTGAAACCCCGGTTTCACGGGCCAACTGAATATAATTTCTCGCCTCAAGCAAGGACATGTACTGATCAACGATCAGATACGGGAGTAGGCCATAGTAATCAAGACGATCGAGCTGCAACAGCAGGGATTCACGAATATCACGCGCACCGATCCCGGGTGGGTCGAGACTCTGCACCAGACGCAAAACACCTTCAGCCTCCTCTTCGGTGCACTGGCAATGCCGACAGACATCGCTGATGTCGGCATCAAAAAAACCGTGCTCATCAAGATTCCCTATGATGAAATGCGCCAGCTCTGTGTCCTGTTCTGTCAGTTCCAGGTGGGTCAACTGCCATTGCAGGTACGAAGCAAGTCCGGGAGTTGCAGAAATAAAATCAAACTGGGAGGGAGCGTCCGCCGGCGGGGTTTCATGGGCAAAGGAAAAATCAGCGTCAAAAGAATTAGCGTAATCTTCCCAGTTGACTTCGGCAACAGAGGCCGGATCATCTCCTTTGACCCGATCGGTCACCGGGGCCTCATCCGAAATGCCTGACACCTCTTCAGCGGAGAGAGCATCCGGGTGACCGGGGAGTTCAAGAGGAAGCGGAATCTCCTCGAGCATCGGGTTTTGCTCGATTTCGGCCTGGAGAGCATCGGTGAGCTCCAGGCGACCGAGTTGGAGCAATTTGATAGCCTGACGCAACTGGGGCGTCATCACCAATTTCTGCGCGAGCTTCAGGCTCTGTTTGAGTTCAAGTGCCATGCCCTACCGCTGCTCCGGTTGCCTTTGCAGACAATTCCCCTGCATCGCCATCATGTTCGCTCACATTTGAAAATTGTCGCCGAGATACATTTTGCGGGCGACAACACTTTCAATGATATCCTTGGCCACGCCGCTGGTCAGAATCTGACCATTGTTCATAATGTAGGCAAAATCACAAACCTGCAACGTCTCGCGAACATTATGATCGGAAATAAGCACTCCGAGTCCTTTTCGCTTCAACTCACGAATGATCTGCTGCAGATCGGCCACCGATAAAGGGTCGACACCCGCAAACGGCTCGTCGAGCAGAATAAAGCGCGGTCTGGTCGCCAATGCCCGGATAATTTCAACCCTCCTTCTTTCACCTCCGGAAAGAGCGTGCCCCTTGTTACCGGCAAGATACTCGATTTTCAGTTCCGCCAGGAGTTCCCGGATTCGGTGGGTGATCTCATTTTTCGGCAAACCCAATGACTCAAGGACAATGCGGATATTTTCCTCCACCGTCAATTTCTTGAAAACCGAGGGCTCCTGCGCCAGGTAGGTAATGCCGCGGGCGGCCCGCTGATGAATCGGCAATTCGGTAATGTCCTCATCGTCGAGAAAGATGGCCCCGGCGCTGGGACGGATGAATCCGACTATTGAATAGAAAGTGGTGGTCTTTCCCGCACCGTTTGGCCCCAACAGGCCCACCACCGAAGAATTCGTCACCCGCAGACTGACCTGATCAACAACTCGACGCTTGCGGTACTCCTTGACGATATCTCTGGTTTCCAGAAAAGAGGTGCTGGTCATGGTTGTTAATTACCATCCGGATGGAGCACGGCCCTGACCCGACCCTGGGTGGTCTCATCCTGCTCGACGATCGATCGTTTTTCATCCAGGTAGTAGATTATGGTCTTGCCGGACACCATATTCTGCCCTTGCCAGGCTTTCGCGTTTCCGGAGAGGATGACCTTACGTTCGTTGGCGAAATAATCCATCCGATCGCTGGTTCCAAGCCAGTCGTCCTGGATGACCTGAACATTGTTGATGCAGATAAGCTTTTCCATCTGACTGGATACCTGCTGGCCACCATCGCCCGTGCTCTCAGTGTAAAATACAGTCATCTCGTCCGAACGGATGGTGAGCGCGCCTTGACGGGCATCGACATTACCGATAAACACCACGCTGTTGTCGTTTTCCTGGGAGATCATCCGATCTGCCTCAATGTTGATCGGTTCGGAAAAAACCGGGGTCGCAATACAGAAAATCGCCAGGAAAATACATGTGCGGACGATAGTTTTTCCAAAGGTTTCTTGCACGATGGGAAAGAAGGTCTTCATAAGAATAATCTCAAAAATGCAGTAAGTAAAAGACAGCTGTTGTTTCGGGTTTGTTTTTTGCAAGCATTGATTACAATACTGCGGTATCAAACATTTGTAAAGAGCTTAACACGGGCGTAGTGCACCCTCTCAGGGCAGACCACGAGGACCCGTACAGACCCTCTATGCGAGAGCCTGCCCGTACAAGGATGGGGCCCTGATCGTTTCAGGAAGACCTTTTGCCACAAATGTCTACTTCAGAGACAATATGGAGCAGATAAGGCCACAACCTGAATCCGTGAACGTTCGTCCGTGCGTCAGCTTCGTTGTTCGTGACCGTTCGATTAAAGTACACTTTATCGGACGGTTACGGGCAATGAAGATGGCGTGCGGACGAATGCCCCGAAGGGCGGCTGTTGAAAGTTTTTTTCAAGGGTTTAGTTGCAAATATAACATGATTACAGCAAGATATATCCAAAAAATGGTCCAGCCGTCACGGATTCAGAAAGGTAGCCCAGTGACCGTGCCTGCTCCGCGAAATGTTGCAGCATGCCAGCAAGCCAAAGGGTCTGTTCAGCCGCCGTCTATCATGGTTAAAATCTTGGATTTGCTTATTTTTTCGGTTGTCACCCACAAAGACACAGACAGATCCGAAATTCGATCCTGACCAACCAGTGAAATACGCAAACAAAATTCAAAAGTTTACAGACAATTGAAGCAGGAGTAAAATAAATATTTGTCTGCACAAGACTGCTGGTTGACAAGACCTGACCGTTTACCGGCTGCAATACCTGAGAGCTGAGAGCCGTATCCACTCACTCACAAGACAACCAGACCATCATCCAGGGAAACAAGCATGCGTGAAGAAGTCGCCAAGGCAAAAATCCTCATTGAATCGCTGCCATACCTGCGGGAATTCAGAGAAAAAACAGTAGTGATCAAGTACGGCGGCCATGCCATGGTTGACGAGGACTTGAAGCGGAAATTCGCCCTTGACATCATTCTGATGAAGTACATCGGCATCAATCCGGTTATTGTCCATGGCGGTGGCCCTCAAATCAACCGTTTTCTTGAAAAAATGCATATCGTCCCCAGCTATGTGCAAGGTATGCGGGTCACTGACGGCGAAACCATGGATGTAGTGGAAATGGTTCTGGTGGGTAAAGTCAATAAAGAAATCGTCGGCCTGATCAACCATTGCGGCGGCAAGGCGGTCGGCCTTTCCGGCCGCGATGGCGACCTGGTGCAGGCGCGAAAACTTGCCATCAAATCCAAAGTCGCCAGTGAAGACCGACCACCGGAGCTGATCGATATCGGTCGGGTCGGCGAAGTCACCCGGGTCAACCCCGATATCCTTACCGCCCTTGAACGACGCGGCTTCATCCCGATTATCGCCCCGGTGGGGGTTGGCGAAGATGGTCAGGCGTTCAATATCAACGCTGACCTGGTGGCCGGGGCTGTTGCCGCTGAACTGCAGGCAGCCAAACTGATTCTGCTCACGGATGTCGAAGGGGTCAGAAACAGTCATGACGAGCTGATTTCAACCATATACCGGGATCAGATCGATGACCTGATCGCAGCCGGCGTTATCAGGGACGGCATGATCCCCAAGGTCAACTGCTGCAAGGCTGCCCTCGATGGGGGTGTTGCCAAAGCACATATCATTGACGGCCGGCAGGAACATGCCGTACTGCTGGAAATTTTTACCCGCAAGGGCATTGGAACGGAGTTGGTGAAATGACCAATACAGAGTGGGCTGATCGGGGCAACAACATGTTTATCAATACCTACAATCGGTTTCCCGCTGCCATGGTGCAAGGGAGCGGCTGTCGGCTGCGCGATGCCGATGGCAGGGAATACCTCGATTTTCTCGCCGGCATAGCTGTCTGCTCGCTGGGCCACTGCCATCCCAAGGTCACCGAGGCCATATGCCGCCAGGCGGCAACCCTGGTGCATGTGTCCAACCTGTTCCACATGCCGCCGCAGATCGAACTGGCCGAGTTGCTCACGACCCACAGTTTTGCCGACCGGGTCTTCCTCACCAACTCCGGCGCCGAGGCCAACGAGGCCGCGATCAAACTGGCACGGATCCACAGCGTCCCGGAAAAATTCGAGGTGATCTCCCTGGAGGGATCTTTTCATGGGCGTACCCTGGCCACTGTTGCCGCCACCGGCCAGTCACGGTTTCATGAAGGCTTCGACCCCCTGCCCCAGGGATTTATCCACGCGCCCTTTGGCGACCCTCACGCGCTCGAGGCGTTGATCACCCCACAGACCTGCGCCATCCTCTGTGAACCGCTGCAGGGCGAAAGTGGTGTCCGTCCTCTGGCGCCCGACTACCTCCAGGCGATTCGAGCCATCTGTGACCGCCATGGCCTGCTGCTGATCTTCGATGAAGTGCAAACCGGTCTGGGCCGTACCGGCACCCTGTTTGCCTACGAGCAGACCGGGGTCACTCCGGATATCATGACGCTTGCCAAGGCACTGGGTAATGGTCTGCCCATTGGCGCCATGCTTACCACCAACCGCATCGCCTCCTCCCTCATCGCCGGCAGCCATGCCTCCACTTTTGGCGGCAATCCGGTCTGCGCGGCCGCTGCGGTTGCAACCTTGCAGGTTATCCTGGCCGACGGTTTCCTGCCATCGGTGCAGGAAAAAAGCCGCTACTTCATCTCCAGACTGGAGGAGGTGGCCGCCCGCTACCCGCACCTGGCCACCGGTGTCCGCGGCCAGGGCCTGCTTCTCGGGCTGGTGTTGACTGAAAAAGGTATCGAACAGGGGCTTTCCATGGTGGAACGCCTGTTTGCAGAGGGAGTCCTGATCAATTTTGCCGGCAACCGGGTGCTGCGCTTCATACCGCCGCTGATTGTCGAGACCACGGACATCGATCTGCTCATCGACAAACTCGTCCTGGTTTTCGATTCGCTAACCTGAGTCATCGGCAGTATACTCGCCCATGGACATCCTGTCCATTTTCGGCATTGCTGTTGCTCTGGCTATGGATGCCTTTGCCGTGGCTCTGGCAGCAGGTGCGACCCTTCGCCCGCTGACGTTCCGCCGGTGCTTTCGCCTGGTGTTCCATTTCGGGCTGTTTCAAGCCATGATGCCGGTGATCGGCTGGCTTGCCGGCTTGACTGTCCAGTCCTTTGTCGCAGCCTGGAGCCATTGGCTCGCTTTTCTCCTGCTGACGATCATCGGCGGGCGGATGATCTTCCTGGCTGTATCCGCTGAACAGGAACACAACAAGAATACCGCCGACCCCAGCAAAGGCCTCACCCTGGTGGCGCTTTCCATCGCCACAAGCATCGATGCTTTGGCAGTGGGCCTCACCCTGGCCATGCTCGAGGTGGAAATCTGGCTGCCGGCCCTGATCATTGGCCTGGTGGCCGGCGGCTTCACCCTCACGGGTCTTTTCCTGGGCAGCCGGGCCGGTACACTGTGGGGAAAACAGATCGAAGTGGCGGGCGGGGTGCTGCTGATCCTCATCGGTTGCAAGATCCTGCTGACTGCTTTATGGAATGATGGAACCACCGTCGTTTCCCTGCTGACCGGTCTTTCCTGACCGCTCTCATCCCAGCACAGCCATAACCCCTCATCGGGTGCGGGTGTTCGAATGTCCTATCCGCAATGAAACCTTTGCGCAGCTGGACAAACCCGGGAATTGGACTTCCTTGTATGAATCCCTTTGCAAACGTTCTGTTTTTTTTGTATCAATTACATTTTTATCAAGACGATCTGCTACGGGAAGAGAACGTAATACTCAAGGAAGACCGTGATGATCGCTCCTGGAACATATGGACCGAGTTATGAAAAACCACCTCTTGGCACTGGAAGATTTTTCCCGGGAAGAATTGCGCGCCCTGATCGACCGGGCGTTGCAGCTGAAAGCAGAGCGATCTCAAGGCATGCGCCATCAGCAACTCAGCGGCCGGACAATCTGTCTGCTTTTCGAAAAGCCATCGACCCGGACCAGGGTATCCTTTGAGGCGGCCATGTTTGGCCTGGGTGGACAGGTCACCTTCATGTCGACCAGGGAATCACAACTGGGACGCGGTGAGCCGTTGAAAGACACAGCCAGGGTCCTCTCCCGCTATGTTGACGCCATAGTGGTCCGTACCTTTGGCCAGGATGTCGTTGAGGAACTCGCCCGCTATGCTGCCGTTCCGGTGATTAACGCCCTGACGGATCTGCATCATCCCTGCCAGGTCCTCAGCGATCTGATGACAGTCATCGAAAAGAAAGGCGGTCCGGAAAACCTCAAAACCGTCTGGATCGGTGACGGCAACAACATGGCCAACTCATGGATCGAAGCCGCCGCGGTACTTGATTTCCCTCTGACCCTTGCCTGCCCAAGCGGCTTCGGCCCTGATCAGGCTATTCTGGAAAAAGCGCGAAGCCGCGGTTCCAGGCCGATCCTGGTTTTCGAGGATCCGGTCGAGGCCATCCGGGATGCAGACGTGATCAATGTCGATGTCTGGGCCTCCATGGGACAGGAGAAGGAACAGGCAGAACGTCTGCGCCAATTTCAATCCTATCAGTTGAACAGTACCCTGCTGGCCGGAGCCAGGGACAATGCCATGGTCCTGCATTGCCTCCCGGCACATCGGGGGGAAGAAATCACCGAAGAGGTCCTCGAAGGACCGCAAAGCGTTATCTTTGATCAGGCGGAAAACAAAATGCACATTCATAAGGCGATCCTGGAACACTTCATCGCCGGTGCGATACAATAACATTCTCAACATTCTAACTCCACAGGAAGTTCTCTCAGAGCACAGCAATGCGTGTACAGAAAATTGTCCTTGCCTATTCCGGCGGTCTGGACACCTCGGTCATCCTCAAATGGCTGGCCCGGGAATATGACTGCCCTATCATCGCCTACTCCGCCGATATCGGCCAACATGAAGACTGGACCGCCGTGGAGGCCAAAGGGCTGGCCACGGGTGCGGAGAAGGTGATCATTTCCGATCTGCGCGAAGAATTTGTCCGTGATTATATTTTCCCGGCATTCCGAGCCAATGCCATTTACGAAGGCTCGTACCTGCTGGGTACCTCACTCGCCCGGCCGTTGATTGCCAGGGAACAGATCAGAATTGCCGCCCAGGAAGGAGCCGATGCTGTCAGTCATGGCGCCACCGGCAAGGGCAATGATCAGGTCCGCTTTGAATTGAGCTACCTGGCCCTTAACCCAAAAATAACGATCATCGCCCCCTGGCGTATCTGGGATCTCAATTCCCGCCAGAAACTGCTCGCCTTTGCGCGGGAACACGACATCCCTGTACCGGTCACCCGGAAAAACCCCTATTCTTCCGACGAAAATCTCCTTCATATCAGCTTTGAAGGTGGCCTCCTCGAAGATCCCTGGAATGAACCGGATGAGGATATGTTCAAGCTCACCGTCTCTCCGGAAAAGGCACCTGACCGACCCACCTATATCGAAATTGATTTTAAACAGGGGACTCCCGTGGCCGTGGATGGGCAGCGACTCGGCCCCGTTGAGATGATGACCCGACTCAACACCCTTGGCGGCGCCAACGGTATCGGTCGCCTTGATCTCGTGGAAAACCGTTTTGTCGGCATGAAATCCCGCGGCGTCTATGAAACGCCCGGCGGTACGGTGTTGCGGATTGCCCACCGTGACCTGGAAACCATCACCATGGACCGGGAGGTCATGCAGATTCGCGATTCCCTGGTGCCACGTTATTCACAACTCATCTATAACGGTTTCTGGTTCGCTCCGGAAATGCAACTGCTGCAACGGACCATGGATGACACCCAGAGCACGGTCAACGGTACGGTTCGTCTTAAACTCTACAAAGGCAACTGTATTGCCGTGGGGAGGAAATCGGTCAACTCTCTCTACTCCGAATCCTTTGCCACCTTTGAAGAGGACGAGGTCTACAATCAGGCCGATGCCACCGGATTTATCCGGCTCAATGCCCTGCGTCTGCGGATTCAGGCCCACCAGCGGTTGAAATGAGCATGGACAACAGGCAGCAGTCCGGCAAGATGTGGGGCGGTCGCTTTGCCGAAACCACCGCGCCATCGGTGGAGGCCTTTACCGCTTCGATCCACTATGATGCCAGGCTGTACCGCCACGATATCATGGGATCCAAGGCTCACGCCCGCATGCTGGCGCGGCAGGGCCTGATCACGGCTGAAGAGAGCGAAGCCATCATCCTGGGCCTGACTGAAATCAACACGGCAATCGACCGGGGAGAATTTATCTTCAAGCCGGAACTTGAAGATATTCACATGAATATCGAAAAGGCGCTGACGGATAAAATCGGCCCGACCGGAGCAAAACTGCATACCGCCCGTAGCCGCAACGATCAGGTCAACCTTGATTTTCGCCTGTACCTGCGCGACGAGGTCGATACGCTGGACCAGCTGCTTCGCGAAGTACAGAAAGCCTTTGTCCGTCAGGCCAGAGTCCACCTTGGCGTGATCATGCCCGGGTATACTCATCTCCAGCGGGCCCAGCCGGTGCTGCTCTCCCATCATCTCCTGGCCTATGTGGAGATGTTCCAGCGCGACCGGGACCGTCTGTGCGGATGTCGGGCACGGATCAACATCATGCCCCTGGGGACCGCGGCCATGGCCGGTACCGGCTTACCCATCGATCGGGAATCGGTTGCGGAAGAACTGGGATTCACCGCCGTGACCGCCAACTCCATGGACACCTCCGGAGACCGCGACTATGCCCTTGAACTGCTTTTCTGTCTCAGCCTGATTCAGGTCCACCTCAGTCGCCTGGCCGAGGAACTGGTCCTCTGGTCCAGCAGGGAATTTGATTTCATCCGCATGGCCGACCAGTATTGCACTGGCTCTTCAATCATGCCGCAGAAAAAAAATCCTGATATCCCCGAACTGATCCGGGGTAAAACCGGCCGGGTGACCGGCGCTCTGATGGGTTTGCTGATGACCGTGAAAGGACTGCCGCTGACTTACAATCGTGACCTCCAGGAAGATAAAGAACCGGTCTTCGATGCGGTCGATACAGTCAAGGCCAGCCTGGCCATCACCGCTGAGCTGCTCGACCATACCACCTTCAAAATCGACCGATTACAGGCGGCCACCATGGGTGGTTTCATGACCGCCACCGACCTCGCCGATTACCTGGTTCGCCGGAACATGCCTTTTCGTCAAGCCCATGGCGTAGTAGGACGAATTGTCGCCCTCTGTCAGGAAAGGGAGTGCGAACTCATCGATCTATCGCTTGAAGAAATGCGGGGCTTTTCCGAATTGATCGAATCGGATATATTCGATATCTTATCTACCGAAGGATCGGTACACAGCCGAAATTCCGTCGGTGGAACGGCCGGGGTCAGGGTGGAAGAAGCCCTGAAGAGGGCGGAACAATCACTGGGAATAACATCATGATCAACCTCAGCAGGCATGTAGTACGATCCATCTTGACCCTGATGGCCCTTGCCATTCTTCTGCCGCTAGCAGGATGCGGTTACAAGGACAAACCGGTTCCTCCCCAGCACATAGTCCCTCGCCCGGTGAACGACCTGCAGTATCAATTGACCGAAAACGGTGTCACCCTGTTCTGGAGTTACCCCAGGGAGACGGTCACCGGCAGGAATCTCGACAACATAACACGATTCAACCTGTATCGAGCCGTTGTACCGGTTGATTCGTATTGTGACACCTGCCCGATTCCCTTTGCCCCTCCCATCGCTCTTCCTGGTGGTGCCGTGCCCGAACGAGGCGTCAAAACTGCCACCTATCAAGTTACCGTCCTGCGGCCCGGTCACCTCTATTTTTTTAAAGTCCGCAGCAAAAGTGGCTGGTGGTCTGAATCCGAAGATTCCAATATTGTTTCCTTTCTCTGGGATACCCCCCCCCCGGCCCCTGACAATCTTGTGGCCACCGCCGGTGACAGAACAATCACTCTTCGCTGGAATGCGGTGGCCCGCCATGATGATGCCACCCTGGCCTCCATTCCGGTCCATTACCAGATATACCGAGGTGTCGATGGCGGTCCCTTGAGAAAACTCGGCGAACCTATCGCAGCCACCACCTTTACGGACAGGCAGGTGATCATCGGAAAAAACTATGCCTATCAGGTGCAATCCGTCGCCATGTATGAACAGGGGTCCGTGGGTGGCGGCATGACCGCCTCCGTTTTTGCCACCCCTTTGGACCTGACTCCGCCACCGATCCCCTCAGGGGTCCAGGCAGTTAAAACGGATGTTGGTATCAAAATTTTCTGGAACCATGTCCAGGACGACGATCTGGCTGGATATCGTATCTATCGCCGGAGCGCAACAGAGACCGAACCCACCTTCGTCGGTGAGGTCAATATGCCCTACAACCTGTTCACTGATACCGCCGCGCCACTCAATCAACGACTCTATTACTCGGTGTCCAGCATAGATCAGCAGACCCCTGCCAATGAAAGCGCCAGATCCGCCGAGGTGATGGTCGCCAACTGATCGTTGCCGGCCGGCGGAACAGAAAGAGTTGCGGATATGCGGACCATTAAAATGCCAGTACCGTTCTGCAAGATGAGCGGAGCAGGCAATGATTTTATCATCATTGACCACCGCAAAGCCGTGGTCCCGGTAGCGTTGATGCCGGACTTTGTCAGGCTGGTCTGCCGGCGACGGTTTTCGGTGGGGGCGGACGGCTTATTTTTCATTGAACTCTCTCGCCATGCCGATTTCAAATGGCGTTTTTTCAACTCGGACGGTTCCGAAGCGGCCATGTGCGGCAATGGTGCCCGGTGCGTGGCCCGTTTTGCCTATATGCACGGCATTGCCGCTGCCCGGATGCGATTTGAAACACAGGCCGGCATTATCGATGCTGCCGTTGCCGACACTCAGGTGACCATTGGCATGCCCCCACCCCAGGCCATGCGTCTTGACCTGGCGGTGAACATTGGCAAACAGCGGTTCATCGTCCATAGTGTGGATACCGGGGTTCCCCATATTGTCCTCTTTGATGAAGAGGTTGATGATGCGAAAGTGGCGGAACTGGGCAGGCAACTCCGGCATCATCCCCTCTTTGCCCCAGCCGGCACCAATGTTAATTTTGTCGCCAGGAGCCAGGAGGGATTCCACCTGCGAACCTACGAACGGGGTGTTGAAGCGGAGACCATGGCCTGCGGCACAGGTGCGGTTGCCTGCGCCCTGGTGGCCGCCGCCAGAGGCCTGGCTCAATCACCGGTAACGGTATGCACATCCGGAGGCACGCCTCTGACCGTTCGTTTTATCGGTGGAGGCGATCAAAAGCCGATTGAACAGGTCCTGCTGCAAGGGCCGGCCCATCTTGTTTATCGGGGAGAGATCACGGCTGAGGCGCTGCTCTGATCGCTCTCAGGTCGGCTGCTCGATACCGGCCTCACCAGCATGCCTTGCGCAGGAGACTGATTGCCCTGCAGAGAATGGAGCAGAGGTCAACAACCTGATGTCCGCCTACGAATAGCTGGTGCATGGGAACATTGATTGAACGAGCATATCGTCAATTTGTCCTCCCCCTGAAGACTTCTACAAAAATGGCCAGATGCACCGGGAGCCCATGCTCTTCTTCCCCGGTTATTGTCATGAACAGTCAGACTGCGAGGAAACAATGATGAAGACTTTACAAGGGGCGATAACCGCTCTGGTCACTCCCATGGCCAACGGCGTGGTTGACGAACAGGGTCTGGTCGATCTGATCGAATTTCAAATTGCCGGCGGTATCCATGGCATTGTTCCCTGCGGGACTACCGGTGAGTCGGCTACCCTCAATTTTGAGGAACACAAACGGGTCATCGAATTGACCGTCAAGACGGTGAACGGCAGAGTGCCTGTTATTGCCGGCACCGGAGCCAACAGCACCCTGGAAGCCATTGAACTCACCGAATCCGCGCGCAACAGCGGGGCCGATGCTGTCCTGTCGGTGGTTCCCTACTACAATAAGCCCAGCCAGGAAGGGTTGTACCAGCATTTCAAGGCCATCTTGGACGCCGTCGATATCCCGATGCTTCTCTATAATGTTCCCGGGCGGACGGTGACCAATATGCTCCCGGCTACTGTGGCCAGACTGGCGGCCCTGCCCAATGTTGTCGGTATCAAGGAAGCCAGCGGCAGTCTCAATCAGGTCAGTGAAATCATCCAGATGTGCCCGGATGATTTCACTGTCCTTTCCGGTGACGATTTCACCGCCATGCCCACGGTGCTGGTGGGCGGTAAAGGCGTCATCTCGGTGGTGTCCAACCTTGAACCTGGTAAAATGGCCGCCATGATCGCTGCTGCTCTGCGCGGCGACCTGCTGGAAGCCAGGGCCCTCCACTATGCCCTTTTTCCCCTCATGGGGGCCATGTTCTGCTACCCCAGTCCTGCCCCGGCCAAAAAGGGTCTGGAACTGATGGGTAAAATCAGCTCGGCCGAGGTGCGGCTGCCCATGACCCAGATTGACGATCAGGCCTGCCTGGACCGATTGCAGGCCGACATGCGCGAACTCGGCCTCCTCTAAGATGGAGTCCTTGAGGCATAACCACGGGAAACAGAGATGATCAAGGTAATTGTAGCCGGCGCCGCCGGTCGTATGGGCCAGCGCATTATCCACATGGTCGATGCTCATCCGGGCCTGGAGTTAGCCGCAGCCTTTGAAACAGCCGGTCATCCCGCCATTGGCAGGGACGCTGGAGCAATGAGCGGCCAGGCAGACACTGGTGTTCTGATCACCAGCGGTCTGGAATCAGCCATCGACCGGGGTGATGTTGTCATTGATTTCACCTTCCACACAGCCTCGGTGCATTTCGCCCAAATAGCCGCGACCCATGGCAAGGCCATGGTTATCGGCACAACCGGCCTCAGCGCGGATGAACTGGCGCGCATCGGCGAGTTTGCCGCCCATTTCCCCTGTGTGCAATCACCCAACATGGCCGTGGGGGTCAACGTATTGTTCAAACTGGTGGAAAAAACCGCGGCGATTCTGGGTGACACCTATGACGTGGAGATCGTTGAAGCCCACCATCGCATGAAAAAAGATGCTCCCTCGGGAACAGCCCTGAAACTCGGGCAGATGGCCGCCGTCGGCCTGGGCCGGGATCTGGCGGAGGTTGGGGTCATGGAACGTAACGGGATCATCGGTGAACGGACCAACACCGAAATCGGTATCCAGACCGTTCGTGGCGGTGATATTGTCGGCGAGCATACGGTCTATTTTGCCGGTGCCGGGGAACGACTGGAACTCGTCCACCGAGCCACCAATCGGGATAATTTTGCCCGGGGAGCGGCGCTGGCCGCGGCCTGGGTCGCAGCCCGACCCAACGGCATGTACACCATGTTCGATGTCCTCGGCCTGGACAGTCTGTAACAGGGAACAGCGCCTTCATCGCTTCCTGTCTGTCGCGATGCTGCCATTCACTGATGCGGCCAGCGTTCGAGGCCAGGTCGCCGGCATTGGATTCGGTGCCAACATCGGTCCTGCGCTGCAGACCCTGCAAGACGCCTGGAGGCGGGTACAGCAGCATCCCCGGATCCATCCCCTGACCATCTCATCGCCCTATCGAAGCCGACCGGTCGACATGAACAGTACCAACTGGTTTATCAATGCCGTAGCCCTAATCCGGACCACACTGCCTCCCCAGGCACTCCTGCATCTCCTCCAGACCATTGAAGAAGAATTTGGCCGGACCCGCATTCTTTCCGGCTCCGTACCCCAAGATCGCACCCTTGACCTGGACCTTCTTTTCTACGCTGACTGCAGGATGCAGACAGAAACACTCACCCTTCCCCATCCCCGCATGGCAAAGCGCCTGTTCGTTCTCGATCCGCTCGCTGAAATAGCCGGGGACCTTATCTTGCCGTCAACGGACCAACCTGTGCGGACAGTACGGGACAGCCTGCGTCTCGGCGCAGCCAATCAGCAGGTGGAAAAAAGCTGCTGGCCCTCCTGACTCGGTGCTGCCTGTGGCGGATTTTGAAAAATTTCCTGGCTGCCGACAAATCATAGACTTTTAGCTCCCCATGGCTATAATAAACCATGTTTGAACAAAAAAGATTTGCCTGAATCCGTGAGCGTTCATCCGTGCGTCAGCTTTGTTGCCCGTACCCGTTCGATGAATGGACACTGTATCGGACGAGTACGGGCAATGAAGATGGCGTGCGGATGGATGCCCCGAAGGGGCTGGTGAACGTTTTTTGCAAGGGTTTAGCTGCAATTATACTATGCTTACAGCAAGATATATCCACAACAAGCGTCCAGCCGTCACGGGTTCAGGTTATGTATTGACTCTATTGGATGGCTCTTGTCCATGATACCCTTTCGTCTGCTGATACTGGCTATCCTGTGCTATATCGGCTGGTGGTTTCTCCGCCGTTTTATTTTCACCAAACCAGCCGAACCCGAAATTGAAGAAACCGGCCAGGAGCACAATTCCGAGCTGCAGGACGTGCTGGTCGAAGACCCGGTCTGTCACACTCTCATTCCGAGAAATCAAGCTATACGTCTGCGCAAAAACAATACAACCCACTATTTCTGCAGCGAAAAATGCTGCGATCAATTCTCAGAGAACTACGAAAAAGGAGAGCAATGAAATTCTTTATTGATACCGCAAATATTGAAGAGATCAAAAAAGGGCTGGACTTGGGAATGGTCGATGGTGTCACCACGAATCCATCACTGGTTGCCAAGGAGCAACGTCCTTTCAACGCCATTCTCGCAGACATCTGTGCGCTGGTCAATGGCCCGGTCAGTGCCGAGGTCGTCAGTCTTGATGCGGTAGGCATGGTGGCCGAAGCCCGGGAACTGGTAAAAATAAGCAACAATATCGTTATCAAGGTGCCGATGATCGAAGAGGGGCTTAAAGCCGTCAAGCAGTTGACTGCAGAGGGCATCAAAACCAATGTCACCTTGATCTTTTCAACGACCCAGGCTCTGCTTGCCGCCAAAGCCGGCGCTACCTATGTCAGCCCTTTTGTTGGTCGGCTTGACGATATTTCTGTTAATGGTCTTGATCTGGTTGCCGATATAATGACTATACTGCGCAACTACGGATTTGCCACCGAGGTTATCGTGGCTTCAGTCCGTAACCCGATGCATGTTGTAGAATCAGCTTTGCTCGGCGCGGATATCGCAACCCTTCCCTACAAGGTCATTGCTCAGCTAGTTAAACACCCGCTCACCGATATCGGTATGGAAAAGTTTCTAGCTGACTGGGAAAAACGTCAAAAATAGCAAAAGGTGAACCATGAAACTTCCTCTCTCCCTGACAGTTCTTCTCCTTCTGGTGACGGCACTGCCGGTTTCGGCACAAGCGGCCATGTATGCTTATGTTGATGAAAGAGGAATACGCCACTACACCAATGTCCCGGGAGACGGACGCCACCGAGTCAATCTTGATCCTCGACCAGTCCGACGTCCCGGGGATACTGAAATGCAATTGATCAAAACCATATCCAAAAACCCAAGGAATGTCTCACGGCCAACCGCGACAAGACAAGCTAGATCCCGGTTGGCACCGCATACACTCAACAGGTACATTCAAACAGCAGCAGTAAATCATAAGGTCGATCCTTTACTGATCAAGGCAGTGATTAAAGCCGAATCAAACTTCGATCCGAATGCCGTCTCACCCAAGGGAGCGCAGGGCCTCATGCAGCTCATGCCGGGAACGGCCAAGGATCTTCGCGTCACCAACCCCTTCGATCCACGCCAGAACATCAATGGAGGCACCAAGTATCTGCGCTACCTCCTCGATAATTATCACGGCAATGTGGAATTGAGCCTGGCTGCCTACAATGCGGGGCCGGGCCGGGTCACACCCAACGGTACCATCCCCCGTATCCCGGAGACCATCAACTATGTCGCCAAGGTCATGGAATTCTACCGCTCCTACAGTGACAATGGCATGCCCACGCCCTCCAGTATCAATGTCCAGCAGTTGGTGACCATCCATTGAATCGTGGCGCTAAAGTCCTGAACCTGCCGAACATGATTACAGGCAGCCGGTTCATCCTTTCCGGCTGCCTGATGTTGCTGCTGCTTCAGGAACAAACCATCCCACTTGCTTTGTTATCCTGCCTGGTGTTCACCGTGGCCGCTGTCTCGGACTGGGTCGATGGCTATTTCGCCCGCCGCTACGAGGCTATCACCGTGCTCGGCAAACTGATGGACCCCCTGGCCGACAAGGTGCTGGTGGCCACTGCCCTGATCATGCTGATCCCCAGCGGCAAACTACCCGCCTGGGTCGCCCTGATCATCCTCTGGCGGGAAATCATCGTCACCGGCCTGCGCGGAGCGGCATCGTCATCCGGCATCGTTGTCGCCGCCAGTAACCTGGGGAAATTGAAATCCACCCTGCAGTACATCGGACTGGGTATTCTCATTTTTCCCCTTGGGGTCCTCCCCATCCCCTACCTGCACCACATCGGCATGGCCATCATGTATCTGGCTCTCCTGCTCACCATCTGGTCCGGAGCCGATTACTTTTACAAACTCCGCCGTCTTTTTCTCGAAGACGCCCGGTAACACACCTGTTCTGTTTTCCCTTTCACTGACAAGGACCTGAATCTGGGACGGCTGGACGTTTTTCTGGATACATCTTGCTGTCATCAGACTATAATTGCAGCAAAATCCTTGGCAATACCCTTCACCAGCCGCCCTTCGGGTGCCCGTCCGCACGCTCACGTATCCAGGAAGGAGACAACCACCTGGAGAGCAGTACCGACTGGGCAAACCGGCAAGCTTTTCCTCGAATTCCTGGAAACAAATATCGACATCGAGCAATGTCTCGTACTCCGGAAAGAGCTGCTGTATCTCTTCAATCTCCGCCTGTGTTTGCGCCATTTTAATGGTCATGTTCGCTAACCGTGCTTATGTATGTCCAAGGGAGAAAATATCCTGTTTCTTGGCACCTTTTGCGTGCTGATGCACCCCATACAAGAAGACCAGACTTTATTTAGTGAACAAACAGGAAGAGATTCGTTCCCCATTTTTTATCCTTGATCACGGTTGCGGTCTGATTTTTCCGCGCTGTGGCCCGTGGTCGGGAAATCTAATCACCATGGAGACGTTATGGCAGTGCAGGAAATTTCGGTTCTCGCCGCGGCGCAGACAGATGCGCAACAAACAATTTTTATCGATGTGCGTACATCGGCGGAGTTCGCCGGTAAACGCCCGGCACGGACGCTGGCTTTGGCCCCGCTGACAGATCTGTCCCCCGAGGACTTTGCCCTGCGGCACGGCATTCTACCGGACACACCGCTGATCCTGCTGTGCAGCAGCGGTAACAGGGCTCAAAAAGCGGCGGAAAAATTCGTGGAGGCCGGCTTCAGTGATGTGAAGGTCTTGCAAGGCGGTGTCAATGCATGGGAGCGCGAGGGCCTGCCCCTGCATGGTACAAACCCCACCCCCGACACCCGCGGCCCCATCTCCCTGGAAAGGCAGGTGCGCATTGCCGCGGGGAGTTTGGTGGTGCTGTTCGGCGCACTGGGATTTTTCGCGGCCCCGGTTTTCATCTGGGGTGCGCTCTTCGTGGGTGCGGGCCTTGTCTATGCTGGCATAAGCAATACCTGCGGCATGGCCATGCTGCTGACGCAGGCACCGTGGAACAAAAGCGGCTGTACGGGAGGCGTATGCTCCATCGGCAGTCAATCCAAGAGCAGCCCTGGCGCCAGCTGCCAATAGACAACAAGGAGAAATGCCATGCAAAAGCCGACAGTCCGTGCTTTTTTTGATGAGGACACAGCCACATGGTCGTATGTTGTCTGGTCTGCGACAGATCCGCAAAAACGCTGCGCCATCATCGACAGTGTGCTGAATTTTGATCTGCCGTCCTGTACCTCCAGCACGCGGTCCGCGGATATCATCATCGCCTTTATCAAAGAAAAGCAGCTTGTTGTCGAATGGATACTGGAAACGCATATCCATGCTGACCATCTGACCGCTGCCCGTTATCTGCAGGAGCGGCTGGGGGGGAAAATAGCCATCAGCAAGCATATCCTGGCCATCATCGCCACCTGGGTTCCTGTTTTTCAAACCCAGGAGGACACAAAGCTCGACGGTTCCCAGTTCGACCACCTGTTTGCCAATGACGAACAATTTACCGTGGCTGACATGCCGGCCACTATTCTCCATACGCCCGGGCACACTCCTGCTGACACGACCTACGTCATCGGCAACGCCGTGTTTGTCGGCGACGCGATCTTTTTACCCGACGTGGGCTCCGGACGTTGCGATTTTCCCGGGGGCAGTGCTGAGCATTCCTATGATTCCTCG
The DNA here is from genome assembly GCF_016918545.1 of Desulfobulbus alkaliphilus. Taxonomy (GTDB): domain Bacteria; phylum Desulfobacterota; class Desulfobulbia; order Desulfobulbales; family Desulfobulbaceae; genus Desulfobulbus; species Desulfobulbus alkaliphilus. Next base: position 14,500 of record NZ_JAFFQC010000020.1, on the reverse strand, counting down.
CGTCGTCTTTTTGCATTGCCCGATGAATACCGCCTGTATGTGAGCCACGACTACCCGCCCGAGCATACCCGCGGTCCACAGTGCATGACCACCATCGGCGAGCAGAAGCAGCATAATATCCGTTTGCATCTCGGTATCAGCAAGGAGGAATTTATCCGGCAAAGACAGCACGACGACACGGGTAAAGCCGTACCCCAGCTGCTTCTGCCGTCCATTCAGGTAAATCTGCGCAATGGACAGTTCGGCAAGGAGGTTGAAGGAACCCAATTCGTCAAGCTTCCGGTGAACAAGTTTTAGACGCCGACACAAAGCATCGTGCTCCAGACCTCTTTGGCGGGCGGAGAACGGATACTCATCATCCGGCTTGCATAAAAAAGCGCGTATCGACGATAATCAGATGCGCATCATGCGAACTCTTGAAGGCAGAATATCTTGCACATTCTTCACAAATTATCCATCATATATACTGATCAGGCTCAGTGAATCTCACGGGGATGCACCTGGAAAAGCCCCTTGGTAATGAGAGCAACTGGTGCCCCGTACATGGCAGACCGAAACCGTACCCACAGGAGCAGATATGGCGAGAAAAACAATCCCCAAAGACATTCAACAAGAAATCATGACCCGTATCGAACAGTTCAACCAGCAGGAACTCCAGGGTGAATGCCAATATTCCGCAAAATTCAAGGGCTTGTTTTTATATCTCAATCGTGCCGATTACGGCGGTCGTCCCCATCCGATTGCCCGTCTCTCGTACACCGGCACCATCGACGGTTGGGAATTCGTCATTTATAAGTACAGCCGGGACGACTACGATCCGGACGAGTGGATGTTCCCCGGCACCCAGTTTCTCGATGGGACCATCGAGGGAGCCATGCGGTGCGGGCTGGAGGCATATACGCTTTTATGAGCAATGACTCATGGACTGTCTTGCCCATGATGTCTCCATGACCGTCGATCTGCTGAGAAGCAAACAAGAGGCCTCTCGATACATTCTTGCCCGATCGTGTCTGCGGGGAGGATTTTGTATTTACCTTCTTGATGAGCCAAGTCCTCACGACACCTATTTCGCGCTGGCCTCCCTCGATCTCTTGCAGGTTCCCTGCGACCCTGCACCAACCATCGGCTACCTTCAGGCTCTGCAACAACCTGATGGCCGATATTCCTCCATGGCCCAGGCCTTCTACGTTCTTTCCAGCCTGCAGATTCTCGGATGCCAGCCACTTGCTGATCCGCAAACCGGGGTTGAAACCTTGACCGCGCAATTGATCGATCTCGCCCTCCGGCCTGCCGACCTCTCTGCGTCCTTCTTTCAAGCCTTGCATCAGCTTGCCACGCTACGAGCAACTTTGGGTTTGGAATGGCACGATACCCAGAGACCGTAGCTGATGATTGTGACCAACTGATGAGCAGGAAAGACTCCAGCCCTATCAACCCCACAACCCAAGGTGCTTTATGATCTATGCAAGCGAAGTAACCAACATGACCTGCGTGGCCAAGGGACCCGATCACGGTCCCGCGCCTATTCCCCAGGAAGGGCGATGGACCCAGGCCAAAGAGATTAAGGACATCGCCGGGCTGACCCACGGGGTCGGCTGGTGCGCACCCCAACAGGGCGCCTGCAAACTGACCCTCAATGTCAAGGACGGTATCATCGAGGAGGCCCTGGTCGAGGTGATCGGTTGCTCAGGCATGACCCACTCGGCAGCCATGGCGGCCGAAATTTTGCCCGGAAAAACCATCCTTGAAGCCCTCAACACCGATCTGGTTTGCGATGCCATCAATACCGCCATGCGCGAACTCTTCCTCCAGATCGTTTACGGTCGCTCGCAGACCGCCTTTTCCGAGGGCGGATTGCCCATCGGCGCCGGGCTAGAAGACCTGGGCAAGGGACTGCGCAGCCAGGTTGGCACCATGTACGGCACCAAGGCCAAAGGTGTGCGCTATCTCGACATGGCCGAGGGCTACGTGACCCGGCTCGGACTCGATGCCAACGACGAGGTCATCGGCTATGAGTTTGTCCATCTCGGCAGGATGATGGAGATGATACACCAGGGCATGGCCGCCGACGCGGCGCTGGCCAAGGCCACCGGCAGCTACGGTCGCTTCGCCGAGGCGGTGCGGACCATCAACCCCAGGCACGAATAAGGAGACGGATCATGGCGCTTTTTGAAGGATACGAACGAAGAATTGAGAAGGTCAACGGCGTGCTCGGCCAATACGGCCTTGCCTCCCTGGAGGAGACCAAGGCGCTGTGCGCAGCGCGGGGTGTGGATGTTCATGCCATCGTCAAGGGCATCCAGCCGATCTGTTTTGAGAACGCCTGCTGGGCCTACACCCTGGGAGCGGCCATCGCCATCAAGAAAGGGGACCATCAGGCAGTGGATATCGCCCGCACCCTGGGCGAAGGGCTCCAGGCCTTCTGCATCCCCGGCTCGGTGGCCGAGGATCGCAAGGTGGGTATCGGTCACGGCAACCTGGCTTCCATGCTCCTTTCGGAGGAAACCAAGTGCTTTGCTTTCCTCGCCGGCCACGAGTCCTTTGCCGCCGCCGAGGGAGCGATCGGCCTGGCCCGTTCGGCCAACAAATCCAGAACCGAACCGCTGCGGGTGATCCTCAATGGCCTGGGCAAGGACGCGGCCCAGATCATTTCCCGGATCAATGGCTTCACCTATGTGCAGACCCAATTCGATAACGCCGCCGGCACCCTGAGTGTTGTCCGCGAGATAGCCTACTCGACCGGAGAGCGGGGCAAGGTGCGCTGCTTCGGCGCCGACGATGTCCGCGAAGGCGTGGCCATCAACCACCACGAGGGTGTGGATGTATCCATCACCGGCAACTCCACCAACCCCACCCGCTTTCAGCACCCGGTGGCCGGCACCTATAAGAAGGAATGCCTGGAGCGGGGCAAGAGATACTTCTCCGTGGCCTCCGGCGGCGGCACCGGCCGTACCCTGCACCCTGACAACATGGCCGCCGGTCCAGCCTCCTACGGCATGACCGATACCCTGGGACGGATGCACTCCGATGCCCAGTTCGCGGGTTCCTCCTCGGTTCCCGCCCATGTGGAGATGATGGGCTTCGTCGGCATGGGCAACAATCCCATGGTGGGTGCCTCGGTGGCGGTAGCGGTAGCCTTGGCGGGAGCCTCTGTTTGATGTGACCCTGATTCCGAAGGGAGACACTCTCACGGATCCAGGTTGATCTAATCATATAAAAATAGATTAAAAAATTACAGCCGTCACGGATTCAACAGGGATTTTTCAGCGCTTTTTTTCCTATTGACCTGCTGGTTGGTCTGTGCTTTAAAAAAGCATACTATGCATGGCGATGGGGTTCGCCGAAAACGCTTTGCCGGTAAAGCTGATGACTCCTGCTTCTTCATGAGAAGAACAGGAGTCTTTTTTTTTTCATAAAGGAGGACCACTATGCATGAAATATGGGCAATGGCAGCCCTGTGGATCGGGTTGGCACTTGCTGCAACAATGCTGTCTATCTGGTTTCGCATTGCCACCTCTCTTTCGGAAATCATGGTGGGGATCGTCGCTCAGTTGATCTTTGGGGCGCTCCTGGGAGCATCATTGGGCGCGGATGCTCCGTGGATCAAATTTCTGGCCGGAGCCGGGGCCATTGTGTTGACCTTCCTCGCCGGGACTGAACTGGATCCCGTGGTCTTTAAAGCAAAGCTGAAGGAGGTCACACTCATCGGGTTCGTCTCTTTTCTTGCGCCGTTTTTGGGGTGCACCGCAGCCGCCTACTACTTGCTGGGCTGGTCGATCCCGGCGAGTTGGCTGGCCGGGGTGGCCCTTTCCACCACCTCGGTGGCAGTGGTCTATGCGGTCATGCTTGAACTGGGGTTGAATAGAACCGATTTCGGGAAGGCAATTCTAGCCGCCTGTTTCATCACCGACCTGGGAACCGTGCTCGCCCTGGGGATGATTTTCGCCCCATTCACCATCAAGACCTTGATCTTTATTGGTGGCAGCGCAGTGCTTTTCTACCTGTTGCCGCAACTGACCCCCTGGTTTTTCAAAAAATACGGTGGTCGCCCCTCGGAATTGGAGGCCAAGTTTCTGCTGTTTTTTCTCTTTGGTCTGGGCTCGCTTGCTGTATGGGCGGAGAGCGAGGCGGTTTTACCCGCCTATATCCTCGGCATGGTTCTGGCGGGTACAGTGGGCAAGGATCATGCGCTCATCAGACGACTGCGAACCCTGACCTTTGGTTTTCTCACTCCTTTTTATTTCATCCGTGCCGGTTCCTTTGTCTCATTGCATGCGCTGATCGCAGCCCCCCTGGCCTTGACTGTTCTCTTTTTTGCGAAAATGGTGACCAAAATCGTCGGAGTCTATCCAGCCACCATGCTCTGCAAGTACAAACAGAAAGAAAGAATCTACACTACCCTGCTCATGTCCACCGGTTTGACCTTTGGCTCTATCTCCGCTCTTTTCGGCTATTCCCACAACATCATTGACCAGCAGCAATATTCGGTGCTACTGTTCGTGGTGATAGCCAGCGCAGTGGTGCCGACCTTGATCGCCAACGCCTTTTTCATCCCTCGCTATCTGCTGCCTAAAAAGAAGGAACAGGATCCCCAATGATCCCTGGTTCCGCACGGGAAAGGAGGAAAACCATGCTCAAGAAGATCCTGATTGCCTTTGATGGTTCCGAGCCGTCACGGTACGCTTTTTCCTATGCCTTGGAACTGATACACCATTTCAAGGCCGAACTCCCTGAAATAACCGTCGTTGCAGTAGCACAGCTGCCGGAGCCGGCTGATATTGTCGAGATCGATGCGATCATCGACAACGCCACCGAGTATTACAAGGCACTTTTCAAGGAATTAGAGGCGCAAGCCGAAACAATGCAGATGAAAATTAAAACCGAGGTCCTGGTCGGTCATGCAGCGGATCAGGTTATCCGCTATGCCGGGGAGAATGAAATCGATATGATCTTTGCCGGACAGACCGGAAAATCGAAGATCGAAACCTGGCTTATCGGTTCGGTATCACGGCGAATAGTGGCGTACGCCCATTGCCCGGTGACCATCGTCAAATAGTGACGCAGAGGAATCCACGATCGGTTCCAGGATAAAACAGAGAGCACAACAGAGAGGGGCGTCGGCGGCACTGCCAACACCGGTTCGGGCACTGGCAAATACAAGGGGTTGACGCGCCATCGAGCCTCTCTGCTGCACGCGAAGATGGTGAGGACAAAGGGGCGGTGAAACCACACCCACTCTGGCAGGGCTGCAACAGAGTGGGTCCTGAATCCGTGAGCGAACGCCCCGAAAGGAGGCTGGTAAAGGTTGCCATTAATGGTGATGACTACAATTACAAAATGATTACAGCAAGATATACCAAAAAAAGCGTCCAGCCGTCACGGATTCAGGTGGGTGTTACAATCCTTAGACCTTATACCTTATTCGATCTCCTCCAGATGCCCTGGGCTTCCGCCGCCTGCACCAATTCGTCTCGTACTGCCGGATGAGCAATACCGATGAGCCCTTCTGCCCGCTGCCAGACAGTCATCCCCTTCATGGCGAACTTGCCATACTCGGTTACGATGACATCGGCCACAGATCGTGGATCGGTGACGATGCCACCTTGGGCAAGGGTTGGCACGATGCGGGAACGAATCGATCCATCTGCACCGACATTTGCCGAGGGCAGACAGACAAAGGACTTGCCGCCTTTCGAGTCCCAGCCAGCCAGCACGAAATCAAGCTGTCCACCAGTCCCGCTGATGTGGCGTGTTCCCGCTGATTCCGAACAGACCTGGCCATAGATATCCACTTCAACCGCATTATTGATTGTTATGAGATTGTCGTTGAGTGCAGCATTCGAAGGCTTATTGGTATAATTCACAGGGTATATGGCACATTGCGGATTGTCATCGATGAAATCATAGAGGATGTTTGTTCCCAAAGCAAAGGTATAGACCAGTTTATTCGGGTCGATATTCTTTTTTGTACCGTTCATCCTTCCTGAATTGACCATATGAACATACGCATCGACCAGCATCTCGGTATGGCAACCCAGGTCTTTCAAGTCCGACTCGGCAATCATCATCCCAACTGCATTGGGCATACCACCAATGCCAAGCTGAATACAGCTCCCGTCACGGATCTCCTCCATGATAAACTCGGCCACCTTCCGGTCAACATCCGTCATTGGCGGGGCAGGAATCTGTGTCAACGGCTGATTAGTCCCTTCGACAATGTAATCAACCTCCGAGATATGGATGCCTTCCTCATACCCGCCAAGGCATCTGGGTTGCTTTTCGTTGACCTCGACGATCACGATCTTCGCCTGATCACAGGCCGCTTTTGTGTGGGTACATTGGGGGCCGAAATTGAAGAACCCATGCTTATCCATGGGACATACCTGGATCATGGCCACATTGATGGGTTCGATCCGCTCACGGACATAGCGAGGTAATTCGGAATATTTCATCGAGGAATAATAGACCGGTTTTCCTGCCTTGGCTATTTTCCGGTCAGCGCCGGATAAATGCCAACTGTTCCAGGTGAACACATCCCCTGTGGGATCAACTATGTTCACTTCAGTAGGATACGGGTTCACAAGACTCCAGATCTTGATATCTTTCAGCTCATCCTTTCTCTCCGCCAGGGCCTTGTCGAGATCGCGAACCTGCCCGCAGAATGAGCCGAAATCCACCCAGTCCCCAGATTTAACAACCTTGACCGCCTCATCAGCAGAAACACATTTTCTTTTGTATTCATCCATGATTCCCATACATCATTCTCCATTTATGTTGTTGTTGGTTGAACAGCACTGCATCATAACATTTTGTTATTTTGAGTATAAATTATTGAGAGCAAGGTCAGGCATCCTGATCTCGGAAGAATGTGTCACCACGCCAATACTTAAGCCAGCCGGAATTCGGCGCCTGGACATTCCATGCGGGTGGCATGCACATTTCCCCTGGGTGGCAAGCATTCAAACCCGATCCTCCGGGAAAAGGCAGGAAAACCGTACGTGTGGTGGAGTTGATTTCCGACAGGCTTTCAGGTCGGTCAAGGAATTTCACCCATTCCCCCGACATACTGTACCGCGGGGATTCGATGGGTTTGACCCGGGTGCAGCCGCAAGTATCCGCCCGGGAGCTCAAGGCTGCATATCGTTGATATCATAGATGAACACAGGCAGAGTGCTGTGAACATGGGGGATGGTTGTACCCTGGCGTTTACAACCGATGTTCTGGTTGATCAGGGCGATGCCTTCGGGAAAAAAGAGCAGTTGCAATCGGGGCATGGCGGCAGTCCATTTGAAGAAGGTGATTTTGCGTTTTCTGCTATCTTCGCAAAATCCACGGTCATCGCGCAGTATCTTTGCCGTCGCCAGGGAAGTTGTGGTTTTTATGCCTTGATCTCAGGTTGGCAAGGTAAAAGCGACTACGATCATTGCATTGGCCGAGTCCAGGAATTCTGCTCCCTGAGTTTGGCATTTCGCACCTGAACTGCCGGCAGCATAGGCAGGTGCATCCCCAACCGGGTCTTTATAAAACCGGTTATTCAATGGCAGGCATTTTCTACCCGGTTTTATACCCGGCTGTCAACCTGAAAGGCATTGCAGCGACAATCCCCAAGCCTTCTATTCTTGTTGCAAAGAAGTGTACGGACCGCGGATGGTTTATTGATCCCTGGATTTATCGAAAAGAGGGCCAATGGGGAGGCATGGGAGGACGAACCGAGGGGCGAGGTGTCCCTGACCGGATTGTACCGGAACAGCGATCGATATCTTCATGAGGAGGTGGAGGTGGTCTGTCGGCTGCTGCACGACCCGCAGCTGCCTGAGGAATTCCTGGTCCGCTACCGGTACAGGATAACCTGTTGCACCGCCGATGCCCTGCCGGTCTTCGTTCTTATCGACCCAAAAAAGGACAGCGACCTCGCCAATGACAGCTGGGTTCGCGTTCGGGGACGGCTGACCCTGTATGCAAGGCATGGCTTCACTATTCCCCTGATTATCGATGCCACCTTGTCGGCAGAGAGCGAGCCCGCTTTTCCTTATCTGTTTCTGTTCAGTACAAATGGGATTCGCACTCCCATTCATGAAAGCCGGTCAATTCCCTTGGGAGAGTAAACGCAGCGCTTCGGGCTCAGTAAGGCCTTGTTCTCTACATGTTGAAATGTAGCTCCGTATGCGGCAGAATATTTCCGCGCCTTCAATGGATTGGAAGCATACCCGATATCCTTTGCTGCACCTTAATCATCCGCAGGTCATTTTCTGCCAGAGTATTGGTGAAGGGAACCTGCGGATCATCCAGGAACCGGAGAACTTCACTTTCAAAGTCCTGCAAGCGCTCTAACAGGTTCCTTAATTGTCGGAAAAAATTTACTTTAATCGCACGATAACGGACAACAGATCTGACCCACGGACCAATACTCGTAAATTCAGGTTGAATTTTTTAATTGATTTATCCGCGCAATCTTTTTAATTAAGGCGACTTTCAGGTGTCCCGCAAGGGATGAAAAGGGAACTCCGTGGAAATCGGAGACGGGCCCGCCGCTGTAACCGGGGACGAAAGCCGCACCTCTGTCACTGACCGTTTGGTTGGGAAGACGCGGCAAGTAGGGTGAACCGGAAGTCAGAAGACCTGCCTGAAGCAAGAGACGTTTTCCCCGTGGACAAGGGAAGCGTGGACGATACGTGGAGACAAAAGGGCATCCCCGGATCATTTTAATGATCCGGGGATTTTTTTTTGCCGATATCACTCTCCTCCTCTTCCGGTCTTTTGATGTCCACGCTCCTGCATGCAGATATATAAATAAACCCTTTCATTTTTTGAATGTTAAAAAAATATTGACTGAGTTAAAATATCAGCTACATTCGTAACTTCTAACTTTTAAAGGAAAAACTAATTTTTCACAAATGCTCGCACCGACCACGGGTAGTCGGTCGGAATTGTTGTGAGGGAGCGTGTCATGTTCCCGGGGATAGAGTTTTTTTGTCAAAATTAAACAGGGAGAGAGATAATGAGTAAAATTTTAGGTGCTTTTATGGTGGTGTTGGTATTGTTGCTGCCTTTTTCTGCCTTTGCGGCGCCGCCGATGATCCAGATCGTTGCTCCTTGGGAGATATCATCCAAGGATCCTTCCCGGGCCGGATTTGTCTATGGCCGATTGGAAGTCGCTGAAACCCTGGTAAACGTTGACCTCAATGGGTCCCATATCCCTGGGTTGGCCGCCTCATGGGACACCTCCGATGACGGGCGGATCTGGCGGTTCACGATTCGGCCTGATGTACGATTTCATGATGGCACCCTGATGACGACGGAGACGGTGGTCAATTCACTGCTCATCGCCCGACAGAAACCCGGCGTGCTCAACCGGGCCCCTGTGGAAAGCATCGAAGCAGACAATGAAGCTATTGTCCTCACTCTGAGTGAACCTTTTTCACCGATTCTGTCGTTTCTTACCCATTATTCAACCATGATTCTGGCACCGGCAGCGTATGACGAGAGCGGCAATGTGGTCGAGGTCATCGGCACCGGACCGTATCGAATCACCCTCCTGCAACCCCCACAGAAAATGGAAGTTGCCGTATTTACCGAATACTGGGGGCCTCAACCCAAAATTGAGCGAGCCGGATATCTTGCCGCCGGTCGAGGTGAAACCAGGGCTCTGCTCGCGGAAAGCGGTGAGGCCCACGTCGTGTTCACCATTGATCCCGCCAGCGTACAGCGCCTGGCCCGAAGAGATCATCTGGAGATTCGTACCGTTCCCCTGCCACGCATTGTTTCCTTGAAGCTTAATTGTGCCCATCCGGGTCTGGAAGACGTCCGGGTCAGACAGGCCCTCAGTCTGGCCATCGATCGAGCCGGGATCGCGCAAGCCATTCTCCGCCAACCGGATCTGGTTGCCAATCAATACTTTCCTCCGAGCATGCAGGCTTGGCATCTTTCCGACAGCGCACCTCTGCGGTACGACACCGAGCAAGCCAGGCACCTGTTGCAGGAAGCAGGGTGGCATGTCAATGATGCCGGGAAACTCGAGCGTGACGGTCAACTGTTGCAGGTGGAAATAGTCACCTATCCTGACCGTCCAGAATTGCCTCTTATTGCCGCCGCGGTCCAGGATCAATGGCGATCGGTCGGGGTTGAGGCGACCATAGCCATCAGTAATTCCAGTGTCATTCCGGCTCGTCACCAGGACAACTCTTTGGAGATAGGATTGATTTCCAGATTGCTCGCGCTGGTTCCTGATCCCTTGGGCATCCTGGTCCAGGATTTTGCACCCGGTGGCGGGGACTGGGGGGCCATGAACTGGAACAGTGATCAATTATCTGCAATTCTGGCGAAGTTGATCGTCTCCGGAGAGAACGACACCGCCGAGGAGTTGAATAGACAGGTCTCGGAAATCCTGCACGAGGAAATGCCGATTATTCCAATCAGCTGGTATCAGCAAACCGTTGCTGTTTCCCGTCAAGTCACCAACGTGATCATAGACCCCTTTGAACGTGTTTATAATATTTCGGCAATGGAGTGGAACGAACAATGAATCAGGCGACCATTGGATACCGGGTTTTCCAGGCCTTTCTGGTTGCTTTCCTGGTCGGTCTGGGCACTTTCATCATGGTACGGGTTCTGCCTGGAGACCTCGCCTATCGCATAGCCGCCGGTCGGTATGGGTATGATCTGGTGGACAGCGTCGCCGCCGAGGCGGTCCGGTTGGAGCTGGGGCTTGACGGATCCCCGATTCTCGCTTTTCTGTCCTGGTTCTGGGATCTCATCCGATTTGATCTCGGATATTCCCTGGTCACCGGGGAGTTGGTTCGTGATGCCATTTTTCATGAACTCGGCCATTCGGTCGACCTGGCCGCCACAGCCTTGATTCTATCCCTGTTCATCGGTCCGCCCCTGGGATTACTGGCCGGTTTTCGACCCGGAAGTATCATCGACCGGCTGGTCCTGGCCTCTTCGGTTGTTTTCCGCTCGATCCCTCATTTTGCCATCGGCCTGGTGCTGATCATGATTTTTTCCATCCAGGCCGGTCTGCTGCCGGTTGCCGGCCATGGGCACCCGCTTTCCCGGGTTCTTCCTGCCTTGACACTGGCTCTGGGCCTGGCGGCCGTATCCAGCAGGATCGCCCGGGATGCGATGATTAAAGTGAGAGAATCCGATTATTATCTGTTTGGCCGCACCAAGGGGCTGTCTGAGAGTCAGGTTTTTTTTCGACACGGTTTACGCAATGTCAGTGTGCCGATCATTACCTATCTGGGGATGCAATTTGTGTATCTCATTGAAGGGGTTGTGGTGGTGGAAACACTTTTTGCCTGGCCGGGCATTGGGCACTCCCTGGTGCATGCCATCGTGGCACGTGATATCCCCATGATACAGGGTACGGCCTTTGTCATGGGGTTGATGTTCGTGTTCCTCAATGCCCTGGTGGATTTTCTCAATCGTCTGGTCGACCCAAGGGAGAGGGTTGTATGAAGAAGCAAGGAACGGGAAACAGCAAAGCTGTCTCCGTGTATCGGACCCGAATGATTGGCAGTGGTCTTCTTTTCTTTCTTATTGCCTTCGGGATGGTGGGACCGTTCCTGGTGAGCGGCGATCCCGGCAGGCAGAATCTTTCCGCGATCCTCAGTACTCCAGGGAAAGAATACCTGCTGGGGACGGATCATCTCGGTCGGGATATGCTGCTGCGCCTAACGGCTGCAATTCGTGTGTCCGTGGCCATTGCCCTGATAACCACAGCGACAGCATCTCTTATTGGGGTCAGTCTGGGCATCCTTGCCGCTACCAGAGGAGGATTGGCGGAGCGTTGCACCTCTTTGCTCGCCGACACTTTCCTGGCTCTGCCCGGTCTGCTGCTGGTGCTGTTACTGGTAGCCATTGCTCCGGGATCCTTCTGGCCGCTTTACCTGGGTATCGCGATGATACTGTGGGTTGAACAGTTTCGCATGACCAGGGCTCTGGTTCAGCCGCTGGCTACCTCTCCGGCTGTCCAGGCGACCAGGTTGCTTGGTTTCGGACCCTGGTACGTCTTTCGACGGCATTTCTGGCCTGAACTGCAGGCCAATGTTCTGACTCTCAGCGCCTTTGGCGCGGCAACAGCTATTCTTTCCGTGGCCGCCCTGGGGTTCATCAGTGTCGGCATTCGGCCACCAACACCAGAACTCGGTCAGATGATGATTGAATTGCTGCCGTATTACCAGGAGGCGCCCCTTATTTTTCTCCAACCCATTCTCATTCTTTTTCTCCTGGTGCTCAGTCTCAATCTCATTGCTGGAGGAAAAATTCGATGAAAACACTGCTCGACATCAAGGAACTGACGGTCAGTGGTGAAAAAACCATTGTGCACCCTGTCTCTCTGCAGGTCCGTACCCGCGAACCATGCACCATTCTGGGAGAAACAGGATGCGGTAAGAGCCTCCTGGCCCAGGCTGTCATGGGGGTATTGCCCTCGGAACTGCGGGCCCAGGGACGGATTTTCCTGGGAGAACGGGATCTGCTTGGCCTGATACCGAAGCAGCGCCGGGCAATCTGGGGCAGGGAGTTGGCGATATTGCCCCAGGAACCCTGGCTGGCCCTTGATCCGACCATGCGGGTTCTTCCTCAGGTCAAGGAAGGATATATGGTTGCGGGGGCCGTCTCCGGTGCGTCAGCGGGTCGCTTGGCTCAAGCTACCTTAAGCGGGCTTGGTTTGACTGATGCCGCGGGAAAATTACCATCGGAATTGTCCGGAGGCATGGCCCAACGGGTTGCCTTTGCCGCTGCCAGTGTCGGTGGGGCCGGTATATTACTGGCGGACGAACCAACCAAGGGCCTGGATGCCCAGCGCTGGCAGGATATTGTCGATCTTCTCCTGCAAAAAGTTGCTGATGGAATCGGCCTGCTGACCATCACCCATGATATTGGAGTGGCCCGTCGCCTTGGGGGGCACGTGGCGATTATGTGCGAAGGCAGGATCGTTGAGCAGGGACCGGCCGCCAGGGTTTTGCAAAATCCAGTTCATCCTTACAGTAAACGATTGCTGGCGGCTGATCCCGCGTCCTGGGAAAAATTGGGGGGCCGGGCCAGCAATGGTGTCAGCCCGGTGATTAAGGCACATTCGCTGGGTATTACTCGAGGGGGCAAACAACTGTTCAAGCACCAAAATTTTAGCATTGCTCCTGGAGAAATCGTCGGCGTGACCGGACCCAGCGGCTGTGGCAAGAGTACCTTCGGTGACCTGCTGCTGGGCCTGCTGCAGCCGGACACCGGCACAGTCTGGCGGGATGGCTCCCATCCACCATTGCGATATCAGAAACTTTATCAGGATCCACCGGCCGCTTTTCCCCGCTCGATAACCATTGGTCAGGCGGTTGAAGATCTGATCCGGCTCCATGCGCTGCAACCCGGGATCAGGGATACCTTGATGGACGAGCTTCGGTTGCAACCGGAGTTGCTCGATCGTCTCCCTGAGCAGATCTCCGGTGGTGAATTACAGCGTTTCGCCCTGCTGCGGGTTCTGCTTCTTGATCCGATCTTTCTGTTTGCCGATGAACCAACGTCACGGTTGGATCTGATTACCCAGCAGGAGATGATGAATCTGCTGGTGCGTTGTGCCCGCGAACGGCAGTGTGCCATCCTTCTGGTCAGTCATCATGCTGATCTGATCGGAAAGGTAGCTGATCGGCTCCTTTTCCTGGGAGAGGAGGCGATCAGCAGGGACGCTGCATTTTCCGCTTGTCACCAAACAAGTCCGCGAGAACATCCGGTATACGGTGCTTAAAGACCTCGTGAAGGAGTCCAGCTCTGTTGAAATAATCGCTCTTTTTCTCGTTCGCCACACTCTCTGCCGGGAGTGGAAACCGGTTGAAAAATTTCCAGTACCCCGTCTCGGGCATGCGAACAGTGTTGATGACGTTTAGCAAATACCACACACCAGCCTGACGCTCATCGGGGGCGCGGATTACAGCATCGTACTACCTGCAGAATCAAGTACTTACAACGGTGTGCCATTGCCGCCATCCGCTTAGTATCTTTTCAGAAATTCCAATATGGGCCCAGACTCTGGCGCGAAAGACATATTCGTTGCTGATGGCAATGACAGAGGTGGCAGATCCAGACGAACCAAGGTAACAATAGGTTTAATCCGAGTGAACTGTCGCGATTTCAAAGAGCTATTAAGCTTCCTGGCCTAGCTGCCAGGTTCCGTTTGTTTTTTTGCGGTACAGCCGGCAATCAACAGCATTGTGCAGCCAATCAAAAGGAACACCAGGAAAGGATCAGGGGACGCGTGCGTTTTCAACGGAGGCCTCGCTGGTTGTGGCAGCAAAATGTGTTATACGGACCTGCTACAGTATTGAACTTATTCTGAAATAATATTGCCTGGACTGTTCTTTTCAAGCCGGTTTTGCCTGTTATCTGTACCCAGCTGGTCCAAGGCATTTTGCTGCCGAGACACGCTTTTCGCATCTACGATATCCAGAGTTCCCCTTGAGTCTTATTATTAATTCCCCCAGAAAATCCCCCGGCAAAGCCGGGGGAT
>NZ_JAFFQC010000209.1 GCF_016918545.1 Desulfobulbus alkaliphilus | reverse complement strand
CTGGATGCACTGCGCAAAGGCCGTAAGGCCGCACGCTATCGCTGGCCCATGTTCGTGGAGCGGCTACGCTATTTTTCATCATGATATACAAGATAAAGCCACCCGGTACCGGGTGGCTTTTTTCAGGCTCCTCTCACCAGCAGGCTGACCCCGTAAAATTACAAACGTCCTCTCCCGGCAGCCCTTCTCTTCCCTGCATTTTCCCGCCTCCGTCACCGATTTGTAACAAAACCTGCCTACACAGAATATGCCTCATTCTCAAACTATTCCGCAGGAGACGGGACGTGGAAAGCATCTTTCTGCTCATACTGGTATTTCTGGCCATCCTGGCCGCAGTGGACCTTTTCGTGGGCGTCAGCAACGACGCCGTCAACTTCCTCAACTCGGCCATAGGCTCGCGCATCGCCAGCTTCAAGGTCATCATGGTGGTGGCCAGCATCGGTGTGCTGCTGGGCTC
>NZ_JAFFQC010000208.1 GCF_016918545.1 Desulfobulbus alkaliphilus | reverse complement strand
TGGCTACAGTTTGTTGTTGCAGCAGGGGCAGCACCACGTGGCCACCGCCAAAGACCAGCGCGCCAGATCGGTAGAACGCATCGAACACTTGAGCGGCGCGGCCAGTTTGGGCAGCCAGTACAGGAAGACCAAACAAGAGAAGGCAGAACAGCACCAGCGCAACGGCCCCCGCAGCGCGCGACACACGGAATTCGAGGACGTGTGCATGTCGGCTGACCGGATTGGCCGACGCATCCGGCTGGCACAGCAGGAGCCCCAGCACCGCCCCGACAACGATGACGAGGAGCTGCGCATACACCGTAGTCAAAACGCTGAGCAGCGCGAGTGCAATGAGCGCGATGGCCGCTCGGCGGTGATCCGGGCACAGTCGCCTCGCCATATCCCAGACGGCCTGTGCCACGACCGCGACGGCCACGAGCTTCAGACCGTGGATTAGGCCTGTGCCCAAGGGGCCACCC
>NZ_JAFFQC010000207.1 GCF_016918545.1 Desulfobulbus alkaliphilus | reverse complement strand
TTCCTGATCCGTATGCCCAAGCACGATCAGGCTCAGGGGGCGGATGTTGTCCGGCATGTGGAAGATCTCGCGGAACGGCCGGGCCCTGTCTTCGATGGGGTGCAGACCGCACCAGACCGTGCCGATGTTCAGGGCACGCGCCGCCAGCATGAAGTTCTGCGTGGCCGCCGAACAATCCTGGACCCAGAACCCGGGGGTCTTCTCTTCATTTAGATCGGCGCAGATGATGACGGCCGCGGCCGCGCCTGCCGCCATTTTGGCATAGGGATGGACCTCCGCCACCTTGCGCAGCATCTCACGGTCACGGATCACGACAAAATGCCAAAGCTGGCGGTTGTTGGCGCTGGGGGCGCACATGGCGGCCTCCAGCATGCGGTCCATGTCTTCCTGGCTGACGGGCTCCTCGGTAAAGGAACGGATGCTGCGCCGGGTCTTGATCGCTTCAAACAAGTCCATAAG
>NZ_JAFFQC010000206.1 GCF_016918545.1 Desulfobulbus alkaliphilus | reverse complement strand
CACCCGAGACGAGCGGTGCGAGCCTGCGCACGCTCAGCTGTGCGGCGACGTGGCGGCCCGAGGCGTCGGCGAGCGAGGCCACGGGAGCCCTCGCCCCGCTCCCCGAGACGTCGTCGACGACCACCCAGCCGGCGGGTGGCAGCAGGCTGACACCCGCGGACGAGACCCTCGGTCCGTCGGTCGCAGCACCGTCCCCGGTGCCGGTCTCAGTCACCGGGCGTGCCGGTCGGTCACACGTCGATCGGACGCGGACCGGCCTGCCAGGCCTTCCACGCCGACGAGAGGATCTCCTCGAGGCCGGCCTCGGCGTGCCAGCCGAGGATCTCGTTGATGCGCTCGGGCGAGCCGACCAGCTGGGGCGGGTCGCCGGCGCGGCGCGCCTCGACGATCGGGTCGATGGTCAGCCCGGACACGGCCGCGAGACCGTCGATGACCTCGCGCACGGACGCACCTGTCCCC
>NZ_JAFFQC010000205.1 GCF_016918545.1 Desulfobulbus alkaliphilus | reverse complement strand
GTATTAGCACATATATTTGCCCTATGCTGGGGACGTTTGTAGTGAGCCCGCCCCCCTCTAAGGGGCCCTGCGATAACGGAGCCAGGCTAAACCATCCGAGAATCTGCCAAAAACGGCGAGCACACTGAACCCCGACAAGAAAATGGGAGACGCGAAAGCGACAGAACGGGAACTAGATAATCTCGATGGCGAGAACGGTCCGAGCCAGTCCACTTTGGTGGAAAAACAGGGGCGAATCGGTAGGTAACTGCCGCAGCACGATTTGATCGATGCTGGATGTTCTTACAATGGAGGCCCCATGGTATTTGACCCCCTCACCGAGCTGGCCACCCTGCGTCAGCAGACCGCCACTATCCGCAAACGCAACTTTGTCCGCTCCCGCTTGGATCGCCACGCTGGGGAGCTGCTGGCCCTGCATCGGGCAGGGGCCAGTACCGCCGAGCTGCAACGCTGGCTACGGG
>NZ_JAFFQC010000204.1 GCF_016918545.1 Desulfobulbus alkaliphilus | reverse complement strand
ACCGAGAGCAGATCGCCGAACAGGTAGGCCATCAGATCCACCCGCACGTTGTCCATGAAGCTCAAGGTGACCAGGCCGAGCGACAGGGCGCTATGGGCCAGGATGCCGAGCAGGGTATCGGTCGCCACCTGCTGGTTGCGGCTCATGATCACCAGCAGCATGGCCATGGCGAGGCAGCAGACCACCACCGCCAGGGTGAGATCCACCTGCAGCAAAATACCCAGCGCTATGCCGAACAGGCAGGCATGTGAGAGGGTGTCGCCAAAGTAGGCCATCTTGCGCCACACCACGAAGCTGCCGAGGGGCCCGGCCAGCAGGGCGATGCCGAGGCCGGCCGCGAGGGCGTATAACAGAAAGCTGTCCACTTGAATGTCCTTAACTGCGCTTATGGATTGCGAGACGGCAGGCGGATGACGGGGACCTGCGGCTCATGATGATGGTGTTCGCCGTCGCAGTGATGA
>NZ_JAFFQC010000203.1 GCF_016918545.1 Desulfobulbus alkaliphilus | reverse complement strand
GCGCGCGCTCCAGGGGTTCGAGCCAGCCAAGGATGCGTCCGGCATGGTCGAGGTAGGCGCGGTCGTCGAGATCGTCGTCGCCCAACGGCGAACGGCGGTCCAGTTCTGCGTGCAGGTCACGGGTGGCGTCGCGGAGTGCGGCGAGGGCTGGCGATGGAGATGGGGACATGAGGTCAGGGCCAGCGATTCGAGGCATGAACGGAAAAGAGTAGCAGGAAGCCGTACGCCCGGCTCGGAATAAATGGGCATCCCCGCGCGCGGCGCAGGGATGCCGGAGCGGGCGCGCTCAGGCCGCCTCGGTCTGCACCACCCGGTAGCAGGGGACGTAGGCCGCGCCGCCGGGCAGCTTCATCCGGTGCTGCTTGACGAAGGCCTGCAACAGGCGGTCCAGCGGCAGCATCACCGCCGGGTCGCCGTGGATCTCGTAGGGCCCGTATTGCTCGATCATGCGGATGCCGTTG
>NZ_JAFFQC010000202.1 GCF_016918545.1 Desulfobulbus alkaliphilus | reverse complement strand
ATGCTCATGTGCTGCTGCGCAACGAAGACGGCATCGAGGCCGATGCGGACAGCGTGATCGGTCTGCTGATGCTGGACTCCGCCCAGGGCAAGCAGGTGGAGGTGCAGGTGGAGGGCCCCGAAGAAGTGGAGGCCCTGGCCGCCGTGGTGGCACTGTTCACCTCGGGCTTCAACGAGGAGTGAGCGGCACCTCCTTTGCCGTCATGACCCGGCGCGCGCCAGCGCCTTGAAGTCGTTAAAGTCCCGACAAGCCAGCAGATTCCTGCTGGCTTTTTCGTTCATCAGCGCCAGAAACAGATCGTAGAGCTCCATCGCCTCCTCGTAGTCCGCCTTGCTGATGGCAAGCACGAAGATGAGGGTGGTGGTCTCACCATTGCCCCACTCGAGGCCTGTACTGTATGGATCAGGGTGCGGTGGGCCAGCAGGCCGAGGGAGTGGGGCAGGGCTATGCCTTCTCCCAGC
>NZ_JAFFQC010000201.1 GCF_016918545.1 Desulfobulbus alkaliphilus | reverse complement strand
GGGGTGGAATCGCCGGAAATCTTCCGGGCGAAAGCCGTGCGCCTGCAAGAGCGTCAGAGCCAGAGCATCCCCCAGGGCAAGCTGCATGGTAGTGGATGTCGTGGGGGCGCAACCGATAGGGCAGGCTTCCTTCACATCAGGAAGCTGTAACACATAATCGGCATTTTTTCCCAGCATGCTGTCAGGCCGTTTTGTGACGGCAACAAGTGGTAGGCGATAGCGGGCCGCATAGGCGATGATGTCCGTTAATTCCTGGGTCTCTCCCGAGTTTGAGAAGGCAAGTACGGCGTCCCCCTTGGCCAGCATGCCCAGATCCCCATGGCTGGCTTCCGCCGGGTGGATGAAGAAGGCGGGACTGCCCGTAGAAGCCAATGTAGCTGCAACCTTGCGCGCTACATGACCGCTCTTGCCCATGCCGGTAACTGCGATGCGTCCATCTATATGCAGCAAGCAGTCTACAGC
>NZ_JAFFQC010000200.1 GCF_016918545.1 Desulfobulbus alkaliphilus | reverse complement strand
GGACAAGGTCTTTCCCCAGAGCGACAAAGTGGAACATCGTAAAGTGACCTTCCGCACCCGTTACGGCACTATGCTGGCGGGCGACCTGTACGTGCCCCGGGGCACCAAGGGCAAACTGGCGGCCCTGGCCGTGAGCGGTCCCTTTGGCGCGGTGAAGGAACAGGCGTCCGGGCTCTATGCCCAGACCATGGCCGAGCGCGGCTTCCTGACGCTGGCCTTCGACCCCTCCTATACGGGCGAGAGCAGCGGCGAGCCGCGTCACGTGGCCTCGCCGGACATCAATACCGAAGACTTCAGCGCTGCGGTGGACTTCCTCACCACGCTGGACGCGGTGGATGCGGAGCGCATCGGCATCATCGGCATCTGCGGCTTCGGCGGCATGGGCCTGAACGCCGCCGCCATGGATACCCGCATCAAGGCCACCGTGGCCGTCACCATGTACGACATGAGCCGGGTCACGGC